>DGHJ01000067.1:0-6930 GCA_002392625.1 Oscillospiraceae bacterium UBA3851
GCCAAGTTCAACAAGCGCTTCGGCCTGGACAAGTAAATCGTCACGTGACACAAAAACCCGCATCGCAGGATGCGGGTTTTTTTATTTTACTTTTTCCGCCGGATATACTATAATGACGATAACTGTGATAATTGCGAGGTATCTATGGAACAGACCACGGAAAAGAAAAGAGATTACGCGGTGCTGGTGGGTCTGCGCTCCCCGGTGCTGGGGGCCGACAGCGCCGACGAGGAGAGCATGGAGGAGCTGGCCGCCCTGGTGGACACCGCCGGGGGCCAGGTGGTGGGCACCATCCTCCAGAGCCGGGACAAGCCGGACCCCCACAGCTTCATCGGCGAGGGCAAGGTGGAGGAGGTCAAGCAGATGGTGACCGACAACGAGGCCACCATGGTGATCTTCGACAACGACCTGTCACCCTCCCAGATCCGGGTTTTGACGGAGCTCACCGGCGTCCAGGTCATCGACCGCAGCGGCCTGATCCTGGACATCTTCGCCCAGCGCGCCCGCACGAAGGAGGGCTGCCTCCAGGTGGAGCTGGCCCAGTACCAGTACCTGCTGCCCCGGCTGGTGGGCATGTGGACCCATCTGGAGCGCCAGGCCGGCACCAGCGGCAAGGGTCCCATCGGCTCCAAGGGACCCGGCGAGACCCAGCTGGAGACGGACCGCCGCCACATCCACCGCAAGATCGACAAGCTGAAGGCGGAGCTGGAGGAGGTGCGCCGCGTTCGGGGCACCCAGCGCCAGCGCCGCATGAAAAACGAGATCCCGGTGGTGGCCATCGTGGGCTACACCAACGCGGGCAAATCCACGCTGCTCAACGCCCTCACCGGCGCCGCTATCCCCGCCAACAACCGCCTTTTTGACACGCTGGACACCACCACGCGCCTGCTCACCGTGTCCGACACGCTGGACGTGGTGATCTCCGACACCGTGGGCTTTATCCGCAAGCTGCCCCACCAGCTGGTGGAGGCCTTCAAGGCCACGCTGGAGGAGCTGGAGTACGCAGATCTCCTCCTCCACGTCATCGACGCGTCCCATCCCCAGTGGCTCACCCAGCAGTCCATCGTGGACGATCTGATCCGTGAGCTGGGGGCCGAGCACATCCCCTGCATCCGGGTCTACAACAAGTCCGACCTGGCCTTTTCCGGCGAGTGGCCCCGGCAGGAGAACGCCGTGTCCATCTCCGCCAAAACGGGGGAGGGACTGGACGAGCTGCTCTCGCTCATCGACCGGAAGCTGGACAAGGGCAAGCGCCGGGTCACCATCCATCTGCCCTACGACAAGACGGGGGTTCTGGACGAGCTGTACCGGGAGGGCAAGGTGGAGAGCGTGGAGTACGGTGCCACGGTGGACGTGGTGGCCGTGTGCCCGCCCCGCCTGCTGGGCCGGATGCAGGCGTATATCGAGGACTGGCATCCAACCAAGGAGGACTGGGAATGAGCGACACCGTCCGCGTCCCCTGCGAGGCCGCCGAGAGCGAGTTTACGGAGAAGCGCTCCCGCTTCATCAGCCACATCTGGAGGGTGGAGAGCGAGGAGGAGGCCCAGGCCCGCGTCCGCGAGATGAAAACGAAATACTACGACGCCCGGCACAACTGCTGGTGCTACATCGTGGGCAAAAACACCGTCCGCTACAGCGACGACGGCGAGCCCCAGGGCACGGCGGGCCAGCCCATGCTGAAGGTGTTTGAGCGGGAGAACGTTACCAACGTCTGCTGCGTGGTGACCCGCTATTTCGGCGGCATATTGCTGGGCGCCGGCGGCCTGACCCGCGCCTACAGCCGCGGCGCCAGAGACGCCCTGTCCGCCGCCGGCGTTGCCGCGCTGGGGGAGTGGGCCACAGTGGAGATCCCCTGCGCCTACGGCCTTTTCGAGCAGGTGAAGCTGGAGCTGGCCGCCCAGGATGGCACCGTGGACGCCGTGAACTACGGCGCAGAGGTGGAGATCACCGCTTCCGTTCCGGCGGAGCAGGTGGACGAACTGCAAAACCGCCTGACGGAGCTGTCCGCCGGGACCGTCGCCGTGCGGGTGATATCCCGCGCCTTCCGCCCCGGCCCCCGGCAGGAGATTTAGTTTGATAACTTGAAAGGAGTATACATATGGCAGTACTGGATCATCTGGAACCCAAAAACGTCTTTCATTTTTTCGAGGAGCTGTGCTCCATACCCCACGGCTCCGGCAACACGAAGACCGTCAGCGACTGGTTGGTGTCCTTCGCCAAAGAGCGGGGGCTGGAGTACTGGCAGGATGCGCTGAACAACGTGGTCATCATCAAGGAGGCCGCCCCCGGCTACGAAAACGCAGAGCCGGTGATCCTCCAGGGCCACATGGACATGGTGTGCGAGAAAGCCCCCAGCTGCGCCAAGGATATGGCCGTGGAGGGTCTGGACCTGGCGGTGGAGGGCGACACCGTGCTGGCAAAGGGCACCACCCTGGGCGGCGACGACGGCATCGCCGTGGCCATGATGCTGGCGGCGCTGGACGATCCCCACATGGCCCACCCCCGGCTGGAGTGCGTCTTCACCGTGGACGAGGAGACGGGCATGGAGGGCGCCATGGGCCTGGACGTGTCCATGCTCCGAGGCCGCCGGCTGCTGAACCTGGACTCCGAGATGGAGGGCGTGTTTACCGTCAGCTGCGCCGGCGGCAACATGACCGCCTGCACTGTGCCCGTGGTGCGGCAGGCCTTTGACGGCGCCGTGCTGACGGTGACGGTGGACGGCCTGCTGGGCGGACATTCCGGCGCCGAGATCCACAAGGGCCGGGCCAACGCCAGCAAGCTCATGGGCCGCGTGCTCTACGCCGTCTCCAGGGCCACGGAGCTGCGCCTCATCTCCGTGGACGGCGGATTGAAGGACAACGCCATCCCCGTCAGCGCCGCGGCGGTCGTCGCCGTGGCGGACGCCCAGGCGGCGGCTGCCGCCTGCGCCGCTCTGGCGGAGGACCTGCGCAACGAGTACCGCGTCACCGACCCCAACGTGGGCGTCAGCGTGACGGCGGGCGGCCAGGGCGTCCCCATGGACAAGCTGTCCACCGATAAGATCGTCTTCTTCCTCAGCTGCTGTCCCAACGGCATCCAGGCCATGAGCGCCGACATCGCCGGCCTGGTCCAGACCTCTTTGAACCTGGGCATCCTGACCACCGCCGAGAGCGCGGTGACGGCCTCCTTCTGCGTCCGCAGCAGCGTGGACAGCCAGAAGCGCCTGCTGGTGGACCGGCTCACCGCCCTGACCGAATTCGTGGGCGGCTCCGTGTCCGTTTCCGGCGACTATCCCGGCTGGCAGTACCGCCGGGAATCCCCCCTGCGGGATCTGCTGGTGGATGTGTTCACGGAGCAGTACGGCCACGCCCCCAGGGTGGAGGCCATCCACGCGGGGCTGGAATGCGGTCTGTTCTGCGGCAAGCTGCCGGGGCTGGACTGCGTGTCCGTTGGCCCGGACCTGGACGAGATCCACACCTTCCGGGAGCGGCTGCACATCGCCTCCACCGGGCGCCTGTGGGCCATGGTGGTGGAGACCCTCCGCCGCATGAAGTAAACGACGCCTTATATGATTCACTTTATTCCGCCTCCGGCACGCCGGGGGCGGATTTTTCCGCAAAAGTCAGAAAATAAGAACATTTTGTAAACTGGGAAAAACTTCAGATATTTTAAGAATCTTTTCAGTTTTCTCCCGTATGATGCGGTCAAACCAAAGGAGGTGAGAGCCATGCAAGACGTCTGTATCTTCCGGCGCATCGAGAAGAAGTATCGGATCACACAGGAGCAGCGCCGGGAGCTGCTGGAGCGCATCGGCGCAAAGCTGGCGCCTGACGCCCACGGCGTGAGCACCGTGTGCAGCCTGTATCTGGATACGCCGGACTGGCTGCTGATCCGCAACTCCATTGAGGCCACCACGTACAAGGAAAAGCTGCGGCTGCGCAGCTACGGCACCCCCGGCCCGGACGGACGCGTGTTCCTGGAGCTGAAGAAAAAGTACCGGGGCGTGGTGTATAAGCGCCGGGTGGCCCTCACCGAGCGACAGGCGGAGGCCTATCTCCGCTCCGGCATCAAGCCCTTCGACTCCCAGATCTTCCGGGAGCTGGACTACGCCATGCGCCTCTACCGCAGCCCCCGGCCCGCCGTGGCCCTGAGCTACGAGAGGGAGGCCTTTACCGTTCCCGCGGTGCCCAATCTGCGTCTGACCTTCGACGCCCACGTCCGCTACCGCACCGACCGGCTGAGCCTGACGGCGGGCACGGCGGGGAAGGAGATCCTGCCGGCCGATGAGGTCATCCTGGAGATCAAGACCGACGGCGCCATGCCACTGTGGCTCAGCCGCGCCCTGGACGAATGTGCCATCCGCCCGGCATCCTTTTCCAAATACGGTACCGCCTACCGTGACCTGTGCCGGATCGAGGGCGACGAAACCAAAACCGAGAACCAAAAGGAGGTAAAACGATATGCTTGACCTGTTCACATCCATCAGCGCCGACGGCGCCACCACCGCCACGTTCCTTATTTCTCTGGCCGTGGCCCTGATCTGCGGCGGACTGACCGCCGCCGCCTCCGCCTACCGCAGCCGCGTCTCCTCCGGCTTTATGGCCGCCCTGATCCTGCTGCCCGCCGTGGTGATGACCGTCATCGCTCTGGTCAACGGCAACGTGGGCACCGGCGTGGCCGTCATGGGCGCCTTTTCCCTGATCCGTTTCCGCAGCGTGCCCGGCAAGGCACGGGACATCGTGGCCATTTTCCTGGTGATGGCGGCGGGCCTGGCCTGTGCCGGCGGTTACGTGGCCGTGGCGCTGGCCGTCACCGTCATCGTGTGCCTGGGGCTGGTGCTGTGCACCCGCCTGCCCGTGAAGGGCTCACGGATGCTGGAGCTGCGCGTCACCGTCCCCGAATCCCTCCATTTCCAGGGCGCCTTTGACGAGGTGTTTGACGAGTACGCCTCCCACCGGGAGCTGCGCAGTGTGAAAACCAGCAACATGGGCAGCCTCTACATGCTTACCTACGAGATGGAGCTGAGGGACGAGAAGCAGACCCAGGCCTTTATCGACGCCCTGCGCTGCCGCAACGGCAACCTGGAGATCGCCATCAACCGTGCCGAAGAAAGGAGCGAAGCACTGTGAAAAAGAAACATACCGCCGCTATCGCGGCCTTGCTGCTGAGCCTCAGCCTGCTGCTGACGGCCTGCGGCGGCAAAACGGCAAACACGAACACTAATACGAATTCCAACACGGATACCAATACCGACACAAGCACCAACACAAGCCCAAATTCGGAAGCAACCGCCACCACCGTGGTCGATGAGGACAAAAGCGGCTACGAATTCTCCAACCGCGACCAGGACGGTTCCTATGACGACGTGGCCGCCACCGTCACCCTGTCTGACAGCGGCAGCACGGCGGAGGGCAGCGGCGTCACCGTGGACGGCAGCAGCGTCACCGTCACAGCCGCCGGGACCTACGTCATTTCCGGCACCCTGACCGCCGGCAGCATCACCGTGGCGGCGGGGGAGGAGGACAAGGTGCAGCTGGTGCTCAGCGGCGCCGCAATCACCAACCCCGACGGCCCGGCCCTGTACGTCAAGTCCGCCGACAAGGTGTTCCTGACCCTGGCCGACGGAACCGACAA
The DNA here is from genome assembly GCA_002392625.1 of Oscillospiraceae bacterium UBA3851. Lineage (GTDB taxonomy): Bacteria > Bacillota > Clostridia > Oscillospirales > Oscillospiraceae > Vescimonas. The sequence goes on from DGHJ01000067.1 coordinate 5,614, forward strand.
CACCCTCTCCGACGGCGCGGACGCCGCCGCCACCGACGACGACAAGGACCTGGACGGCGCCGTCTACAGCCGGGCGGACCTGACCATCAACGGCGCCGGCAGCCTGACCGTCAATGGCAACGCCAAGCACGGCGTGGTCTCCAAGGACGATCTGGTCATCACCGGCGGCACCATCACCGTCACGGCGCAGAACGTGGCCCTCAGCGGCAAGGACTGCGTGAAGATCGAAGACGCCGCGCTGCACCTCACCGCCGGCACCGACGGCATCCGCTCCGACAACGACGAAGACGAGAGCCGCGGCTACGTCTATATCAAGAGCGGTAAGATCACGATCGTCTCCGGCAGCGACGGCATCCAGGCGGAAACCAGCCTGTACGTGGCCGGCGGCACGCTGGACGTCACCGCCGGCGGCGGCAGTGCCAGCGCCCCCGTCCAGAGCGGGTGGGGCATGTGGGGCGGCAGCGCCTCCACCACCGACACCACGGGCAAGGGCCTGAAGGCCGGCACGGACCTCACCGTCACCGACGGCGTCATCACCGTGGATTCCGCCGACGACAGCCTCCACAGCAACGGCACCATGACCCTTGCCGGTGGCACGCTGACCCTCACCTCCGGCGACGACGGCGCCCACGCCGACGAGACGCTCACCGTCAACGGCGGGACGCTGGTGATCACGGCGGCCGAGGGGCTGGAGGCCACCGTCGTCACCGTCAACGACGGCGACGTCACCATCACCGCCTCCGACGATGGCATCAACGCCGCCCAAAAGTCCTCCGCATATGAGCCGCTGGTGGAGATCAACGGGGGCAGCATCACCATCGTCATGGGCGCCGGCGATACGGACGGCGTCGACTCCAACGGCAACATCGTCATCAATGGCGGAACGATCTCCGTCACCGGCAATTCCGCCTTCGACTACGAGGGCAGCGGCGTCATCAACGGCGGCACCGTCATCGTCAACGGCCAGCAGGTCACCACTCTGCCCAACCAGATGATGGGCGGCATGATGGGTCCCGGCGGCATGGGCGGCTTCACCCCCGGCGGACAGTCCGGCACACAGCCCGGTGGCCAGCCCGGCACACAGCCTGGCGGCCAGCCCGGTGGCCAGCCCGGTGGCCAGGGCAGACCCGGCGGCTTCGGTCAACACTGATTACCACTTTTTCCCCTCTTTTTTGCAAAGGCACCCGGTCCCTGTGGCCGGGTGCCTCAGACCGTAGACAAAGGGTATTTACAGAAAAGTTTCGACACGCATGGGGGATTGTGAAGGGGGATGGGAGTCCCCCTTCACGTGAAATCAAAACCTCCGGCTAAGCCGGA
>DGHJ01000067.1:6941-17063 GCA_002392625.1 Oscillospiraceae bacterium UBA3851
GGGGGTTGACTTTGGAACACCCAATCCATGCAAATTCAGGAACATTTTTCAATGTTTCTGAATTTGCTGCTCAGTGTGTCGACACTTTGTCGACACACTGAGGCACCCGGTCCCTGTGGCCGGGTGCTTTTGCGCTTTGCACTTGCCAAGCACGGGCTTTATACTTATAATGTAAGCAACAAACGACAAGAAGGAGCGATCTCCATGAAAACCATCTATCTGGCAGGCGGGTGCTTCTGGGGCACCCAGCATTTTATGGATCAGTTCTCCGCCGTGATCTCCACGGAGGTGGGCTACGCCAACGGCCGCACCGAATCGCCCACCTACGAGGACGTGCGCTACCGGGACGCCGGCCACGCCGAGACGGTGCGGGTAGAGTACGACGAGACGCGCATGCCCACGGAGAAGCTGCTGGCCTACTATTTCATGACCATCGACCCTCTGTCCATCAACCGGCAGGGGAATGACGTGGGCAGCCAGTATCGCACCGGCATCTACTACGACGACGAGACGCTGCTGCCCGCCATCCATGCCGCCGTGGCGGAGGAGGAGGCGAAGGTGGGGGCGAAGCTGGAGGTGGAGGTGCTGCCTCTGCGGAACTTCTACCCGGCGGAGGCGTATCACCAGGACTATCTGGTGAAGAATCCCACCGGCTATTGCCATATCCCCCTGCACCTGATGCACCTGGAGGAGCAAGACCATGGGGAATGAGAGCGGCGAATGGATCATGCACGGGGTAGGGGAGGACGATCCCGACCGCATCCGCACGGCGGAGGAGCTGGAGGAATTCGTGGAGCAGGTGGGCTTTTTGCCCCTGTTCGCCAACGCTGTTCCCGGCTTTTCCGTGGAGGAGCGCACCGTGTCCCACCACTGGTGGACCGACGACCCGGCGGTAGACCCGTGGCTGTGGCGGCAGACCCTGGCCCGGCGCGGAAGGGTGGCCTACGGCAAGTTCTTTGACAAAAAGGCGGGGTTCATCTCCCTGTCATATCTGCCCTGGTTCGCCAACGCCCGGCGGGACGGCTACGACTTTGACGCCCTGTGGGACGACGGCAAGGCCAGCCACCGCAGCAAGAAGATCATGGATCTTTTTGACGGCGGGGCGGAGCTCTATTCCAACGAGGTCCGCCGCCTGGCGGGCTTCGGCGGGGAAGGGGAGAAGAACTTCGAGGGCACCGTCACCGCCCTCCAGATGCGGATCTATCTGGTGATCCGTGACTTCCGCCGCCGCGTGAACCGCCGGGGCCTGGCCTACGGCTGGCCCATCGCCGTCTACGCCACGCCGGAGTCCGTCTGGGGCTACGACGCCGTCACTGCCGCCTACGGCGAGTCGCCGGAGACCTCGCGGCAGCGGCTCCTTGACCGGCTCCGGCGCTGCTTCCCTGCCGCCGACGAGCAGCAGGCGCGGCGAGCGCTGGGTTAGGACATGAACGGCCCGTCCGCGTACTATACTATTTTATATAAAGCGCCCGATTACCCCCGCCCCGAACGCCAAGCGGCAGAAAACCGTTGCGCCGTGTGGGATGATATGGTATAGTAGGTATAGTAACCGTTATAAGGCTATTATACTTCATTTATACGCCGATTTCTCGCCGCCAGGGGCGGCAACCGAAATTGACGCGACAAAATACCATAAGCCCTTCGTGCTTATGGTATTTTGACACGATGCAGGGGATAGGACAGGGAAGCCCCACATCATATGCCACAAAAACGAATCTGTCCGGTTCTACGAGAAAAGGAGAGCAGTATGAAGTTTTCTGAAATGCAGTATACCCGCCCCGACGCCGAGGCCGTCAAGGCCCGGCTGCGGGAGCTGACGGCGCGGCTGAAGAATGCTGCCGACTACGCTGAGGCCAAGGCCGTCTTCCTGGAGAAGGAAGAGGACGCCAGGCACATCGAGACCATGGCGACCCTGGCCAGCATCCGCCACTCCATCGACACCCGCGACAAGTTCTACGACGATGAGGAGCAGTTCTGGAACGCCTTCATCCCGGAGATGCAGGAGTACGCCCAGGCCTGGACCATGGCTATGATGGAAAGCCCCTACCGTCCCGACTTCGCCGCCGAGTACGGCGAGCTGATGTTCGTCAACGCCGAGATCCAGCTCAAGTCCTTCTCCCCGGAGATCATCCCGGAGATGCAGAAGGAGAACGAGCTGACCCAGCAGTACGAGAAGCTGCTGGCCTCCGCTCAGATCCCCTTTGAGGGCAAGATCTACACCCTGTCCCAGCTGACCCCCTTCAAGACCGACAGCGACGACGGGCGCCGCCTGGCCGCCTGGAAGGCCGAGGGCCGGTGGTACAAGGACAACCAGGCGCAGCTGGACGATCTCTACGATCAGCTGGTCCACCTGCGCGATCAGATGGGCAGAAAGCTGGGCTACGAGGGCTACACCACCCTGGGTTACTACCGCATGGGCCGCAACTGCTACACCAAGGAGGACGTGGAGAAGTTCCGCGAGGCCGTGCAGAAGTACCTGGTGCCCGTGGCCGAGGATATCTACAAGGAGCAGGCCAGGCTCCTGGGCAAGGCGTATCCCCTGAGCTTCGCCGACGCGGCGCTGAAGTTCCGCAGCGGCAACCCCCGTCCTGTGGGCACGGCTGACGACATCCTGGCCCAGGGCCGGAAGTTCTACGACGAGCTGTCCCCGGAGACCAGCGAGTTCTTCCGCCACATGCTGGATGGCCAGCTGCTGGACGTCCTGTCCACCGAGGGCAAGCAGTCCGGCGGCTACTGCACCGGCATCCCCGATTACGAGACGCCCTTCATCTTCGCCAACTTCAACGGCACCCAGGGTGACGTGGAGGTGGTTACCCACGAGGCAGGCCACGCCTTCGCCTACTGGATGAACCGCAAGCGCGTCCCTGCTGAGTACGCCTGGCCCAGCATGGAGGCCTGCGAGGTCCACTCCATGAGCATGGAGTTCTTCGGCTGGATGAACGCCTCCGGCTTCTTCGGCCCGGACGAGCGCAAGTTCCGCTACAGCCACCTGGCCGACGCCATCACCTTCATCCCCTACGGCACCATGGTGGACCACTTCCAGCACATCGTCTACGAGCACCCGGAGCTGACCCCCGCCCAGCGCCACGCTGAGTGGAAGCGCCTGCTGGGAATCTACATGCCCTGGATGAAGCTGGACGGCGATATTCCCTTCTACAGCGAGGGAGAGGGCTGGCAGCGGCAGCACCATATCTACTCCAGCCCCTTCTACTACATCGACTACTGCCTGGCCCAGACCGTGGCCCTGGAGTTCTGGGCCATGATCCAGGCCGACCGGGCCGACGCCTGGCAGCACTACATGGCCTACACCTGCCAGGGCGGCAGCCGCACCTTCACCGATCTGCTGAAAAACGCCGGCCTGGAAACCCCCTTCGACGAGAGCTGCCTGCGCCGTGTGTGCGCCGCGGCCCGCCGGTGGCTGGCCGATTTCGACATGACCGGCATCGAATAAGACGGCTAAACAGAACAAATTGGGGCCAAACGACGAGAACAACCCCTATATTTTGTGAGATGTTCCATATTTTCCGGGAAATGTTCTGGTAATTTGCCCAAATTTCGGTTTCCATAAAAGAAAGTATTTACTACTTTTGAAAAATGTATTAAAATTGTGTTAACCGGGGAGGCGAGTACCCTGCTTTGGCGGCTATGAGCCGTGTCTTTCCCCGGCCACCATCGACAGATTTGGGCAAATTTCATCATTAGTTTTCTGGATCAGCGATTTTTTTTCAATAGTCCTTGAAATCCCACCCGGATTGATGGTATAATACCCTTATGAAGCGAGGGCGGTCCCCTCGCCGCGCAACCGTTATTAACCGCAGCAATGCGTTTAATAAAATATTTTTAGGAGGAAATGAAATGAAGAAACTGCTTGCAATGTTGCTTGCCGTGGTCATGGTCGTTGCTCTGGTCGCCTGCGGCGGCAAGACTCCGACCCCCGTTGATCCCGGCACCGAAGACCCCGGCACCGAAGACCCCACCCCCACTCCGGAGTCCCCTCTGGCTGCTGAAGCTTGGAAGTATGACACTGCCAACTACACCGCCGATTCCGAGGCTGTGTACAACAGCATGCTGAGTGGCTACTACGAGAACTACCAGAAGGCTCTGGGCACCACCAACGTCGCTGAGCGCTATGCTCTGGAGGCTATTGCTGAGGCCAAGCTGCTGGATGCAGCCATCATGCTGCCCACCACCACCAAGGGCGGTAACTACGCCATCTCCCGCGTAGCTCCCAAAACTGCCAACACCACCCTGTGGGGCAATGACTCCGACCGTTTCCACAACGTGGTCGTGGCTACCGAGTTCATCACCCCCGCTGACCGTAACGAGATCAAGGCTCACTGGGCTGAGGTCGCCGGCACCGGCACCTTCGAGTCCTGGGTCCGCGAGTATCTGACCGGCAAGGGCTACACCCTGATGGACACCTACACCCTCGGCTACACCAGCGACCCCCAGAAGTGGGACGGTCTGGCTACCTACCGCTCCGCCGACTCTGAGGCCATTGTCAACACCGTTGACGGCCTGCTGGAGTACGATATTGAGAACGTTCAGCAGCCCGCTCTGGCTGAGAGCTACACTGTGAACGACGACAATACCGTGTTCACCTTCAAACTGCGTCAGGGTGCTCAGTGGTCCGACTCTCAGGGCCGTGTCATCGCTGAGGTCAAGGCTGACGACTTCGTGGCCGGCATGCAGCACCTGCTGGATGCGCAGCAGGGCCTGGAGGGCCTGGCTGCCAACGACGGCGTTAAGATCGTCAACGCTCAGGCTTACATCGACGGCGAGGTCACCGATTTCGCTGAGGTCGGCGTGAAGGCTCTGGACGACTACACCGTGGAGTACACCCTGGAAGAGCCCTGCACCTGGTTCACCACTCTGCTGGGCTACAACCCCTTCTTCCCCCTGTGCCGTTCCTACTATGAGGCTCAGGGCGGTAAGTTCGGCTCTGAGTTCAACATGGATGACGAGTCCTATCTGTACGCTTCCGATCCCGACCACATGGCTTACTGCGGCCCCTATCTGGTCACCAACTTCACCGAGGCCAACACCATCGTGTTCGAAGCCAACCCCAACTACTGGAACAAGGACAACATCACCATCAAGACCATCACCTGGCTGTTCAACGATGGTTCCGATGACCTGAAGGCTTACAACGACGCCAAGGCTGGCACCATCGCCGGCTGCGGTCTGAACAGCGCCGCTGTTGAGGCTGCCAAGGCTGACGGCACCTTCGATCAGTATGCCTACGTGTCCGACACCGACGCTACCTCCTACATGGCGTTCTTCAACGTCATGCGTAACCAGTTCGTGAACATGAACGATGCCACCATCGGCGTGTCCACCAAGACCGTCGCCCAGGCTGAGGCTTACAACAAGGCCATGGCCAACATCCACTTCCGTCACGCTCTGGCCACCTCCCTGGACCGCGGCGCCTACAACGCCATCTCCGTGGGTGAGGAGCTGAAGTTCAACAACCTGCGCAACAGCTACGTTCCCGGCAACTTCGTGAAGCTGCCTGAGGATGCTACCGTTGAGATCAACGGCACTGCCACCACCTTCCCCGCCGGCACCTACTATGGCGAGATCATGCAGGCTCAGCTGGATGCTGACGGCTTCGCCATCAAGGTTTGGGATCCCACTGCTGACAACGGTCTGGGCTCCGGCGACGGTTACGACGGCTGGTACAATCCCACCTACTGCCAGTCCGAGCTGGCCATCGCTGTGACCGAGCTGGCTGCTGAGGGCGTCGAGATCTCCGCTGAGAACCCCATCGTGGTTGAGATCCCCTACGCTGGCAACAGCGAGGTTCGCACCAACCGCGCCAACGTCATCAAGCAGAGCATCGAGGCTTCCTTCCAGGGTCTGGTCAAGGTCCAGCTGATCGACTGCGTCGACACCGATGGCTGGCTGTATGCCGGTTACTATCCCGACTACGGCTATCAGATGAACGCCGACTTCATGGACGTCTCCGGTTGGGGCCCCGACTACGGCGATCCTCAGACCTATCTGGCTACCATGACTCCCGCCCCCGGCGGCATGATCAAGTCCTGCGGTATCTATTAATTTCCGGTCCGCAAGAGTAATTAACGCTTAGATTTGTCCCGATAGGGGAAATGGACGCGAGTCTGTTTCCCCTATCGGGGTCCATTCCGCGTTTATCCTTTGCAACGTGAAACCGAGGCAAGGCCCCTGCGGCCGCAAATGAATGTGTCGCTGAACGTCTGCTGCGCTGTGTGTTACAGGAGAGCTGTTCTTTTCAGATCGCGCGTCAGATGGAAGGCGACACAAATATGATATGCAGAGTGGTGCCTTATGACAAAGTATTTATTGCGACGTCTCCTTCACGGACTCGTCTCCATTTTTATTGTGGTGACCATAGTCATGCTGATGGTCTACTCCATGATTGACCGCAACCAGGTCTTCGCGCAGGACCCGCAGTTCACAAAGGTCGCCAACAACCAGAAAATTACCTACATGTACCGGAAATGGCAGGATTTCGGATATCTTGACTATCTCCCTTTCTCTGATTATATGCAGAAGCTGTATCAGAACGGTGAGGTGGATGAGGATACCCGCCGCGTCGCCGTTTCCATCGGCCGTACTCCCGACAAGGACAGCGAAGTGACTGCCCAGTACGTCAAGCAGTTTGAGGAGTATTGTGCCCAGAACGGATTGACCGTCATGCGCCTGAATGCCATCCTGGCCGGTAAAAAGCTGGCAGCAGGCGGCAACCCCCAACTGTTTGCGTACAAGGACCGGCCCCTGGCGCTGCGTCTGTGGACGTATGTCCGCAACCTCATTACTGTCGACACCATCCACTCCGTTGCGGATGATGTGGGAGAGCGTGGCATCACCTTCACGCTCCACGACCCGTTGGCAGGGGGCAAGTTCTCGCCAGCAATCATCGGTAACGGAACGTTACATAAATATCTGCTGTACTGCGACAACAAGTTCCCCTACATCCACCAGAACCTGGTGTTCCTGAACCTGGGCAAGTCCTACAGTGTCAACCCCGGCGTTGAGATCACCACCACCATGAGCAAATCCCAGGGCGCCTACGTTACGAGCATGGTGACCTATCCCACCGGCTTGACGGAGGTGTCCGCGGACGATCTGCATTCGGCCATCTATCAGAGCGGCTCCCTGGCGGGCAACGTGATGAACCAGGCCCGCTTCACGGACGACTACACCAGCGTCCTGACGGTCAAGAGAAACCCGTCCCGCATGGGCTACTCCTTCACCATCGGCATCATCGCCACCGCGCTGGCCTATCTGGTCGGCATCCCCCTGGGCGTGCTGCTGGCGCTGAAGAAGGACAAGCTGGTGGATAAGATCGGTACGGCCTACATCGTGTTTATCATGGCAGTGCCGTCCCTGTCGTATATCCTGATCTTCAAGGCCATCGGTAACGGCATCGGGTTGCCAACGACGTTCGACATGCAATCCACAAGCAAGCTGATGTTCGTGCTGCCCGTCGTCTCCCTGGCCCTTCCCACCATCGGCGGACTGATGCGCTGGCTGCGCCGCTTTATGATCGACCAGATGAACTCCGACTACGTGAAGTTCGCCCGGTCCGGCGGTTTGAGCGAGGGTGAGATCTTCTCCAGGCACATCCTGAAAAACGCCGCGATCCCCATCATCCACGGCGTTCCCGGCGCAATTCTGGGCGCAATGACCGGCGCGTTCATCACCGAGCGTGTGTACGTGGTGCCCGGTATCGGCGGCCTGTTGATCAACGCCATCGGTGCATATGATAACGCGGTCATCGTGGGCGTGACGCTGTTCTACGCCACACTTTCCGTGGTGTCCATGATCCTGGGCGACCTGCTGATGAGTCTGGTGGATCCCAGAATCTCCTTTACGTCGAAGGCGAGGTGAGCAGAATGGCACAAGAATTGATTAATTTTGAAAAAACCGGCTTGACGGACGAGGAGCTGTTCACCTTCGTGGACCACAGCGCCATGGAGTCCGAGAAGATCACCGCCCCGCGCTACTCCTACTGGCGCAGCGTGTTCCGCGTGTTCTTCCGCAAGAAGCTGAATATTTTCATTCTCTGCGTCCTGGCAATCGTTCTGATCCTCACGTACGTCTATCCCGCACTGATCAACTACGATCCGTTTGCCAATCTGATGGATCCCACTGCCAAGCACCTGCTGCCTGCTCAGGCCTTTGCCAAATTCGGCACCAGCATCCATTGGATCCTGGGCACCGGCGCCGCCGGTCAGCCCACGTTCGACGCGGTGTGGAACGGCGCCCGCATCTCCCTGTCCCTGGCGCTGATCTGCGCCGCCATCAACATGACCATTGGCGTTCTGGTCGGTGCGATCTGGGGCTTCAGCAAGAAGATTGACATGATCATGATCGAAGTGCTGAACATCCTCGGCAACGTGCCCTACACGCTGCTGATCGCCGTGCTGGTGCTGGTGCTTTCCCCCAGCTTCTGGACCATGGTCTTCGCGCTGACTGTCACGGAGTGGCTGTTCGTCGCCTCCTTCTTCCGTACACAGGTCATCATTATCCGTGACCGTGAGTACAACCTGGCCTCCCGCTGCCTGGGTACGCCCATCACCCGCATTGCCACCAAGAACATCCTTCCGTTCATGACCTCGCTGATCGTGACTCAGCTGGCCATTGAGATCCCTGCTTACATCTCTTACGAGGTGTTCCTGGCTTTCATCGGCATGGGTATCTCCGATATGTCCCTGGGCCGTTTGATCGGCGCGGCGCAGAGCGCCATGCTGACGCCCGGCTGGGGCTTCGAGTTCTGGAGCCCGGTCATCGTGTCTGCTATCGTGACCATCTCGCTGTATGTGGCGGGCCAGAACCTGGGCGACGCGTCCGACCCGCGCACGCATATGTAAGGGGGGGTTCACATGGAAGAAAGAAAAGTTTTGCTGTCCGTTAAGGACCTGGACGTCAAGTTCCGTGTGCGCGGCCGTATCCTGACCGCCATCCGCGGCATCTCCCTGGACATCTACGAAAACGAGTCCATCGCCATCGTGGGCGAGTCCGGCTCCGGCAAGTCGGTGTTTACCAAGACCTTCGCCGGCATGCTGGATTCCAACGGCTTTATCGACAAGGGCTCCGTGGTATTCAACGATCCGGAGCTGTCGGACGTGTCTGTTCCCCTGAACGCCAGCGCCATGAGTAAGATCAACAGCATCGCCGCCAAGCTGGATCAGTCTGCCAAGCAGGAAAACGGCGCCGAGATCTACAAGAAGATCGTGACGCTGGAGTCTGAGCGCAAGCAGAAACAGACCATCAGCGACGAGGAAGACGAGCGCATCACCAAGGAGATCAACGATCTGATCTTCCAGCGCACGGAAGCCGGCAACCTGAAGCAGACCTTCGATCCCAAGAAGGAGAAGGACAAGATCAAGGAAGCCAACGCGGAGATCGACCGGCTGGATAAGGCCATCAAGGCCGTCCAGGCCAGCCGCGCGAATCTGATCAAGAGTCATAAGCAGGCATTGGCAAATGATACCGAGTACAATCGGAAGTATCAGGAGGAGATGTCCAAGTTAAAGGACAGCTACGCCAAGGCCTGCGCCGGTGAGATCACCCAGGAGCAGAAGGAGCGGGATCTGGAGCTGGCGAAGGAGTTCTATCTCTCCACCGCCCGCTACAACGCCATCAAGCGCGCCCGCTACACCAGCGCCCTTGTCAAGAATGCCGATAAGGCCATGAAGCTGGGCGTGGACCTGTCTGCCGACGGTGAGCGTGACAGCCTGTATCCCGACGGCGTGCTTCGCTGCCGCATCCTGGATGAGGACGATCAGCATCTGCACGGCAACTGCATCATCGACATGGCCCGTGTCCGGGAGCCCGGCGACTGGACCCGCATCCGCGGCAGAAAGATCGCCACGGTCTTCCAGGATCCTATGACCTCCCTGAACCCCATCATCACCATCGGCAAGCAGATCACCTCCGTCATCCTGAAGCACCAGGATTGCTCTGAGCTGGAGGCTCGTGCCCGCGCCATCGAGCTGATGCAGAAGGTGGGTATTCCCAATGCGGAGAATCGTTTCGACGACTATCCCTTCCAGTACTCCGGCGGTATGCGCCAGCGTATCGTCATCGCCATCGCATTGAGCTGCCGTCCCAAGATCCTGATCTGCGACGAGC
>DGHJ01000067.1:17137-18057 GCA_002392625.1 Oscillospiraceae bacterium UBA3851
GTGACCATCCAGGCGCAGATCCTGAAGCTGCTGAAGGACCTGCAGAAGGAATACGCATATACCATCGTCTTTATCACCCACGATCTGGGCGTCGTGGCCAACATAGCTGACCGCGTGGCCGTCATGTACGCCGGCCAGATCGTGGAGATGGGCACCGTGGAGGAGGTCTTCTACGATCCTCGCCACCCGTATATGTGGGCGCTGCTCAGATCTCTGCCCCAGCTGGCGCAGAAGAACACCACGCTGTACTCCATTACCGGCACGCCGCCTTCTCTGTACAACAAGATCACGGGCGACGCCTTTGCGCCCCGTAATCCGTACTGTATGAAGATCGACACGCTGCTGGAGCCGCCCATGTTCCAGATCACAGAGACCCACTTCGCCAAAACGTGGCTGCTGGATCCGCGGTCTCCCAAGGTTGAGAAGCCTGACATTATTAACAACACACACGAAAAGCTGATGAAGGCTTTCAATATCTAAGGAGGTGCGGTTCATGGCAAAAGAAAATAATGTGGATAACCTGCAGCCGACGGCCGCCCATTTACCGGAACACGGTCCTCTGGACGAGAAGGGTCGCGAGGTCCTTCTGCAGGTAAAGAACGTTGACATCACCTTTGGCAAGGGCGACAACGCCGTGCGTGCGGTGCGTGACGCCAGCTTCGACATCTACAAGGGAGAGACCTTCTCCTTGGTGGGCGAGTCCGGCTCCGGCAAGACCACCATCGGCCGCGCGGTGATCCGCGTGAACCCCTGCGCTGCCGGTGAGATCCTGTACAAGGGCGTACGGATCTCCGGCAAGATCCCCCGCTCGCTGGACCGCGAGGTCATCCGCAATATCCAGATGATCTTCCAGGATCCGGCCGCGTCGCTGAACGAGCGCGCCACCGTGGACTATATCATCTCCGAGGGCCTGTACAACT
>DGHJ01000019.1:0-1851 GCA_002392625.1 Oscillospiraceae bacterium UBA3851
GATGGGGAAGCGGATATAGTCGCTGTACTTCTTCACCAGCTTGTAGAGGGGGTACTCCCGCAGATACTGGCTGTACTCGTCCTTCTCCTCGCCGTCCTCTTTGATGTGCATGATGACGTCGGTGCCCACGGTATCCTTGTCGCAGGGCTCCACAGTGTATCCGTCCACGCCGGAGGACTCCCAGCGGTATGCCTGCTCCTCGCCGTACTTCTTCGTCACCACGGTGATGTGGTCGGCCACCATGAAGGCGGAGTAGAAGCCCACGCCGAACTGGCCGATAATGTCCGTGTCGCTCTGGGCGGCCTCGTCCAGCTCCTGCCGGAACTTCAGCGATCCGCTGTTGGCGATGACGCCCAGATTGTTCTCCAGCTCCTCCGCGCTCATGCCGATGCCGTTGTCGCTGACGGTGAGGGTGCGGTTCTCCTTATCCAGCGTCAGCGTAATGGCAAAGTCCTCCCGGCGCAAGCCCACCTTGTCGTCCGTCAGGCTCAGATAGCACAGCTTGTCGATGGCGTCCGAGGCGTTGGAAATGATCTCCCGCAGGAAGATCTCCTTGTGAGTGTAGATGGAGTTGATCATCAGATCCAGCAGCCGCTTGGACTCCGCCTTGAATTCTTTCTTTTCCATGGTCGAATATCGTCTCCTTGGTGTTTGGTTTTTCCACCATATTGTAACGCTTTACGGGGGCCGCGTCAAGCGCAGCCCCCGCAGGATGTTTTCTTTTGTGCTTTCCCCGTACAGCGGTCCGAAGAGCAGGCGGAGGGCGTGCCGTTATCAGCCTCTGCCGCGACGGAACGTTCCGTTTCTGCAGACTGACGCGGCTTCCTTTTTTGTTGACAGAGTAAAGAATAAAGGGTATCATATGGTTATGCAGCACTCACGGATACCGGACAAAGGAGGAATAAAGATGGGATTATTTGACAAAAAATACTGCGCCGTATGCAATGCGGAGATCGGTCTGCTGGGCGGAAAAAAGCTGGAGAACGGAATCATCTGCAAGAGATGCGCTGCCAAGCTCTCCCCCTTTTTCAGTGACAGAAGACGCTCTACGGTGAGTGAAATTCAGCAGCAGCTTTTATACCGGGAGGAAAACGCCGCGAAGCTGGAGGAGTTTCATCCCGACCGCACCTATGGAGGGCGGATGAAGCTGTACGTCGACACGGTTGGCAAGGTCTTTGCCGCTACCTCCGCCAGAGACTGGCGTGGCGCCAATCCGGATCTGATCGCCTTTTCCCAGGTGATGGCCTGTGATTTGGAAATCATTGAGCACAAGGAGGAGCAGTATCGGGAGGTGAACGGCAAAGAGGAGAGCTATATCCCGCCCCGGTATGCCTACGAGTACGAGTTTAAGATGACGTTTGACGTGGATTCTCCCTGGTTCAGCGGCTTTACCATGGAGCTGTCTGAGGAGCGTCCTACCAAAAAGTATGATGACCTGTACCGGAAATACGCGCAGCTCGCTTTTGAGCTTCAGGAGACGCTGATGCCCGGTGTTTATGAGAAGGTGGCGTTCGAGCAGGAGGCGCATAAGCCGCCCATTGTCAAGCCGGGCTTGGCATCGGTAAGACCCGCCGCCGCGCCGGCCAAATGGCAGTGCAAATGCGGCGCCATGAACACGGGGCGCTTCTGCACCAACTGCGGGGCAGCCCGTCCCACCGTATTCGTGCGCTACCGTTGCAACAAATGCGGCTGGGTGCCTGACGATCCCTCCAATCCTCCCAACTTCTGCCCCCGCTGCGGCGACGCCTTTGATCATAGAGACCGGATATAAAATACATACGTGACAGAGTGAATGCCCCCGGCTCAGCCGGGGGCATTCACTCTCAGCTTGTCAAAAAAGCGGCTTTGCCG
>DGHJ01000019.1:1961-7831 GCA_002392625.1 Oscillospiraceae bacterium UBA3851
AATAGCTGAAAGACACCCCTGATGGGTTTCTTTCAGACTATCTTCCTTTCCGAGAACCAACGCTTTACAGACTTTTTTGACAGTCTGAGAGTGAATGCCCCCGGCTCAGCCGGGGGCATTCACTCTGTCAACAAAGGTTATATGAAGAAAGGCAAAGACATGCACGGGGGATCGTGAAGGGGGATGGCCCCCCTTCACGAGAACACAGAGAACCGGCCCTGTGTTCCTGTGTTCCTTCCTAGAAGCCTGTGTTCGCCAGAATCTCAGGGAAATACTGCTCCACGTAGTTCGGCCAGTCGTCTATGATTCTTTTTGCATCTTCTTCAATTCCATCCCAATTGCATTCTGGATTATATCCGCCAATAAATACCAATGTGTTTCCCGAATCATTATAAGCGAACAAATTATACCACATAGGGAATGCTTTACACCCATTTTTGAGCTCATCTTCACGCCCTAATGCCAACCTATAGTTTTCAAGGAAACAATATCCATTTAAGTCCGGTATCCCAATATCTCTAAGATCCATCTCATTCAGGCAATACGCTTTGGCCTCCTGATAGACGAGCGGTGCGTAACGAAGAATAATAATGGACTTTTCATCACACCCAATATCCCATTTGTGCTTGAATGTCGCTATATAGTGATAATCCTCCGCAATAGGAGAATAATGTGTGATGAAATCACCTGAGGGCAAAATGCAATGGTTAATTTCTAAATAACCTTCTGAAAACCTGTATTCTGTCATTCCGGTTTTCTCAATGATGTAGCCCTTTCCGGCACAAGACGGAAGGAGTAGCAGGATCAATATGAGACAGAATAAGACGCTCACCTTTTTCATTTCTAATCCTCCTTATACCCCCAAGGAACACAGGGTGCCCAAGGAACACAGGGGACGGTTCTGTGTGTTCAGCTTTTATCCGCCTCGTTGGGGAGAACACAGAGAACCATCCCCTGTGTTCCTTCGATGTATGTTCCTTGAACTTTTAATAGTTCGTCTGTGTTCGCTTTCAGTCAAATCGTGAAGTGGATTATTTCGGAAACAACATCAGAAGAATACATAATCAAATAGCAATCCCCATCTTCAAAAAAGTGATATGAGAATTTTGGATATCCGCTCCAACTATGGAAACTGGAACACAGGGAACGGTTCTATGTGTTCAGCTTTTATCCGCCTCATTGGGGAGAACACAGAGAACCGTCCCCGTGCTCGATGTTGGAAATCAGTAAGCCGGTATATTGATTACCTTCTTGAAAGTCGTCTTATCATCCGAGCTGTAGACCTTGCCGTTCAGCGTGATGGTGGTATCCGTTGCCCCAAGGCCCGTTACCTTGACCCAGCCGGAGGATTTGCTCGCCGATACGGAACGGCTTGTCGTAGTGTAGTTCATTTTTGTATTGTCACAAATGGTTATTTCGCCGGTCGATGCGCTGCCGCATTTTACCTCGAATTTCTGCGTATATCCGTAATAGCAGCCCGCATCCTTCGTATTCGTGCAGGTGACCCTGAATTCCACGCTGTCCGCCGTCCTGTTTCTGGTCTCGATGACGCAGCTGTAATGCACGCCGGTGGACCCGGACTTGATCCACAGGTTGCCGCTGGCGGTTGCATTCTCATGATCTGTGGGCGTATACGTGAATACGATGGTCTTGGCAGAAGTGGAATCCCATGCTACCGTCTGCGCTGCAGGCGTAACATATCCGGTTATATCGGGGGCATAGATCGTATTCGTTGTTCCGACATCGTACGTCGCTGAAGACGATCCGAGATTCGTTCCGTTGGAAGAAACGTACTGAATACTATATGTGGCAGTGGCCCAAACCGTGACCGTGCAGGTCGCCGTCCTGCCGCCGTCGGCGGTCTTGACGGTAATCGTTGCCGTACCGACGGACTTGGCCGTCACGGTGCCGCTGCTGTCGACGGTGGCGACAGACGTATTACTCGACGACCAGCTGACGGATTGATCCGAAGCATTTGACGGGGAGACGGTGGCTGTCAGCGTGGCAGTCGTTCCTGCCTCAAGGGACAGTGTGCTGCTGCTGAGCGTCACGCCGGTTACGGAAACCGTGTCTGCTGTGACCGTTACCTTGCAGGTCGCCGTCTTGCCGCCGTCGGCGGTCTCGACGGTGATCGTCGCCGTACCGGCAGACTTGGCCGTTACCTTGCCGCTGCTGTTGACAGTGGCGACAGACGTGTTGTCCGACGACCAGCTGACGGATTGATTCGAAGCATTTGTCGGGGAGACGGTGGCTGTCAGAATGGCGGTTTTCCCCTCCACAAGGGAAAGCGTGCTGCTGCTGAGCGTCACGCCGGTTACGGAAACCGTGTCTGCTGTGACCGTTACCTTGCAGGTCGCCGTCTTGCCGCCGTCGGCGGTCTCGACGGTGATCGTCGCTGTACCGACGGACTTGGCCGTTATGGTGCCGCTGCTGTTGACCGTGGCGACAGACGTGTTGTCCGACGACCAGCTGACGGATTGATTCGAAGCATTTGTCGGAGAGACGGTTGCCGTCAGCGTGGCGGTTTTTCCTTCCACAAGGGAAAGCGTGCTGCTGCTGAGCGTCACGCCGGTTACGGAAACCGTATCCGCTGTGACCGTTACCTTGCAGGTCGCCGTCTTGCCGCCGTCGGCGGTCTTGACGGTGATCGTCGCCGTACCGGCAGACTTGGCCGTTACGGTGCCGCTGCTGTTGACCGTGGCGACAGACGTATTACTCGACGACCAGCTGACGGATTGATTCGAAGCACTTGTCGGAGAGACGGTTGCCGTCAGCGTGGCGGTTTTTCCTTCCGCAAGGGAAAGCGTGCTGCTGCTGAGCGTCACGCCGGTTACGGAAACCGTGTCCGTTGTAACCGTAACCTTGCAGGTCGCCGTCTTGCCGCCGTCGGCGGTCTTGACGGTGATCGTCGCCGTACCGGCAGACTTGGCCGTCACATTGCCGTTGCTGTCAACTGTGGCAACAGACATATTGTCGGATGTCCAACTGACGGAAGTATCGCTTGCGTCTTCCGGATCGACGCTGGCCACGAGCTGTGCACTGGTGCCTTCCACAAGAGACAGCACCTTCTGATCTATGGAAACAGACTTTACTCGATTGTTTTCTTTTCCAAGACTGACTGTTACCGTCACCTTTGAGCCGGGCTTTAAACCAGTCTGGCCTTCAGGATCCTGGCGAATAACCAGATCCTCTTCAACGCTGTCGTTGCATTCCTCGTTGATTTCCGCAACAAAACCCAATGCTTCCAGAGCAGCAACTGCCTCAGCCTTTGTTTTCCCTGTAATATCAGGAACATTCCGAACCTCTGTTTCTATCGTTGTTTGTCCTGATTCAGGCTTTTTATTCCCTTTCACCAGCAGGCTCAGGATCACGCCGACGCCTATCAGGGCTACCGCCGCTACAGCAATGATGACAGGGAGACGCTTTTTCTTTCCCACGGCAGGAACAACCGCCGTGACGGTTGCCTCACACGCTGCGGTTTTCTCTCCGTCCACGGTCTTGACGGTGATGATGGCCGTGCCGGCTTCTTTTGCCGTTACATTTCCGTCTGCATCAACATCAGCAACGGATGGGTTGTCCGACGACCAAGATACAGACTGATTCGCAGCATCCGGCGGCGTGACCGCTGCCGTCAAATGTACTGCTTCTCCTGTATGAAGAGACACGCTGTTCTGACTGAGCGAAACGCCGGTCACAGCGACTTCATGGCGATCCGTGGCGCTTTCTTCGCTTTTGTGCAATTTTTCTTTACTCTTGACGAAGAAGCTTGGGGTATTGTCAGCATCGTCGTCATCATGCTGGGGTGAATCACCGTTTACCAGTTTTTCGGCAAACAGCAGCGTTGCGGGCGAAAGCGGCTTTCCGTTTTTGATATTTTCCAGATCGGAATACATCTCCGACGCGTGCTGATACCTGTCATCGGGATCAAAGGCGGTGGCCCTGAGGACTACCTTTTTCAGATCCTCGCTTCCGTACGCCGGTTCGGGGATCTGTTCTCCGTCAAAGCGTCTCTTGCGGGCCTCGTCCTCATCGGACGCAGTAGGAACGGCGGGCGGAAGGGGCAGGAACGGCGACCGCCGTTTATTGAGCAGCCAGTAGAGCGTCAAGCCCAGGGAATAGATATCCGCCTTGGTGCCATACGGCTTATTGTTGTACACCTCCGGCGCCATATATTTATAGGTTCCGGTCTTGGTGCCGCTGGTGGTCCGCTCCGTCGTTTTGGCGATGCCGAAATCTCCGAGCTTATAGGTGCCGCCGTCGGAGACGAAGATGTTCTGCGGCTTTATATCCCTGTGAATGATCTTCTTCTTTTCACAGTAATCCAGCATATTGCTGATGTCCTGGCCGATCTTGATGACCTGTTCATCGGGGATCACAAGCTCTTTGCCCAGAGCCTTGGTAAGCGGCGTCAAGAGCTCCATCTTGATGAAAATATCCCATCCCAGGCCGTCGTCATGCTGGATATATTTGACGTCATCGCAGTAGACCGCGTTTGCATGCCCCTTGATATCCGTCATCAGGGAATACTCCCTGACGATATCCCGAAGATACCCTTCAAAACGGGCCGTGATGCTAACATCGTCAAACCCGTCGTTTCTCATCTCGTCGATGTCGTTTTTATTCTGTGGGATGGAAATGACTTTCAGCGCGGCCTTCTCTATGTGGCCGAAATTGTTTCTCTGAATCTCATAGACGGAGCCAAAGCCGCCATGGCCAATTGTGGAAACGATCTCCCATCCGGGGTAGATACTCCCGGCATCAAATGCAGACATACAGTTTAGATACCTCCCCATATTGTCAAGTGTTTTTCGTTTGGTTCAGAGCGTGCAGAGGGCGATCATGCCGTGGAGGCGCTTCAAGCTGAAGCGCCTCCACGGCGTATTCTCCGTTTTTTACTTTTTCCGGCCCAGCAGATAGCCGATCAGCGAGGCGACGAGCGCCACGCCGGACACGCAGGCCGCGATGAGCAGCAGGCCCTGGCGGTGCTCCTTGGCGGTGGTTTTGACCTTGTCGCCGGCGCAGCGAACCATCTGTCCGCCCTTTTCCTTCGCGAACGACGCTGCATGGCCGGCGGCGCGGCCCAGCAGATCGGCAGTGGTTGTGGCCGTAGTGCGTACAAGGGCCAGTGCGCCTTTGCCCAGCTTCCTGCCCAGTTCCAGCAGAGTCTCCTTGATCCGTTCCATAAAGCGCCTCCTTACACCTTGTATTCGTAGGACGGGGTGTCCGTCTCGTACTTCTTGGACAGCGGATCGCGCCGCGGCATCTTGTCGTAGTGCTTCACCAGGAGCGGCTCCACGACGCGGAACAGCAGCTTGCCGTCCAGGTCGAAGAAGAACACGGCGAACAGCGCGGCATAGAGACCGCCGCAGATCAGCAGCAGCTTGCCCAGAAACTTGAAAACCTTACCCATTTCTCGTTATCCTCCTTCTTACCAGCTCTCGGAATCGTCGAAGTCCAGCAGGGACGGATCCAGCGGCTCCTCGTGCATGACGGTGGTCATATAGTCGTTGATGATGGTGCGGATCTCGGAGCGGGACACGGTCCGCTTGTCGGGCAGGGCGTGGGGCATCCAGATGGCATGGATGTTCCGGGCGCGGAACTCGTCCTCAAAGAGGCCGTGGACGCCCTGCATGCCCTTGCACTGGAGCTGATCGTACATCATGACCATGTCGCAGTGGAAGCGCTCCATATTCTCCCACAGCTCGAAGATGTGGTGCATGCCGCCCACCGCCATGCGGCGCATAGGCGCCCACTCGTGGTAGCGGGCCATGTCCATGACGCAGTCGTCCAGATTGTCGGTACGGATGGTCATATTGAACATCAGGGAATCCATGTTGATGATGGTGTTCAGGCCCCAGCAGTTGTAGGCC
>DGHJ01000019.1:7889-22096 GCA_002392625.1 Oscillospiraceae bacterium UBA3851
TGCACCAGTTGGAATAATACAGCGGCGCACAGGACCAGGCAATGACCCGGTGGCGGGTCATGGGGAAGGTGTCGATCTTCTGCTCCACGCACTTCTCCAGGATCTTGCGGACCCGTTTGTCGGTGTCGTGCCAGATGAAGTTGTCGCCGTACTGGCTCTGGTAGATGCGGTACAATGCCTGGGCCACGCCGTTGATGGGATAGCTGGAGGTGTTGGCCGCAACGTCCCACTTCTCCCACTCGAAGCGCATCAGCTCGTTCTGCCGCTCCAGGTGCTCCTTCAGCTTGTCCCAGCTGAAGGGCGTGCCGGTCTGCTCCTCGATGAATTTCCACACCTCGCGGATCTCGTTGGCGCAGTGCTCCTGCACCAGGGGATCGTCAAACTGCATGGGCTGGGGCATGGCAAACAGGGGCTTGTTCAGAAACCAATCCTGGATGGCCGTGCTGGCCACGGAGCCGTCGCAGGCCTCGTTGGAGGTGATGACGAAGGGGGCGTAGTCCGGCATATCGTCCAGCACGAACAATCCCGCCTCGGCCTGGCACATGGGGCAGGGGTCGCCGGGCAGACCGATGGACTGGACAGCGTCGATGTAGTTGAGCACCGTGTGGTTGTTCACGTGACAGGTGACGAAATAGGGGATCATCTCCAGGGGGATGTTCTGGTACTCGCCCCACCAGGGGTAGAAAATACCGCCCCACACCGTCTCCTTGTGGGCGATGGAGTGCTTCCACGCCTCGTTGTGTTCGCCGCCGTGGAGGTTGGCGTCGGCCCGGAACATGGCCATGAACTGCTGGATGGTGACGCAGGTCATGGCGCGGTAATGCCAGGCGGAGGCCCGCAGCGCCTCGCCCCGCAATCCCTCCAGGCCGCGGTCAAACCAGTGGAGCACGGGCAGATAGGTCTGGCCCATCCAGCGGTAGCGCCACAGGCCCTTGGCGAAAATAATGGGGCCGCCGAATTTCATGATGTCCATAACCATCTGGCCGTAGTTATAGAGCCAGATGTTGTGGAAATAGTAGAACGTGTCCTTCACGCCCCGCCACTCCCGGTGTTTATAGAGGCCGGTCTTGGGCAGATACAGGTCGCCCAGCCGCCGCTCGCCGTGGGGCTTGCCGTACCAGAAATCCCTGGCGACCTTCTTCCAATCGGTTTCTTTCAGCTTTTTCCAATCAATTTTCTTCATTTTTTCCCGCCCTCCTGGATCTTTTTGATCTCAATACTCTCAATAAAGGCCTGGAACCGGGTGCGCAGCTGGCCGGACGCGGAGTTGACGTATTCCTTCTCAATGGAGCAGGTGGGGATGCCGTAATCGCGGGGCAGGATCAGGGCATCCATGGTGCGCTCGTAGCTCCAGTACTCGCAGAACTTGTTGGAGGCCACGATCAGGCCGTCGGCCTTGTACTGGCGCACGATGTCGGCCAGGTATTTCTTCCGGCCGCGCATGAGATCCTGGGGCATGAACCGGGGACACATGCTGGTTGCCAGATAGTGGCGGGCGATGGCGTCCAGCGGGGACTGACCCTCGTCCACCGCGATCTCCTCCCGGCCGGGCAGACTGCCGTAGCAGTAGCGGTCCGCCACCACCAGTGCGCCGCAGCTCTCGATGAGCTTGGTGAAGTCGGGGTCGTCGTTCTCGGCGCCGGCCAGGGCCACCTTGACGCGCCAGGTGGGCTTGCGGTCCAGCTCGCGGCTGCGCAGCTCCTCCGCTGTCTCCCGGAGGTAGGGCAGGATCAGATACTTGGGGCACGTCAGGCTCACCAGCTGGATCACGTGGAACTCGTAGCCGGTGATGGTGGGGTTGTCCAGCTTGCGGTAGGAGCCGATCTCGGTGATGAGCCGGCAGACCTCGTTGTGTTCTTCGATGGCGGCCAGGAGCGCCTCGTCGGACACGTCGATGCTGAATTTCTCCTGGAGCTTATCCAGCACGTGGGCCTGGAGCTGCTTGCGGAAGTGGACCATGCTGTTTTCCGTCTTCTTGAAGGGCACGTCGCAAAACTCACAGAAGAAGTCCGGGTTCTGGATGATGTCCATCCGCTGCAGGTGCTCTTGGAACCGGCAGGTGACGGTGCAGGTCTCCGTGGCCATCTGGGCGTCCAGGAAGTTGAAGCCGCCCTCCAGCGCACGCTCCATCAGGCTGCGGCCGTAGTGGCAGGTGCGGCCGGACATATAGTAGGTGGCCATGTCCGGCGAGGCGCTGCGGGGCGCCCGCAGGCGGACGCCGAAGCAGCCCGGCAGGTCCAGCAGGACCTCCGGCATGAAGTAGCAGGTGTAGCCCAGGGCCTTTTTGCCCTCGTTCCTGGCCTGCTTGACCAGATCGTTGTTGGCCTCCTGCAGCAGATTCTCAAAGAAGATCAGGTGTTTCAAATCCCGCATAAACGCGTCCTCCTCATTCTCCCTAACCATGGACACACATGTCCATATTACTGATAAAATTATAAAGGATGGGGGGAAACATGTCAATTATTTTGTCGAAACTGCACAGTTTTTTTGTCCGCCTGCTGGGAATTGACTTTCCTCCCCCACCCGTGGTAAAATGGAAAAAACGCAAGGAGGCGGCCACCATGTGTGAACACAGCCACGACCACGACCACGAGCATCCCCACGACCACGCCTCTCCGGAGGAGACGCTGGCCCTGCTGACCTACATGCTGGGCCACAACCGCCATCACGCCCAGGAGCTGCACGAGCTGGCCCACGGCGTGGAGCCGGATGTGGCCGACCTGCTCCACGAGGCCGTGGACGCTTATGAGGAGGGCAACGCCAGGCTGGAGGAGGCCCTCGCTCTGCTGAAAGAGGTGTAAAGCTATGTGCCTTTCTACCGTTTACGCCGTAAAGGATACAGAGAAGAAACCGGTGGCAAGAAACGTGGCCTCCGTCACCGTGCGGGACGGCAAGCTGGTGTTCACCGACATCATGGGCAGAGCCACCGTGGTGGACGGCGCCATCGAGCGCATCGACCTGATGGACAACTTCATCTGGATCCGGGAGCACGAATGACGAAAGGAGCTGTCTCGCACGAGGCAGCTCCTTTTCCATTTGCCCGCTCTATTCCAGCACCGGGGGAATATCCACGATGTCCAGGCCCCGTTCCATGGCGTACTGGATGGTGGCGCGGGTGCCGCCCTCCTGTCCGTCGAACACGGCGATGAGCAGCGAGGCGTGGTCCACCATGTAGCGGTTGCGCCGCTGCATACAGCCGGGGGTGTACGCCTCCTGCACCACGGTCTCCACGTCGCAGGCGGACACCAGGCGGCGATACCGCTCCCGCTCGCCGGCGGACCAGGACTCCGCCTGGGTGAGGCAGGGGATAGCGGCCTCCACGGTGATGGGGTGCCGGTTGCGCAGTGCCAGCAGGATCTCGCAGCAGTAGAGGTCCACGCCGCGGGCCATGCCGCAGATGAAGTGACAGTACCCCTCTTCGATGGCGGCCTCCACGGCGTGGCGCAGCCGCTCCTTCAGAGCGGCGCACCGGGGATCGCTCTCATCCGTACCCCAGGGCAGCTTCTCCGGCCGGTAGCCAGAAAAGCAGCACGTCACCGGTCTTCCCCGCATCTTCCGTCACCTCCTCCGTCCCTTTTGCCCTATTATACCGTTCCCGGCGGCCGATGTAAACACCGGGTTTTCCGGGCAGGGCATCACTTGACAGGCTCCCGGCGGCGGGGCTATAATGCAAAGTGAGGTTATATGCAGTGAAGAGGAATCGCCATGAATTTTCGCCTGATCTTCAAAATATTGGGATATATCCTGCTGGTGGAGGCCGCCGGGCTGCTGCTGCCCATGGGCGTTTCCCTGTGCTATGGGGAGGGCACCTGGACCAGCTTTGCCATCGTCTCCCTGATCTGCGCCGTGCCGGGCTTAGGCCTGTCCCGGCTGCGGGTGGGCGACCGGGTGCAGATGCAGGGGCGGGACGGCTACATGGCCGTGGCCCTGGCCTGGCTGGGCCTGTCCGCCTTCGGCGCCCTGCCCTACGTGATCAGCGGCGCCATCCCCCACTATGTGGACGCATTGTTTGAGACCGTATCCGGCCTCACCACCACCGGCGCTACCGTTTTGACCGAGGTGGAGCATCTGCCCCGCGGCGTGCTGTTCTGGCGGTCCGAGACCCAGTGGATGGGCGGCATGGGCGTGCTGGTGATGTTCCTGGCGCTGATGCCCCGGCTGGGGGACGGCGCCGTGCACCTGATGCGGGCGGAAAGCCCCGGCCCCATCAAGAGCAAGCTGGTGCCCAAGGTGGGTGACACCGCCAAGATCCTCTACGGCATCTACGTGGGCTTGACCCTGGGTGAGACCGTCGCCCTGCGCCTGGCAGGCCTCAGCTGGTTTGACGCCGTGAACCACGCCTTCACCACCATCGCCACCGGCGGCTTCTCCGTGCGCAACGCCAGCATCGCCAGCTACGGCTCCCCCGCCGTGGTGTGGATCGTTACCGTGTTCACCTTCCTGGCGGGCGTCAACTTCGCCCTGCTGTACGCGGTCCTGCGGGGCCAGTGGCGGCAGGCCCTGCGCAGTGAGGAGCTGCGGCTCTACACCGGCCTGGCCGTGGGCGCCACGGCCCTGGTGTGTTTGAACCTGTGCGTGCAGACGGGAATCCCCCTGGGCCAGTCCGTCACCGACGCGTCCTTCCAGGTGGTCACCATCATGACCACCACCGGCTACGCCACCCGCGACTTCGCCCTGTGGCCCAGCTTCAGCCGGATCCTGCTGGCCATGCTGATGTTCGCGGGCGCCTGCGCCGGCTCCACCGCCGGCGGCGTGAAGGTCTCCCGCATCCTGATTCACCTGAAGAGCCTCCGCCGGGAGCTGGGACGCATCGTCCACCCCCGGCACCTGTCCGTCATCAAAATGGACGGCGAGGTGGTCAGCGAGAGCGTGGTGGCCACCTGCCACAGCTTTCTGGCGGCCTACCTGGTGGTGCTCATTGCCGGCGCCCTGGTGGTCAGCTGGGACAACCTGGGCTTTGAGGAGTCGTTCGTGGCGTCCCTGACCTGCATCGGCAACGTGGGCCCCGCCCTGGGCGCCCTGGGTCCCATGTCCAACTTCAGTGCCCTGTCCCTCCTGAGCAAGCTGGTGCTGGCCCTGGAGATGCTTATGGGCCGCCTGGAGCTGTTCCCCCTGCTGGTGCTGCTGAACCCCGCCACCTGGCGCGAAAAATGACCCCTTTTCCCCCTCCCCGCCCGCCGAACGGAAGCGAGCGGGGATTTTTTTTATTATTTTTTCAAGACAGCGTAGGATTATGATTGACTAACCGGCATTTTTGTGTCATTCTATATTCGTTAAAGAATTAACTATTATTGCCCGGTCCGGGACCTTCCCGGTTCGGCGAAAGGAGTTGTTGGCCACTTGAGCAGATTAGACATCAAGACCCCCAGCCGCGCGCAGACCGTGGTGGACAATCTCTACCACGACATGGAGCAGCGCATTTCCGCCAGTCCTCCGGGACTGTGCCCGGTGGATATCGCGCTGAACTTCCTGCGTCTGTGTCACGCCCAGTCCTGCGGTAAGTGCGTACCCTGCCGCATCGGTCTGGGACAGCTGTCCAAGCTGATCGAAAAGGTCCTGGACGGCACCGCCACTATGGAGACCCTGACCGTCATTGAGAAGACCGCCTACTCCATCTACAACACCGCAGACTGTGCCATCGGACGCGACGCCGCCCGGCTGGTAATGGACGGCCTGGAGGGCTTCCGTGATGACTATGAGGAGCACATCCAGCATCACCGCTGCCTCTCCAGCCTGCAGCTGCCCGTTCCTTGCGTGACCATGTGCCCCGCTGGTGTGGACGTGCCCGGCTACATGGCGCTGGTTGGCGAGGGGCGCTGCGACGACGCCGTGAAGCTGATCCGCAAGGACAACCCCTTCCCCATCGCCTGTGCCTACATCTGCGAGCATCCCTGCGAGGCCCGCTGCCGCCGGCGCATGATCGACGACGCCATCAACATCCGCGGTCTGAAGCGTTACGCCGTGGATCACATGGGCGACGTGCCCAATCCTCCCCGCGCCCCCGACACGGGCAAGCGCGTGGCCATCATCGGCGGCGGCCCCAGCGGCCTGAGCTGTGCCTACTACCTGTCCCTGATGGGCCATGAGGTCACCGTGTACGAGGAAAAGGCCCAGCTGGGCGGTATGCTGCGCTATGGAATCCCCGCCTATCGCTTCCCCCGCCATCTGCTGGACAAGGAGATCAGCAACATCCTCGCCACCGGCATCGAGGTGCATACCGGCGTTACCGTGGGCAAGGATGTGACCTTTGAGGAGCTCCAGCACTCCTATGACTGCCTGTATATCGCCATCGGCGCCCATCAGGACAAGAAGACCGGCATTCCCGGCGAGGACAGCAAGAACGTCATCTCCGCCGTGGAAATGCTGCGCTCCATCGGCGATGACCGCATGCCCGATTTCACCGGCATGAACGTGGTGGTCATCGGCGGCGGCAACGTTGCCATGGACGTGACCCGCAGCGCCGTCCGTCTCGGCGCGAAGAAGGTCACCTG
Source organism: Oscillospiraceae bacterium UBA3851 (assembly GCA_002392625.1). Classification (GTDB taxonomy): domain Bacteria; phylum Bacillota; class Clostridia; order Oscillospirales; family Oscillospiraceae; genus Vescimonas. Next base: position 14,381 of record DGHJ01000019.1, read on the forward strand.
CGTCTATCGCCGCCGCATCGACGATATGACCGCCCTTCCCGACGAGATCACCGGTGCCATGGCCGAAGGCGTGGAGATGGTGACCCTGGCCGCCCCCGTCCGCATCGAGGCTGATGAGAGCGGCGTGGCCACGGCTCTGTGGGTTCAGCCCCAGCTCATCGGCGAAGAGGACACCTCTGGCCGTCCCCGTCCCGGCAAGGCCTCTCTGGACGAGGTCCGCATCCCCGCCGACATCATCGTGGCCGCCATCGGCCAGGGCATCGAGATCCAGGGCTTCGAGCAGTCCGGCGTGCCCATCAAGCGCGGCACCTTCGTGGCCGCCAGCTCCAGTCAGGTGGGTACCATGGACAACGTGTTTGCCGGCGGCGACTGCGTGACCGGCCCCGCCACCGCCATCCGCGCCATCGCCGCGGGCAAGGTGGCTGCCGCCAACATCGATGAGCAACTGGGCTATCACCACGAGATCACCGTGGATGTGGATATCCCCGTACCCAAGCTGAACAACCGCGCGCCTCACGGCCGCATCAACACCACCGAGCGCGAAGCCGGCGAGCGCAAGAACGATTTCGAGGACATCGAGATCGGCCTGACCTGCGAGGGCGCCTGCACTGAGGCGTCCCGCTGCCTGCGCTGCGACCACTTCGGCTATGGCATCTTCAAGGGAGGGAGGACGACCAAATGGTAACCCTGACTATCGACAAGAAAACCGTCACCGTGCCCGAGGGCACAACCATTCTGGAGGCGGCCCGTTCCCACAAGATCGAAATCCCCACGCTGTGCTACCTGGACGATATCAACGAGATCGGCGCCTGCCGCATCTGCATGGTGGAGGTTGAGGGCGAAGAGCGTCTGGTTCCCTCCTGCGACAACGTGGTGCGCGAGGGCATGGTGGTGCGCACCAACTCCCCCCGCGTCCGCGAAGCGCGCCGGGTGAACCTGCATCTGTTGCTGAGCCAGCACGACGTGCAGTGCACCAAGTGCACCCGCAGCGGCAACTGCAAGCTCCAGGAGCTGTGCAACGACTATAACCTGCTGGGCGAACACTACATCAAGGATCTGAGCAACCGGACCGATGATCTGAGCAACCCCGTGGTCCGTCTGGAGAATCGCTGCATCAAGTGCATGCGCTGCATCCAGGTGTGCGACAAGGTGCAGAGCATGGGTATCTGGGACGTGATGGGCACCGGCTCCCGCACCACCGTGGGCGTGTCCGGCGCCAGAACGCTGGCTCAGTCCGACTGCACCTTCTGCGGTCAGTGCGTCACACACTGCCCCGTAGGCGGCCTGCAGGAGCGGGACGATACCGGCAAGGTCTTCTCCGCTCTGGCCGATCCCGAGATCATTACCGTGGTGCAGATGGCCCCTGCCGTCCGCGCCGCCTGGGCCGAGCACTATCACCTCAGCCCCAAGTTCGCCACCGCCGAACGGATGGTCACGGCCCTGAAGATGCTGGGCTTCGATTACGTGTTCGACACCAACTTCACCGCCGACCTGACCATCATGGAGGAGGGCAGTGAGTTCATCGACCGCTTCACCCACCGCAACCGCTACACCTGGCCCATGTTCACCAGCTGCTGCCCCGGCTGGGTGCGGTTCCTGAAGGGTCAGTTCCCCTTCTACACCAACAACCTGTCCACCGCCAAGTCCCCTCAGCAAATGTTCGGCGCCGTGGTCAAGAGTTACTTCGCCGAGAAGATCGGTGTGGATCCCCACAAGATCTTCGTGGTGTCCCTGATGCCCTGCACCGCCAAAAAGGCCGAGTGCGCCCTGCCCACCATGAAAGACGCCTGCGGCGATCCCGACGTGGACGTGGCCCTAACCACCCGCGAGATCGTGCGCATGTTCCGCGGCGAGCAGATCATGCCTACTGTGCTGGAGGAGACGCCCTTTGACAGTCCTCTGGGTACCGGCACCGGCGCTGCGGTCATCTTCGGCTCCACCGGCGGCGTGATGGACGCCGCCCTGCGCAGCGCCTACTATCTGGTCACCGGCTCCAACCCCGATCCCGACGCGTTCAAGAACGTCCGCGGCATGGATGGCTGGAAGGAGGCCACTTTCAACATCCCCGGCGCCGGCAACGTCCGCGTGGCCGTGGTCAGCGGTCTGGCCAATACCCGCCGGCTGATGAACGCCCTGGACGAGGGCCGCGTTACCTACGACTTCGTGGAAGTCATGGCCTGTCCCGGCGGCTGCGCCGGCGGCGGCGGTCAGCCCATCCACGAAGGCGAGGAGCTGGCCGAGAAGCGCGGCAAGGTTCTGTGGCACCTGGACAAGAAGGAAAAGCTCCGCTTCTCCCACGAGAATCCCGAGGTCATCACTCTCTACAAGGAATACCTGCTGGCTCCTCTGGGCAAGCGCTCCCACCACCTGCTCCACACCGACCACAACGCCTGGCAAATGCCCAACCAGAAATAACAACTCCATCCGAAAGGCCCGGGGGAACCCCCCCGGGCCTTTTTCCATTCATGAATTGTTTACCGTTTTCTTCCGCTCTCACACTTGTCTCCCGGCATCTGTTGTGGTATGATTATGTAAACAAGCTTGATGGAGGGCCTTCCATGATGCATTACTCAAGATACGACGGGCGTCCGCGGCGCTCCGTTCTGCCCGTCATTCTGCTGCTGCTTCTCGCCGCCGCCATCGTCGGCGGACTGCTGTGGTGGAAGCTGCCCCGCCGGGCCTACACTGCCCAGGAGCTGGGCATTACGGAGCTGAGCAGTCCCACAGACGCTGACGGCGACGGGGTGGACGACTGGCACGACATCATGCTGGGCGCCAGGGCCTATATCGCCACGGACCCTCACTACAAGAGCGTATACTACGCCGGGGGCTACCCGGACGACGGGCACGGCGTCTGCACCGACGTGGTGTGGCAGGCCTTCCGGGCCGCCGGGTACGAGCTGAAGGATCTGGTGGACGCGGACATCGCCGCCCACCCGGAGCGATACGGCAACATCACCACCCCCGACCCCAACATCGATTTCCGCCGGGTCAGCAACCTGGACCGGTTTTTCAGCGCCAACGCCCTGGTGCTGACCTGCGAATTTGACGATACGGAGCAGTGGCAGCCGGGGGACATCGTCACCTTCGGCAACAGCGACCACGTGGCCATATGCTCGGACAAGCGCCGCGCCGACGGCATCCCCTGGATCATCCACCACGGCAATCCCGTGGAGGACGCGGTGGAGGCCGACCAGATCATGCGCGCCACGGTGACGGGCCACTACCGCTGGGCACCCTGACTGGCAAAACCGTCAGCCGCCTCTTGTTATGCTGCGATTTCTGTGGTAAAATGGCAATTACCACCAAAAAAAGGAGGCAGCCTGCCGTGAGTAAAAAAGCCACCTATGGCCTGATCGGTCTCGTTCTGGTCGCTGTGGGCATTTTCATGTTCTTTAAGACGGTCCGTGTCTACTCTTGGGGTTTCTACCGGATCTGGAACGACGTGTCCACCGGCGGGATCGTCATCGCCCTGTTGCTGCTGGATATCGTCATCTACGTGGCCACGCAGAACAAGGTGGCCAAGGTCATGATCCCGGTCCTGCTGGCCATGCTGGTCCTGCTGCTGATCCTGGGCACACATCTGACCTTTGTGGGTTCCCTGCTGGATCTGCTGCTGATGCTGGTCCCCACCGCCGTTGGCGCCGGACTTCTGCTGCGGGCCATGTTGGGAAAAGAATCATAAAATCCATTACGATCCGCATAGGAGCACCCCATCGCGGGGCGCTCCTTTTTTCTTTTGCGAATTCACAGCTTTTCATTGCTTTTGCGGAAAAATGTGGTATACTTATTTTGTATCGTTATGCGAACTCTGTCGCATTATGTCAAACGAACGTCAGACTTTTTCCTTGCGCATCGCGTTTTTCTGCATGAAGCGGAAGCGCGGCGGGCAAGATACTTTTAACGATTCTCCATTGGAAGAGAGGTATCTGTTATGAATCAATACGTGATCCGCGGCGGTCATCCCCTGTTTGGCGAGATTACCGTCAGCGGCGCCAAGAACGCCGCCGTTGCCATTATCCCCGCCGCCCTGCTGGTGGACGGCGTTGTCCGCATCGAAAACGTGCCTGAGATCAGCGACGTGACGCTGTTCTTCTCCATTCTGGAGGAACTGGGCGCCAAGGTCCGCATCCTGAACCGCCACGCCGTGGAGCTGGACTGCCGCAGCATCCACTCCACCAGGCCGTCCTATGAGTTGGCCCGCCGCATCCGCGCCAGCTACTATCTGGTGGGCGCGCTGCTGGGCCGGTTTGGCCAGGCCACCGTGGCCATGCCCGGCGGCTGCAACTTCGGCGTGCGGCCCATCGACCTGCACGTGAAGGGCTTTCGCGCTATGGGCGCCGAGGTCACCGAGGGCGGCTTTATCGAGGCCGTGGCCAGGGACGGCCGCCTGAAGGGCGCCAGCATCTATATGGATCAGGTCAGCGTGGGCGCCACCATGAACGTGATGATGGCCGCCGTGCTGGCTGATGGCGTCACCACCATCGACAACGCCGCCAAGGAGCCCCATATCGTGGATCTGGCCAACTTCCTCAACTCCATGGGCGCCGACATCAAGGGCGCCGGCACCGACACCATCAAGATCCGGGGCGTGGAGAAGCTCACCGGCGGCACCTACTGCATCATCCCCGACCAGATCGAGGCCGGCACCTATATGGCGGCCGTGGCCGCCACCGGCGGTCAGCTGCTTATCAAGAACGTGATTCCCAAGCACATGGAGTGCATCTCCTCCAAGCTGCAGGAGATGGGCGTGGTGGTGGAGGAGCAGGACGACGCCCTGCTGGTCCGCCGCAGCGCGCCGCTGCAGCGTACCAACGTGAAGACCATGCCCTACCCCGGCTTCCCCACCGACATGCAGCCCCAGATCACCGTGGTGCTGGCTCTGGCCGAGGGCACCAGCATCGTCACCGAGGGCGTGTGGGACAACCGCTTCAAGTACGTGGGCGAGCTCAAGCGCCTGGGCGCCCAGATCCAGGTGGACGGCCGCGTAGCTGTCGTGGAGGGTGTGAGCCGTCTGGAGGGCGCACCCATCCAGGCCTGTGATCTCCGGGCCGGCGCGGCGCTGGTCATCGCGGGCCTTGCCGCGCAGGGCACCACCACCCTGGGCAGCGTGCAGTATATCGAGCGCGGCTATGAGGACATGGTGGGCAAGCTCCGCGCCGTGGGCGCGGACATTGAGCTGGTGGATCTGCCCGAACCGGAGAAGAAGGAGCAGAGCATCGGCTGATCCGTCTATTCCACAGCGTCCGCCCGGTTTTCCGGGCGGACGCTGTATCCACATCTTCTGTGCGAGGTAATACCGTTTTGATCACTTTACATACCATTGCCAGCGGGTCCGAGGGCAACTGTGCGCTCCTCTCCGCCGGCGGCACCCACCTGCTGCTGGACGCCGGCATCTCCTGCCGCCGCATCACCGTCGCTCTGGACGAGCTGGGTCTTGCCCCGTCGGACGTAACGGCCGTGCTGGTCACCCACGATCACAGCGACCATGTGTCCGGTCTGGACACCATGTCCCGCCGCTGGCACACCCCCATCTATGGAAGCCCCGCCGCACTGCGCCAGCTGGCCTACCGTATCGCCGGCGTATCGCCCCTTCTCCACGAGATCGCGTGTGAAACGCCCTTCGAGCTGGGCGCTTTCACCGTCACCGCCTTCCCCACCTCCCACGACGGGCACGGCGGCGTGGACTACCGCTTCGACAGCTTAGGCGCCTCCGCCGGCGCCCTCACCGACACCGGCTACGTCACCGACCAGGCCCGCCGGGTGCTGACTGGCGTGGAGCTGCTGGTGCTGGAGAGCAACCACGACGTGGAGTGGCTGCGCAGCGGCCCCTATCCCTACCAGCTCAAGCGCCGGATCCTCAGCGACGTTGGCCATCTGAGCAACGACGCCGCGGCGGAATTCGCCGCCCAGCTGGCCCGGACCGGCACCCGCCAGATCGTGCTGGCTCACCTGAGCCGGGAGAACAACTCGCCTCAGCGGGCGCTGGAAACCGTCTGCGCCGCCCTGTCCGGCATGGGTGTGGCGGTGGAGGTGGCCCCCAGGGGCGTGGTGAGCCGCGCCTACGTGGCGGAGGGAGCCGTATGCAAAAAATAACCGTTTTGTGCGTGGGCAAGCTGAAGGAGAAATTCTACGCGGACGCCCAGGCCGAATACGTCAAGCGGCTGGGCCGCTGCTGCAAGCTGGAGCTTCTGGAGCTGCCGGAGCAGCGGCTGCCGGAGGACCCGGCCCCCGCCCAGATCGCCCAGGCGTTGGAGGCGGAGGCCGCCGCCATCCGGGAGAAGCTGCCCAAGGGCGGCGCGGTGGTGGCGCTGGCCATCGAGGGGAAGCCCTGCTCCAGCGAGGAGCTGGCCCGGCGCCTCTCGGACTTCGCCGTGGCGGGCAAGACCCAGGTGACCTTTCTCATCGGCGGCAGCTTCGGCCTCAGCCAGGAGCTGAAAAAGAGCGCCGACTTCCGCCTGAGCATGTCCCCCATGACCTTCCCCCACCACATGGCCCGCATCATGCTCCTGGAGCAGATCTACCGGGCCTACCAGATCCAGCAGGGTACAAGATACCACAAATAATCCGTCACTGTTTTGGCGGTAACCATATCAGTTAAGGAGGACGACCCCATGGATATTTCCCAGTGGGCCTTCAAGCCCGACACCCCCGCCTGGCCCGTGGACGAGAAGGGCGAAAAGGTGCCCGCCAGGCTGCTGCGCCACACCTTTGACAAGGCCGCCGACGCCGACATGACCATCTCCCTGCTTGCCGCCTACGGCATCCCCTGTTTCCCCTACTACGACGGCGAGGGCGTGACGGGCAAGGTCATCAGCGGCTTTTCCGGCTTTGGCACGTCGCTGTACGTGCCGGAAACCATGTATACCGAGGCGATGGATCTGCTGAATGCGGAGATCGTCGACGACGAAGAGAATAAGGAGGATGAATGATGAACTACCGCCAGGAATACGAGAAGTGGCTCCATAGCCCCGCCATCACCGAGGCCGAGCGCGACGAGCTGCGCGCCATTGCCGGGGATGAGAAGGAGATCGAGAGCCGGTTTTACGGCCCGCTGGAGTTTGGCACCGCCGGTCTGCGGGGCACCATGAAGATGGGCCTGCACCAGATGAACGTCTACGTGATCCGTTGGGCCACCCAGGGCTTCGCCCAGGTGATTTGCGCCGAGGGCGAGGAGGCCAAGCGCAAGGGCGTGGCCATCTGCATGGACTGCCGCAACCACTCCATGGACTTCGCCCGTGCCGCCGCCGAGGTCTGCGCCGCCAACGGCATCCACGTACGTATTTTCGAGAGCCTGCGCCCCACGCCGGAGCTGAGCTTCGCCGTGCGGCACTACGGCTGCCAGGCCGGCATCAACGTCACCGCCAGCCACAACCCCAAGGAGTACAACGGCTACAAGGTCTACTGGGCCGACGGCGCCCAGCTGCCCCCCCAGCACGCCGACGCTATCGCCAAGACCCTGGAGACCGTCGACATCTTCACCGGCGTACGCCGCATGGACTTTGACGAGGCCAAGGCCCAGGGACTCATCGAGATCATGGGCGAGGAGACCGACGACGCTTTCATGGCCGAGGTCTACAAAATGATCAACGACAAGGCCTCCATGGCCGCCGTGGCGGACACCTTCAAGATGGTCTATACCCCCTTCCACGGCTGCGGTCACAAGCTGGTGCCCCAGGCCCTGCGGGAGCTGGGCGTGAAGCACCTGTACTGCGT
>DGHJ01000020.1:0-303 GCA_002392625.1 Oscillospiraceae bacterium UBA3851
CTGGAAGAAGATATCGCCGTTCTCGTGGCTGCCGCGCATGTGGGGATGCTCAGGGTTCAGGGCGTGGGCGCGGAAGGCTGCCACAGCGTCCATGTCGCACATGTCCTTCAGGTCCTCATAGTCCCAAACGGCGATCTTCTGGATCTCGTGGGAGGTGCGGAAACCGTCAAAGAAGTTGATGAAGGGCACCTTGCCGGTCAGGGCGGACAGATGGGCCACGGGGCTCAGGTCCATGACCTCCTGGACGTTGCCCTCGCACAGCATGGCAAAGCCGGTCTGACGGCAGGCCATGACGTCGGAGTG
>DGHJ01000020.1:459-3548 GCA_002392625.1 Oscillospiraceae bacterium UBA3851
ATCATCAGCAGCAGGCCCTGGGACGCCGTGTAGGTCGTCGTCAGCGCGCCTGCGCCCAGGGAACCGTGGACGGCGCCGGCGGCACCGGCCTCGGACTGCATCTCCACCACCTTGACCTTGGTGCCGAAGATGTTCTTCAGACCGTTGGCACTCCACTGGTCGACAAAGTCGGCCATGGGGCTGGACGGAGTGATGGGGTAGATGGCAGCAACCTCGGAGAACGCATAGCTCACGTGCGCCGCGGCGTTGTTGCCATCCATGGACTTCATCTTTCTAACCATGAATGAATTGACCTCCTTATATTGTCCGCGCACCTTTGGCGCAGACTTACTCACTTTGGCTATCCTATCACAATCTTTCCGTTCTGTAAATCTAATTTTTCTGGAAAAACCGCAGAAAAAACTATTTTCTTCTCTGTTTTTCCCGTTTTTCACAGGCCGTTTGCGCCGCACGTCCATATTTGCCGTTCCGCCTGTGTTTTTCAGGCGGACAAATGGTTTTCGGAAAACTTTTTTCGGGAAAACATTCCATTGGCTTTTCTCTTATGATATAATGATTCGTACTTTTACAGTCCTGCGCAGAAAGGAGCCATGAGCCATGGTGGTAACGGTGCGCTCGCTGGGCCTGAGCGGCATCAGCGGCTATGAGGTCAGCGTGGAGTGCTTTCTCTCCGGCGGTCTGCCCGCCTTTGACGTGGTGGGTCTGCCCGACGCCGCCGTGCGGGAAGCGCGGGACCGGGTCCGGGCCGCCATCAAGAATTGCGGCGCAAAGTTCCCCGTCAGCCGCATCACCGTGAATCTGGCCCCAGCCCGGCTGCGCAAGGAGGGCACTCTCTACGACCTGCCCATCCTGCTGGGCCTGCTCACCGCCTCGGAGGAGCTGAAGCCCCTGCCGGAGGGCGCCGCTTTCTTAGGCGAGCTGAGCCTGGGCGGCACCCTTCGCCCGGTGACGGGCGTGCTGCCCATGGCGCTGTACGCCGCCCGCTCCGGCATCCGGGAGCTGTACGTGCCGGAGGCCAACGCCGCCGAGGCCACGTTGGCCGAGGGTTTGACGGTCTACGGCGTCCGGGACGTAGGGCAGCTGGTGCGCCACCTGCGGGGCGAGGAACCGCTGACCCCCGCGCCGGCCTGGCAGCCCACCCATCTGGACCTCCATCTGCCCGACATGGCCGACGTCATGGGCCAGGAAAACGTGAAGCGGGCGCTGGAGATCGCCGCCGCCGGCGGCCACAACGTGCTGCTTATCGGCTCTCCCGGCTCCGGCAAATCCATGCTGGCCCGGCGTCTGCCCTCCATCCTGCCCGATATGACCCACGCCGAGTCCATGGAGACCACGGAGATCTACTCCGTGGCGGGACTCACCGAGGCCCACTCGCCCCTCATCACCCACCGGCCCTTCCGCTCGCCCCACCACACCGCCTCCCCGGTGTCCCTCACCGGCGGCGGCACCGTACCCCGGCCGGGAGAGATCTCCCTGGCCCACAACGGCATTTTGTTCCTGGACGAGCTGCCGGAGTTCGACAAATCCGCCCTGGAGACGCTGCGCCAGCCGTTGGAGGACGGCGTGGTGACCATCACACGGGCGGCAGGATCGCTGACATTGCCCAGCCGCTTCATGCTGGTGTGCGCCATGAACCCCTGCCGCTGCGGCTGGTACGGCCACCCCTCCGGGCGCTGCACCTGCTCGGAGCAGCAGGTGGAGAATTACATGCGCCGGATCTCCGGCCCGCTGCTGGACCGCATCGACATGCACATCGAGGTGCCCAGTGTGGCCTACGACGCCATGCGCCGCCGCACGAAGCCGGAGGACTCCGCCGCCATCCGGCAGCGGGTCAACGCCGCAAGGGAGCTCCAGAAGGTCCGCTATGAGGGCACCGCCGTCAGCTGCAACGCCTACATGACCCCGGCCATGATCGGGCAGTTCTGCGCCCTGGACGCGGCGGGCGAAAAGCTGATGCAGAGCGCCTTTGACCGCATGGGCCTCACGGGGCGCAGCCACGACCGCATATTGCGCATGGCCCGCACCATCGCCGATCTGGAGGGCAGCGAGAGCATATTGCCCACCCATCTGGCCGAGGCTATCCAGTACCGCAGCAACAATATTTTGAAATAAGGAGAGCACCATGCACGAGATCATCCTGTGCAAGCTGGGCGAGGTGGTCCTGAAGGGCCTGAACCGCCACAGCTTCGAGCAGCGGCTCATGAACAATATCCGCCGCCGCGTGGGCCGGTTCGGCCGCTTCAAGGTCTACTCCCGCCAGAGCACCATCTATGTGGAGCCTATGGAGGACGGCTGCGACATGGACGGCGCCTACGACGCCTGCGCCCACATCTTCGGCATTATCGCCATCGCGCGGGCCATGCCCTGTGAAAAGACGACGGAGGCCATTCTGGAAAACGCCCGCGCCTATCTGGGCCGGGCGCTGTCGGAGGCCAGGTCCTTCAAGGTGGAGACGAAGCGGGCCGACAAGAGCTTCCCCATGAGCTCCATCCAGCTGAGCCAGTGGGTGGGCGGCGAGCTTCACGACGCCTTTCCCCACCTGACGGTGGACGTTCACCACCCGGAGCTCACCGTCCATATCGAGATCCGGGAGGATGCGGCTTACGTCCACGCCCCCGCTGTGAGCGCCGCCGGCGGCCTGCCCATCGGCATGGGCGGCAGCGCCGTGAGCCTGCTCTCCGGCGGCATCGATTCCCCGGTGTCCTCCTACATGATCGCCAAGCGGGGCGTACAGCTGGAGATGATCCACTTCGCCTCGCCCCCCTACACCAGCCAGCTGGCCCGCGACAAGGTGCTGCAGCTGGCCAGGGAGCTGACCCCCTGGACCGGGCGGCTCAACGTGTACGTCATCCCCTTCACCGAGATCCAGGAGGAGATCCGCCGCCAGTGCCCGGAGGACCACTTCACCCTCATCATGCGCCGGTTCATGATGCGCCTGGCCGATATGCTGGCGCGGGAGCTGCGCTGCGGCGCGCTGGTCACCGGCGAGAATCTGGGCCAGGTGGCCAGCCAGACCATGGCCGCCCTGCGGGTCAGTGAGGACGTCACCGACCTGCCCGTTCTGCGGCCGCTGATCGGCATGGACAAGG
>DGHJ01000020.1:3662-4815 GCA_002392625.1 Oscillospiraceae bacterium UBA3851
GAGGACTGCTGCACCGTGTTCACCCCCCGCCACCCCAAGACCCGGCCCGACGTGGCCGAGGTCCGGGAGCTGGAGTCCGTGCTTGACGTGGAGGGCCTGTGCCAGCGGGCCATGGCGGGCCGGGAGCTGGTGAAGATCAAGTATTTTGACAAGGAGAACTGAGGCCATGTTCTTCTGGCTTTTTATGCTCTTGATTGATCTTCTCATTCCTCTCACCATGGTCTTATTGGGGAGACGGTTTCTGAAGAATCCGCCTGAGAAGATCAACGATTTTTACGGTTATCGCACGGCCATGTCCATGAAGAACGCCGAAACCTGGCGCTTTGCCCACGAATACTGCGGCAGGCTCTGGTTTCGTATGGGCCTGATTCTGATCCCTCTGTCGGTGATTCCCCTGCTCATTGTCATCGGGCAGGAGGTCAACCGCGTGGCAGTCGTGGGCTTGATCGTCTGCGCCGTCCAAATCATCCCCTTTCTCGCCTCGCTGATTCCCACGGAGACGGCGTTGAAAAAGCATTTTGACAAAAACGGGAAAAGAAGGAGCTGATCCCATGTCCTATCGTGCGGAGATCATCGCCGTGGGCACGGAGCTGCTGCTGGGGAACATCGCCAACACCGACGCCCAGTTCCTCTCGGAGCAGCTCTCGTCCGTAGGCGTGGACGTGCTGTACCACACCGCCGTGGGCGACAATCCGGCCAGGCTGGCGGAGGTCATCGCCGTCGCCCGACGCCGCTGCAATTTGCTGATCTTCACCGGGGGGCTGGGCCCCACCTACGACGACCTTACCAAGGAGACCGTGTGCCGGGCCTTCGGCGTGGAATTGGAATTTCACCCGGAGATCCTGGAGGAGATCCGGCAATATCTGGCCACCATGTTCGGCGCCGAGGCCCCGGCGCTGGACCGGCAGCAGGCGTATCTGCCGGCAGGCTGCACTGTGCTTCGCAACGCCGTGGGCACCGCACCCGGCTGCATCTTCGAAAAGGACGGCTCCACCGTGGTCATGCTGCCCGGCGTGCCCAGGGAGTGCCGCTATCTCACGGAAAACGGCCTCATCCCCTGGCTGCGGCAGCGGAGCGAGGCTATTATCGTGTCCCACGACCTGCGGACCTTCGGCCTGCGGGAGCCGGTGGTGCAGGAGCTGCTGGCGGATCT
>DGHJ01000020.1:4976-11158 GCA_002392625.1 Oscillospiraceae bacterium UBA3851
CTGATGGCCCCCCTGTTCTGGGACGTCCGATCCCGGCTGGGAGATCACCTGTACGGCGTGGACGTAGACAGCCTGGAGCAGCGCGCCGTTCAGCTCCTCAAGGAGCGCCGCCTGACCTTCTCCGCCGCCGAGAGCTGCACCGGCGGGCTCATCGCCAAGCGCGTCACCGACGTGCCCGGCGCCTCCGCCGTATTCCTGGGCGGCGTGGTGTCCTACACCAACGGCGTGAAAGCCGGGGTGCTGGGCGTACCGCAGGCGCTTTTAGATGAATACGGTGCCGTGTCCGCCCCGGTGGCAAAGGCTATGGCGGAGGGGGTGCGGCGCATCACCGGCAGCGATCTGGCCGTGTCCGTCACCGGCGTGGCCGGACCGGATAAGGACGACCGGGGCAACGAGGTGGGCACCGTATTTGTGGGCTTCGCCTCGCCGGAGGGCACCGCCGTCCGTGCGCTGCATCTGGGCACCGGACGGGACCGGGTGCGCACGCTGGCCGCCCATCACGCGTTTGACATGCTGCGCCGGTATCTCACCGGACTGTCTATTGAATAAGGAGGAGAGGATCCCATGGCAAAAACGAAATACAAGGGCTATAACCCTGCCGACACCGCCCAGCAGCAGGAGAACATCCGAAAGGCCAAGGGCAACCCCAACAAAAACGTCCACCGCAAGAAGAACGGCTCCAACTACGGCGGCTACGCCAGCGCGGCCAGGAAGGAATCCGAGCGCAAGGCGCAGGCAGAGCGGAAACGGGAGACGGTCTTCGACATGAACCGCACCCAGGGCATCATCTTCGGCGTGCTCATCACCCTGGCGGTGGCGGGGATGATCCTGACGTACACCGTTTTCAAGGACTCCCCGGCGGCGCCGGTGATCCCCTCCCTGACGCTGGGCCTGCTGTCCGGCTTCCTGGCATACATCGGCTACACCAACCGCGCCAAGCGGACCGGCACCTTCCAGACCGTTCTGATCGTGGTGCTGGCCATTCTGGGCGTGGTATACACCTCCACTGGCGTCATCGGCCTTATCAATCTGCTGAACGGCTGAGGTTCGCCGCCTCTCGTAATATTGCGCCGCCCTGCCGGGTACCCGGCCGGGCGGCGCTGTTTATCCCGTTAATTCTGCAGCGGCGGTCTTTGGCCGCCTGCGTTCTGCCCACCAAAGACCTCTCGCTCCCGTCGGTCGAGACAAGTGGGGGACTTCCTCGCAAGCACCTCGCTGTTTCCGCCAAACTGCAAGGGCGCGTGCTCCGCCGGCCGCTCGTCCTTCGCAGGACGTTCAATTCTTGATAGTGACTACGCTCATCACGTCGGACGGAACGCTCTCCTCTTTCATGCCGGCGCATTCGGCTACAGAGGTAATGAAGTATTCGTACTGCTTGCCGGGCTTGACTTCGGTGTCGGTGAAGCTCGTCCTGTCTCCGCCGATGGTTTTGATAAGGGCGAACTCCTCTGCACCGGCATTCCGGCGGTAGATTTTGATGGATTCACGGTTCTTCATGGCCTCCCATGTAACGGTATTCGCGCTGTCCGCCGACGAGATGCCCGTGATCACCGGCTTGCCCTGCTGCAGGATATCCACGAGAACGCACTTGCTCTGGTATTCCACGCCGTCATCCCTGATGGCGGCGGATACGCGGAAGGTATACAGCTCGCCCTCCTTGATATCCGTGGCATTGATGTCACGGTGCTTTTCCGTGGTGAGCCAGGCGGAGAACTTCAGTGCTTTGTAGTAGCGGCGGTACACGCGGAAATAGCAGTCCTCCTCGCCGTCCCAGGTGACCTTCATGGCGCCGTCGTCCCGCGTGACGCCCACCACATTGGTGGGCATGCTCACGAAGACATAGTACATGCTGTTGGAGCGCTGACCGGCCTTGGCGCCATGATTGGGCACCACGTAGTAGGTGTAGCCCTGCGCGTGGGTCACGTCCTTGTCGTCAAAGGTCTCGCCGGTGGCAGTGCCGATCTTCACGGCCGTGCTCTCGTCGTGACCCTCAGCTCGGTAGATGCTGTACTCCCCGCAGTCGAGGCAGGGGTTCCAGCGGACACAGACGGCGTCCTCCTTGTTGAAGATCTGGGCCAGATGACCCTGCTCCAGATCCATGCCCTTGCCAAGGGAGCGGTCATAGACCCAGGCGATGGACTCCTCCCACTTGGCGGTGTTTTCCTCCGAAAGCGGCGTGGGCTGCAGGTTGTAGTTTTCAATGAGATAGTCGGCCAGCGTGTAGGTAAACTTGCGCATGCCATACACGTTCAGGTTGATGTCGACGCCATAGTCGTAGTCCTCAAAGTTGTTGTACTGCGGAGCGTGCATGTCCACAAAGGGTATGCCGAAGGACTCCACATATTCCCGGGCCACGGCAGTATAGCTGTCGTCATGGCCCCAGCGGGCATAGTTGGGGCTCTTGGCCACCACCAGCGCTATGCCGTTCTTGTCACACAGCTCCTTGATCATGGGGAAATACTTCTTGGCTGAGTCGTTGATGGTCTTCTCATTGAATACCGCGAAGGTGCGGTTTCCGTCGTTGCGGGTGTAGCTGAACAGGGGCACGCCCCCCTTGTAGTAGGAGTAGAACTCGTTCTCCGCGAAGTAGGTCACGTCCTCATTGGACAGATCGGTCCGGTTGTGATAGCGCAGGATCGGGAAGATATAGCTGGCAAAGGTCAGCGCACGGCTGGAGGCTGTGGCGTCGTACTGGGGCATCATGGCCGACTCGGTGCGCGCCGTCTCCCATGCCAGGCCGATCTTGTTCGCGGAAATGGGCATATAATCCAGGGCGAATCGGTTGTACTTCTCCCGGTTGCCGGTGTGGGTCTCCTGCATGAGGAACAGCGCCTCCACCACAATGACCTTGGGCTTTTGCCGTGTCAGTGCGTCCTTGATATAGTAGTAGGTGGTGGACATCTCCTGGTCGGGACAGGAGAAGTTGTAACTGGTGATGCCGTTCCTCTCATACATCAGCACGGGGCTGAAGGACGAGTACATATTGCAGGAGCCCAGCAGCAGCACGTCGATGGTGTTCTTCGGCTCCTGATAGAAGCCGGCGGGCTGGCCCTTGTCCTGATAGTTGTACCACTTGGGGTGGTAGATCAGCGTCAAAGCCGTGAGGATAATAGAGAGGAGCAGCGTGAAGGCAACGCCCTTCAAAATGGGCTTTACGATTTTCATGGCATTCCCTCCCCCTTAAAAGTCAGCGTAGATGAAACTGGCCGCCTCATATCCGTAGCCGTAAACGCCGAACAGAACAACGGCGCAGATCAGCAGGATGTAAACGATCCAACGCAGCCAGGTCAGCTTCTCCGAGGCCAAGCGTTGGGGCAGGTCCACCTTCTGCATGGCGATGTCCACCGCCGCAACGATGAGCAGGCCGAACAGCAGAACGGGATAGCCCCATGCCACGTTCAGGCCGTAGAGCACGCCGGTCTTTCCCAGGGCAAGCTGCGCCACGATGGCCTTCAGCGTGGTGCGCGGCAGGAGGCTGGTGAAAATCCTCTTGAATACATGGAGCGAAACGGCCAGCGTCTGGGCGCGGAAGAACACCCAGGTGGCGGTCAGGATGAAGAACGACAGGATCCCCAGCAGCAGGGAGCGGACGGGGCTTGCCTTCTGCTCGGCGCACTCGCCGCCCTTCTTCTTTTTGCCCAGCTTGCGGATGTCGCCCTCCACCGCCACCACGGCGCCGTTGGCAAGGCCCCAGATCACGAAGCCCCAGTTGGCGCCATGCCACAGGCCGCTCAGGCCGAAGGTGACCAACGTGTTGAAGTGCCTGCGCAGGGCGGAGCAGCGGCTGCCGCCCAGGGGGATGTAGAGGTAATCCCGCAGCCAGGTGGTCAGCGAGATGTGCCAGCGGCGCCAGAAAACCGCCGGTGTGGACGCCAGATAGGGCTGCTGGAAGTTCCGCTTCAGCTGGAAGCCCAGGATTCGCGCACCGCCGATGGCCATCAGGGAATAGCCGGCAAAGTCCAGATAGATCTGAAGGGAGAACATCATGGCCGCCAGCAGTACCGACGCGCCGGTGTGTCCGTCCAGATCGGCGTAGACCGTGTCCACGATCATGGCGGCGCGATCCGCCACGACCATCTTCATGAACAGGCCGAACAGGAACATCAGCATACCGGTGCGGTACTTTTCGGAGTCGAAGCGGTGCTCCTCATCCAGCTGTGGCAGGAAGTGCTCCGCCCGCTCGATAGGGCCCTGCGCCACCTTCGGGAAGAAGGCCACGTAGAGGGCAAAGCGCCATATCCGGCGCTCGGCGCCGATGGTGCCGCGGTAGACGTCCACCAGATAGGACGCCACGCTGAAGATGATGAAGCTGATGCCCAGCGGAACCAGAAGCCTCAGTGTGACGGCGCTGCCGCCTCTGCCGATGATCTGGTGGAGAATGCCGGAGAAGAAGTTGAAGTACTTGTAAAACGCCAGCACGCCGATGTCCAGCACCAGGCCGGCCGCCAGGACTGCGCGGCGGCCGCGGCTGCCCCGCTCAAACCGCTCGATCAGCAGTGCGCCGCCGTAATTGGCCAGCGTGACAGCCGCCAGAAATGTGACCAGAATGGGGCTGTAATAGGCGTAGAAAAGATAGCTGCCCAACAGCAGCAGTGGGTTTCTCACTTTGACGGGCAGCAGATAGTATAAAACTATGAACAGCCCGAAGAAGGCAAGAAACTCAACGGTATTAAAGGTCATGTGCGTTCCCCCCGTCGTCTCGCCATCCTTCCGCGCGGCGATCGTTCGTTGCTTTTTCGGCAGGACTTTATTGCCAGCCGTTTTGAGTTTGGGCTTTCGATGCTCCTACTTTTGTTCTACTGTATGTAACTTTCTAAGAACTGTCAAGAATGAATCTTATTTGTGTATGATAGCTGCTCAAAATAGCAGGCGGTCGGATGAAGCCCTTGAAGGAGAAGATCAGCATCACCGTCGACAGCGACGTGCTGGAGCGGGTCCAGCTCGGCGGCCGGGACCAACGACCGCGCTTTTTCGCAGTGTATCAGCCCGGTGCTGAAAGGGCCGGCGTCTTCGACGGCCCGCAGGCGCAAAACGCCGCCCCGCCGGGAAACCCGGCGGGGCTGTTATCGGTATCCACGGTATTACGGATTGCCACAGCCAGTTTGCGAACTGGCTTCGCAATGACAGGCGCTGAAACGTTACCATCCTGTCATTCCGAGGAGGCGGACGAAGGACGCCGACGTGGGAATCCGTCTCCTTGTGGGACACGTTTGGGCGGGCTGAGTCGTCCGCCTGCGCAAAGACCGCCCGCATAAAACCCGCCCATTTTGGCAAAATCCACCGTTGACAAATCCGGCCGTAGCGCATAAAATAGGCACGTTATGATGAAAAATGCGAGGATGGGGACGAGTAGCGCACGTCCGCGGTGCCAAGAGAGCCGCCGTTTGGTGAGAGGCGGAGACCGCACGCGCGTGAAGATCACCCCGGAGCAGCCGGCTGAAAGTCAACAACGCACCACTCGGCGAGTTCGATTTGCGATAGTTTTTTTGTCACAGCGAAGGCGAGACATGGCGGCCATACTTTGTGTATGGCAACATGGGAAGCCAAAGCTGCGGCGAAAAAGATCCGCAAAGCGCCGAGGACGATGTGGTGCGGCGTTGGCTGTGTAAGCCAGGACGGCAGAGGGCCGTTATCTCCCCTCCGCCCGCCATCGCGCGGGGACAGAGCGGCCGCCTGCAGGCGGCAACGAGAGTGGTACCGCAGAGGTCTATTTGCGCCTTTGTCTCTCCCATCGGAGGGACAAGGGCGTTTTTTTGATGCGGATTCCCACGTCGCCAGTCTGCGGACGGGTTCCTCGGAATGACAAAAGCATCCGTCCTGTCATTGCGAGGGCCGCAGGCCCGTGGCAATCCGTATCTCCCCCTTTGATAAAATTCAACCATAGATGGAGGAAACGACATGGAGTACAAACAGACGCTGAATATGCCCAAGAGCGGCTTTCCCATGCGGGCAGGCCTGCCCATGCGGGAGCCGGACATGCTCAAACGCTGGCAGGACATGGACCTGTATCACGAGCTGCTGAAGAAGAACGACGGCAAGCCCCTCTTCTCCCTGCACGACGGCCCCCCGTTCTCCAACGGCAACATCCACATGGGCCATGCCCTGAACAAGGCGCTGAAGGACTTTATCGTCCGCAGCTACGCCATGCGGGGCTATTACACCCCCTATATCCCCGGCTGGGA
>DGHJ01000118.1:0-10284 GCA_002392625.1 Oscillospiraceae bacterium UBA3851
TCCCCCTCCGGCAGCAGCACGGTCAAGGGCCGTCCGGCCCGCAGGCGGAATTCCTCCGCCAGGCCCTGACGCTCCGCACTCAAATGCAAAGCTGGCCGCTGCCAGCGCAGAGGCAGCAGCTTGGTTGCCTCTGCGTACCGGGCTGTTCCATCGCTCTTATCCACATGTCCCACTCCCTTTTTTGTGATGCACTACTCTATGACGGGTTGTCCCCGCTTATGTCCGAGCAAAGAAAAAAGTCCTGCACATCGTGTACAGGACTTTTACTTTACAAGTATTGTTATTTCTGTTCTTCCATTCGGAACAGTGCGGTGATCAGGCCAGAATACAGCTGTTCCGGATTTTTTTGAAAACGGTCGGCCAGGTCACGGGCCATCTCCTCGCCTGCCACCATCAGCTGCAGGTGCATCACGTTGTCCAGGTCGTCGTCCAGGGAGAGATCCACGGTGAACGTCCCGTTAGGACGGGGCGACACGCTGCTGCGAACCTGGGAGCGGCGGAGGAGCTTTTGGTTGTATACTGCCACGTTTTTATCCGTGCGGACACGGACGGAATAGGGCAGGCTCGTCTCGCAGATGGCGCTGTTTTTCAGGCCCTTGGGGGTGATACAATAGGTCTGCTGCTCCGTAAGACGCAGATGCTCCGTCCGCACCAGGTCGTTCAAACACTCGGAAAACGCAAAGTAGTCGATGCCGTCATCACACATGGTCAGCTCCTGCATCCCCTCCAGAGGCAGCGGCTCCAGGACGCGGGCGGCAATATAGAGGATCAAAAATTTGATCTCGATCTTTTCACGAATAAAGCCAACACCCATAACGGGACCTCCTTTCTCATCCATTTTATTATAAAGTAGCCAGGAGAATTTGTACAGGGTTTCATCCAAATTTTCTTCGCCGTTCAATTGCATTTCCCTTCTCTATCTGGTATGATATATGAGAAGAATTTTGTGCGGTTCCAAGTGGAATCGATTTTTGATGGGAGGCCCTTTTTATGTGGAAAAGATTGCTCTGCGGCCTTTTGGCCTGTCTTGTTTTGCTCAGCTGTGCTGCCTGCGGCGGAAAAGGCGGTGAGACGACGCCGCCTGAGGATACGCCCATCGTGAAGCCCGACCCGCAGAAGACGGAGGAGCCGACCAATCCCCAGCCGAACCCGGAGCCTGAGCCGGAGCCGGACGTGATCGTGAATCCGTTGACCGGCGAGCCGCTGGAGGATGAGGCCCTGGCCGGCGCCAGGCCCGTGGCGGTGATGCTGAACGACATCCACTACGCCATGCCCCAGCACGGCACGTCGGACGCGGATATGATCTTCGAGTATAACGTGGAGGGCGGCATCACCCGCATGATCGCCTTCTATCAGGACCCGTCCAAGGTGGGCACCATCGGCTCCGTGCGCAGCGCAAGAGCCTGCTTCGTGGAGACCGTTCTGGGCATGGACGCCATCTACGTCCATGCCGGCGGCAGCGCCGAGGCCCTGCGCATGCTCCGGAATCTGAACATGGATCACATCACCGAGGGCGCCGGCGGCGTCTACTGGCGGGACGCTGAGCGGCGCAAGACCATGGACATCGAGCATACGCTGATGACCTCCGGTGAGAACATCGTTCAATATCTGGACAGCTCCTCGTTCCGCCGGGAGCACAGTGATGACTTCTCCTACCCCATCACGTATACCGAGGACGCCACTCCCGCCGGAGGTGAGGACGCCTCCCACGTCATCGTCAGATTCTCCAGCTATAAGCAGGGCTATTTTGATTATGACCCGGCCAGCGGACTTTACCAAATCAGCCAGCGCTTCTCCACCCTGGGGAGAATCGACCCCTACATTGACGGCAACACCGGCGAACAGGTGGGCGTAACCAATCTGCTGGTGCTGCGGACCACCGTTGTCAACAGCGGCGATTCGAAGGGCCATATGAACATCGATCTGCAGGGCGGGAACGACGGCATGTTCTTCTGCGGCGGTAAGGCGGAGCCCATCACCTGGCGCAAGGCCACCATGAACGATCCCTTCACCTTCTACCACGCGGACGGCACGCCCCTTGCCTTGCAGGTTGGCCACACTTATGTGTGTGTGATCGACGTGAATGCGGATCTGACCTACAGTGGCAGCGACGAATGAGGATGAAGCGGTTCTGTTTGCGCGGAACCGCTTCTTTTTCAAATGATAACGAGGTGATTCCATGGAGAATCTGGATCGGCTTCGCAGCCGGATCGATCAAATAGACCGCGAGATGGCGGAGCTGTTTCGCAGCCGGATGGAGGTCGTCGGACAAATCGGCGCGTATAAAGCCGCTCATTGCCTGCCGATTGCCGACCCTCTGCGCGAGGCGGAGATGGCGACGCGAGAGCTTGGCGGCACAGGCGGTGAAATAAACGGGCTTTACGGCATTTTTCAGCGGGACGTGATGGAACTCAGCAAGCAATACCAGGCGATGCTGCGCAGGCCGGAAAACGCCCTGGGGCTGGATTTGGCGTGTGGGTCCTGCGACGTCGTCATGGAGCGGGGATGTCTTTGCCGGGCGGATGAATTGATGGATCTCCGGCGTCGCGTCCTGATCGTCACAGACGAGGGCGTCCCGGTGCAGTACGTCCAGGCCATTGCAGATCGCTGCGCCGCGCCGCGAATCCTTACGCTCGCTGACAGCGAGAGATGTAAAACACTTCAAACCATTTCTTCCCTGCTGGAGGCTATGCTGGACCACGGTTTGACGCGGCAGGACTGTGTCGTGGCAGTGGGCGGCGGCGCCGTGTGTGACCTGGCGGGCTTTGCCGCATCCATCTACGAGCGCGGTATCGACCACTATAACGTGCCCACCACCCTTTTGGCGCAGTTGGACGCCTCGGTGGGCGGAAAGACCGGCGTCAACTTCGGCGGCGTCAAAAACGCCGTGGGCACCTTCTCCCAGCCTTGCAGGGTGCTGATCGACCCCCAGGTACTGGAAACGCTGCCGGACCGTCAGATGGCGTCCGGCCTGGCCGAGGCGCTGAAGGTCGGCGTCACGCTGGACCCGGAGCTGTTTGCGCTCTTTGAACAGGGAGAGCCCCTCCGCAGTCTGGATGAGATCATCCGCCGCGCCGTAGCGCAAAAGGCACGTGTGGTATCCGCTGACGAACGGGAAAGCGGCCTGCGCCGGGTGATGAACTTCGGCCACACCATTGGCCACGCCATTGAGTCAACGCACCCGGAGCTGCTCCACGGCGAGTGTGTTGCCCTGGGAATGCTGCCCATGTGCGGCGAATCGGTGCGCCACAGGCTCGCGCCGATTTATGAAAAGCTGCAGCTCCCCACCTGCTGCGCCGTTGATACGGAGCAGGCAGCGGAGCGGATCGCCCACGACAAAAAGCGGGTGGGAGCGGAGATCCTGGTTGTTGAGGCGCCGGAAATCGGCCAGTACGTCATCCGGCCCATGAGCCTGGACGACTTGAAACAGCGGATCAACTGCATCGCGGAAGGAGGCGTGACGCCATGAAAAATTCGTTTGGCAGCAGCGTCTCCGTGACGCTGTTCGGCGAGAGCCACGGCAGCGCTGTCGGCGCGGTGCTGGACGGCATGGCGCCTGGGATCCCGGTGGACGAGTCGTTTATCGCCTATCAGCTGACGCTGCGCCGGCCGGCCGGCAATACCGGCTCGGCCCGCCGCGAGGCGGACCGATTCACTGTGGTCAGCGGCGTATATCGGGGAAAGACTACCGGGACGCCGCTGTGCATCCTGATTCCCAACGAGGACGCGGACAGTGCGCCATACGAGGCCCTCAACGGTGTAGCGCGGCCCGGTCATGCGGACTACGCGGCCCAGTGCAAATATCACGGCTGCCAGAACCCGCGGGGCGGCGGTCACTTCAGCGGACGGCTTACCGCGCCTCTGACGGCTGTTGGCGCCGTCGCTATCGAGGCGCTGCGGCGCCGCGGCATTTTCATCGGAACCCACATCCTGCGCTGCGGGGGCATTGCTGACCGGGGGTTCGGCGATCTGCCATCCGACATTGACCGCCTGAACAGGATGGCCTTTGCGGTGCTGGATGAATCGTCCAAAAATGCCATGGAACAAGCCATTTCCGCCGCCGGATCCGCGGGAGACAGTGTCGGCGGTGTGCTGGAAACGGCTGTGATCGGCCTCCCTGCTGGCGTGGGCGAGCCTTGGTTTGACTCGGTGGAGAGCCTCCTCTCCCACGCCCTTTTCAGCATCCCTGCCGTCAAGGGTGTAGAGTTTGGCGACGGCTTTGCCATGGCGGACGGCTGTGGGAGCCGGGTCAACGACAGCTTTGCCGTAAAAAACGGGCGGATTGTCACCACTACCAACCACAACGGCGGCGTCAATGGCGGTGTCACCAACGGAATGCCGGTGCTGTTTCGCTGCGCGGTCAAGCCCACTCCCTCCATCGGTAAGGAGCAGAATACGGTGAATTTCATAACCGGTGAAGACGCAATAATTGCCGTCCGGGGACGCCATGACCCCGCGATCGTCCACCGCGCCCGCGTAGTGGTGGACAGTGTCACCGCCATCGCAATGTGCGACCTGCTGGCGCAACGCTACGGGACGGACTGGCTGGGAGGTGCGGAGAATTGAAATACGGACTCATCGGAAACCCCGTGCGCCATAGTTTTTCTCCGGAACTGCATCGGATGATCGGGGGATACGATTACGATCTTTTGCGGCTGGACCGTGGAGATCTTGGCGAATTCTTTCAAAAGCGCGACTTTGATGGGATCAATGTGACCGTTCCATACAAGGAAGCCGTCATCCCCTATCTGGATGAGCTCGACGCCTCCGCCTCCGCCGTCGGCGCAGTCAACACCGTTGTGCGGCGGGGAAACAAGCTGATCGGCAGCAATACGGACGTCGGCGGAATGGCTGCTCTGCTGCAGGATATGGGTGCGCCGGTGCGTGGAAGCAAGGTGCTGATCCTGGGCACCGGAGGCGCGGCAAAGGCCTCTTATGGCGCCGCGGTCCAACTGGGCGCTTCAGAGGTCGTTTTTGTGAGCCGAAGCAAACAACCCGGAGCTGTGACGTATGAGGAAGCTTCCAAACTGCATGGTGACGCGTCTATCATCATCAATGCGACGCCGTGCGGAATGTTTCCGGATCTGGATGGCTGTCCTGTGGACCTGTCTCCTTTCCCCGCCCTGCGAAGTGTGGCGGACGCAATCTATAACCCCCTCTCCCCCCGGCTCGTGCTGGAAGCGAGAAGACGTTCTGTTTCCGCCCGCGGCGGGCTATATATGCTTGTTGCGCAGGCTGTCCTGGCCTCAGAGCTTTTCACGGGCGAATCCATTGACCGCAACGTGACTGACAAGGTTTACCATGCGCTGCTTCACGACAAGCGCAACATCGTACTCGTTGGCATGCCCGGCTGCGGAAAAACCTCCGTCGGTCGGGAGGTTGCCAGGCTGATGGGGCGGGAATTTTTCGATTTGGACGAGCAGGTAGCCCATCGTGCGGGAAAAAGCATCGCAGATATATTCCTGGGCGACGGCGAGGCAGCTTTCCGCGCTCTGGAAACACAGCTCATCCGTGAAATCGCGCCGCGCAATGGGCTGGTGATCGCAACCGGCGGCGGGGCCGTTTTGCATCCGCTGAATATTGATCTATTCCGTCACAACGGTTGGCTTTTCTTCCTTGACCGCGCCGTTGGACAGCTTGTGCCCACTGAGGACCGTCCCTTGTCTGACACGGAAGAAAAGCTCTCTCTCCTGTACAGGCAACGCCTTCCGATCTACCGATCCGTTTCGGACGAAATCATACCGGCGGCAGCTTCGATCCGAGAGACCGCTGAAGATATCATTGGACGATTTACCGAGGTGCTGGATTTATGAAAATTCTTGTGATCAACGGGCCGAATCTGAATCTCCTGGGTCTGCGTGAGCCGGAGATATACGGCACGGCGACGTATGACGAGCTCTGCCGGGCGATCAGGGAGCACGCCCGCCGTCTCGGCGTGACGGTGGACATTTATCAGTCCAACCACGAGGGGGATCTGGTGAATCAGATCCAGGCGGCCTATGGACAGGTGGACGGCCTGATCCTCAATCCCGCCGCCTATACTCACACCAGTATCGCCCTGCTGGACGCGCTGCAGGCGGTGCAGATTCCCGCAGTGGAGGTCCACCTCTCCGACGTGAACAGCCGGGAACCCTTCCGCCGCGTCAGCTATATCCGCCCGGCCTGTCTGGCCACAATCGCCGGTCACGGTATTCACGGTTATCTGGAGGCCATGGACCTTCTGGTCCGCCGTGAGGAGCAGGCATGACAGTCGAATTCTTCCCATCCCTCGCCTCCGGCACCGTGAAGGCGCCGCCTTCAAAGAGTATGGCCCACCGCGCCCTGATCGCCTCCGCCCTTGCGGAGGGGCGGACGGTTGTGGATAACCTGGCGCCGTCGGAGGACCTGCTGGCCACCGTGGATTGTCTTCGCGCTCTTGGCGCGAAAGTCGTTTTATCTGAAAAAGCAGCTGTCGTCGTCGGAATGGATCCCGGCCATGTTCCAAGCTGCGCGGTGCTCCCCTGCCGAGCGTCTGGAAGCACGCTTCGATTCCTGATTCCTCTGGTGCTAACAACCGGCAAGGAGATCACCTTTACAGGCTCCCCTGTGCTGTTCTCACGGCCTCTGTCCGTTTATGAGGACATCTGCCGCGCGCAGGGGCTGCGCTTTGCGCGCGAGCATGACCGGTTGACCGTACAGGGCAGGCTGAAGGCCGGCAAGTATCTCGTTCCCGGCGACGTGAGCAGCCAATTTATCAGCGGACTTTCTTTTGCTCTGCCGCTGCTGGACGGTGACAGCGAGATAGAAATCATTGCGCCCGTTGAGAGCCGGCCCTACATCGATATGACCTTCCAAACGCTTCGGGATTTTGGCGTCCGCGTTACACCCCAGGACAACCGCCTTTTCGTACCGGGCAGACAGCGCTATATCTCACCGGGCCGTGTTTTGATGGAGGGGGATTGGTCCAACGCCGCCTTTCTGGACGCCTTCAATTTGCTGGGCGGCGCCGTGGAAATAACAGGTCTGCGTGACGACACAATCCAGGGGGACCGCGTTTATCCCGCATACTTTGAAGCCCTCCGCAGCGATGCGCCTGTACTGGATCTGGCCGATCATCCGGATCTGGGACCGATTTGCTTTGCGCTGGCCGCCGCGCTGCATGGGGCTGCCTTTTGCGGCGTCAGGCGTCTGCGCCTGAAGGAGAGTGACCGAATAGATGCCATGGCGGAGGAACTGGCGAAACTCGGCGTGACGTTGTCCGCAAGCGAAGACAGCGTCACCGTTCACGCGTCCGATATTCATGCGCCGGCGCTTCCGCTCTGCGGCCACAACGACCACCGGATCGTGATGGCGCTGTCGGTCCTCGCCGCGCGAACAGGCGGCACCATTTCCTGCGCACAAGCCGTCAATAAGAGCTTTCCCGGCTTTTTTGATACGCTCAGTCAGTTGGGCGTCTCGTTTGAACTGAAACCATAAATCGCAACGGGAGACAATACCATGGATATGATTTTTGATCGAAAGCTGCCCATTCCCATGGAGACGAAGGAGATGTATCCCCTCTCCCCTGCCCTTGCCGCCATTGTCCGGGAACGGGCGACGCAGCTCCGGTATATCATCGCAGGGCAGTCCCATAAGCTGCTGCTCATCATCGGCCCCTGCTCCGCCGACAATGAGGACAGCGTATTGGAATACATCCGCCGCCTGCGGAACGTGCAGGACCGGGTGCAGGACCGAATATTTATCGTTCCGCGCATCTATACCAACAAGCCGCGCACCACAGGCGACGGCTATATGGGTATGCTCCATCAGCCGGATCCGGATGAAAAGCCAGACCTGTTCAAGGGCATCGTAGCCATTCGTGAGCTGCATATGCGCGTCCTGTCAGAGACCGGCTTCTCCTGTGCTGACGAGATGCTGTACCCGGAGAATCACAAGTATCTGGACGATGTGCTGGCCTACGTGACGGTGGGGGCGCGATCCGTGGAGGATCAGCAGCACCGGCTCACCGCCAGCGGCGTGGGGATCCCGGTGGGCATGAAGAACCCCACCGGCGGCAGCATCGACGTGCTGCTCAACTCCATCACCGCCGCCCAGCATCCCCACAGCTTTATCTATCGGGGCTGGCAGGCTCATTCCCCAGGAAATCCCTACGCCCACGCCATATTACGGGGCTATGTGGATAAGCACGGACGCATGGTGCCCAATTATCATTACGAAAATCTCCTGCAGCTGAGCGAGGCTTATGCCGAGCGGTGTCTCTCCAATCCCGCAGTGATCGTGGATACCAACCACGCCAATTCCGGCAAGCAATTTCTGGAGCAGATCCGCATAGCCCGCGAGGTCATGGAGAGCCGCAAAGCCAGTGGTGACATTCGCACTTTGGTAAAGGGGCTGATGATCGAAAGCTATCTGGAGGACGGCGCGCAGGACGTCGGCGGAGGCCGCTTCGGAAAGTCTATCACCGACCCCTGTCTGGGATGGGAAAAGACGGAGCGACTGATCTATGAGTTGGCGGAAATGGTGTAAATCAAAACAAAAAATTGGAAATTCAATTCAGGCGTTGACCCACTTGCGACCGGTTGGTTCAGTGAGTCAGCGCCTGTTTGTTATGACGTTTGCAAAATGTGATCTGTGTTATGGGGGCTGCCTCTGGTGAGGCAGCCCCCATATTGTGAATCGTGCTGATTACCACTTGTAGCTGCGCTTGCCCGCCACCACCTGGGCGGCGTAGGTGGCGTCCTTGCCGTCGAACGCACCGTCGCCGGTGCCGTCGCATACCAGCTTCTGCAGCGCCGTAAACGTCCGCTTGCCGGCGATAGCTTGGGCCGCAAACGTGGCGTCCTTGGCCTCACGCTTGCCGTCCAGATTGGCGTCGCCCTTAATGGCGATGACGATTGTTACGTCAGCGTCCGTTACGGTGACGGTGAATTGATGCTCGCCGCTCTCCGTGGTGGTGCATTTCACCACCTCATAGACGTCGTTGCCCTTGTCGATGGCCACCACGCAGGCGTCAGCGCAGGTCACGGTGAAGGTCACCGCGCCATTGTACAGCATCTCGCTGTCGATGCCTATCACCGTTGCGTTGCCCTTGGTCTTGTCGTCCACGATGACGTGATAACCGGGCAGCTTCGGGATCACGACCTGGCGTGTCTGCGTTGTAAAGGCCCCGTTGGTGAATACGGCTGTGTACACTCCTGCGCCCTCGGACATGGTGGTAGGTTCGGTGACGACCGTGTATGTGGTCTCCACCGTCTCAGTCTCCACGTGGGTTGCGTCGTTGGCGCACACCCGCGCAGCGGTCACAGTGCTGTTGTCATCCGCCCACTCATAGGTGGGAGTTCCCCAATCGTGACCGGTAGCGGGGACTGCCACGGTCTCACGGCTCAGCTCCGCGCCGCACGCGGTGCAGTATACCACCTCATCGTAGCTTCCGGCCGTCGTGCAGGTGGCGGCCACTTCGTTCTCCCTGACCGGCTCGCCGGGGGTGTGCCCGGTGGCAGGCAGGATCACTGTCTTCTTATTCGTGTAGGTCTTGCCGTTAAACTCCACCGTGGCGGTATAGATCGTCTGGCCATCCGCCTCACAGGTCGCGGGTGTGGTCTGGCTGATCACCGTGGCATTCATGGTCTCCACATGGTCGGAATCGTTGGCGCAGACGAATTTGGCAGCGGCCGTGTCGCCGTCCCAGGTCCATTCCGGCTCACCCCAGGCGTGACCCAGCGGATCCACGTAATCGTCCACGTAACTGTCACCGCAGCGAGAGCAGATGAACGTGGTGTAGCCCTGCTCCGTGCA
This sequence comes from Oscillospiraceae bacterium UBA3851, assembly GCA_002392625.1. Classification (GTDB taxonomy): domain Bacteria; phylum Bacillota; class Clostridia; order Oscillospirales; family Oscillospiraceae; genus Vescimonas. Next base: position 9,775 of record DGHJ01000118.1, read on the forward strand.
CGTGGGCGGCGTTACGGTCGCCGCATAATCGTGGCCAAGAGCCGGCACGGTGAAGTGCTCGGAGCTGATGATCGAACCGCAAACAGTGCAGCGGATGACCATATCATAGCTTCCCTCTGTGGTACAGGTGGGCGCGACGTCATTTTCCCTGGCGGGTTCGCCGGGCGTATGACCCGTGGCGCTGATGACCTCCGTCCTCGTTTCGCCGCAGCGCGTGCACGTATAGAGCATGACGCCGTCATCCGTACATCCCGCCGCAGATGTTACAACGCCGTCATCCCATGCATGGCCCAGAGCCGGAACGTCAGTGTGCTCCGTGGCCAGTTTCTCATGACAGATCATACAGTACGTGACCATGTCATAGCCGCCGGCCATCTCGCAGGAAGGCTCCACGTTGTTTTCCTTCACAGGCTCGCCCGGCATGTGGCCTGTGGCGGGAATCTCCTCGTATGTGGTGTAGTCGCAGCGGGAGCAGGTGTCGTAGGCGTTCCAGCCGATCTCCGTGCAGGT
>DGHJ01000118.1:10362-10544 GCA_002392625.1 Oscillospiraceae bacterium UBA3851
CATGGTGGATCAGGTCGTGACCCAGGGCTTCGACATTGCGGGTTTCCGTCGCGTCGCAGCGGGAGCAGGTACGGGTCTCCACACCCTTCTCCGTGCAGGTGGGCGCTGTGGTTACCGTCCACTCGCCCCAATCGTGGCCCAGGGGGTCCACGTAATCGTCCACGTAGCTGTCGCCGCAGCGG
>DGHJ01000120.1 GCA_002392625.1 Oscillospiraceae bacterium UBA3851
GGGATCCACCGGCTCGGCCTTCATGACGGTGCGCATATACTCGTTGACCTTGCCGCGCATGGTCTTGCGGGACACGGTGCGGGGATCCATCAGATCGTGCTCGATCCAGATCATGTGGTAGCCCTTGTCACGGGCCTGCTCATCCAGGATGCCCTGGAGCGTCGCCATGTTCTTGCAGGCCACGTTCTGGTACATGATGATGATCTCCGCCCGCCAGGCCTCCACCTGGCGCCACAGCTCATCCACCACGTTGTGGTAGCCGCCGTTGGTGTGACGGCGCATGACCATGCGCTCGTACAGCCGGGCCAGATCCTGCAGGGCCTTCTCCTTGTCCTCGGTCTCCATGGGCTTGGTGAAGTTCAGGGACTCCATCTCCACCAGGATGTCGATGCCCCAGCAGTTGGCCAGCCAGTTGGAGAAGTTGGCGTAGTAGTGGGCGGGGCAGGACCAGACGATGCCGCGGTACTTCATCTTGCCGGGCCAGGCTTCCTCCCGGCGCTCGTACGCCTGGAGCATCAGCTTGTTGACCTTCTTGAAGGTCTTGATGGTGCGGGGGTCGGCGCCGCCGTCCATCTCGTAGTTCCACTTGCGGAACAGCTCGTAGCAGGGGCCGATGATCTGGGGATAGTTGGTCTTGTTGACCTCCCACTTCTCCAGCTCATAGCCGGTCTCCTCGTTAAACCGCTTCATGGTGGCGAAGTAGTGATCCCAGTTCCACTTGGCGCCGGTCTGCTCCTCCACGAATTTGATGCAGGCCTTGATATCCTCGGCGGCGTCCTCCACCGTCTCCTCATACTCGTAGCGCACGGGGAAGGTCAGGTGGAACACGGGCAGGTCGGGGAAGCGGCGGGACATATAGCTGGAGGCCATGGTGGAGCCGTCGCAGGGCATGGAGCTGGAGATGAAGCAGCTGCCCATGTGAGGCAGAGCGTCGATAACCAGGGCGCCGCACTCGGAGGAGGGCACGGGACAGGTGTCCGCCGGCAGGCCGAAGGACTCCACCGCGTCGATGTAGGGCACGCAGGTCAGCTGGTCGATCTCGCTGACCAGGAACACCGGCATCAGCTGATAGGGGATGCCCAGCAGATCGGGGAAGCCGGCCATGATCTGGCCCATGGTCATCTCGTCGAAGAGGACCACCTTCTTGTTCAGCTCCTCGCTGTTGCCGTTCTTCTTGTCGCACTTGGCCAGGAACACCAGGTTCTCCGCCACGTAGCGGAAGATGTCGTAGATCATCAGGTGGCTCATTTTCAGAGCCGTGCCACGCTGACCCATGGTGTTCTTGTCCATGAAGCCCACGCAGCACATATAGGAGATCATCCAACGGTACCAGAGGGTGGCGTTCAGGGCGGGGACCAGGTCCTTGGAGAAGGTGCCCAGCAGCATGCCCCACATCTTCAGCCACTCGCCGAAGTCCACGGCGGTGTCCTTCACGCCGCGCCACTCCCGGCGCACCGTTGCCATGGCGCCGGTGCGGTACAGCTTGCCCAGGTGCTTTTCACCGTTGAGGAGCAGGTCCTTGCGCTCGTCGGGCGTCATGGCCTTCACGGCCTCAAACTCCTCCCGGACGCGTTTGGCGTTGGCCTTCACGTTGTCCTTCTGCTTGTTCCAAAAGGCCTTCCAGTCGGTTTCCTTGATCATCTGCCCCACGATGGAGCCGATCTCCTTGAGGTTTTCTCCCTGTGCCTTCCAGTCCATATTGGTCTTAGCCCGGAAGAAGCCGGGGTTGGGATACTTGACCTTGCCCATCAGTTCTTCCCTCCGTTCTTTTGGATGCGCTTGATCTCCAGCGACTCCACAAAGGCCTGGAAGCGGGTGCGGAGCTGACCGGAGGATTTGGCGTTGTAGGGGCGGTCGATGGACAGCACGGGCCAGCCCATTTCGGTGGACATGATGTGACTGACCAGGGCGCGCTCAAAGCCCCAGAAGTCGCAGAACTTCATCTGCTCGTAGATGATGCCGTCGGCATTGTACTCCCGTGCCAGACGGTCGGCGGTGTCGCGGCGCTGCTGCACCTTCTCATCGGCGATGTAGCGGGCGCACTCGCTGACCTTCATATAGTGGCGGCAGATCTGCTCCAGAGCGGGCTCGTCGTCGTTGAGCTCGATGACCTCCCGGCCGGGGGTGGAGCCGTAGCAGTAGCGATCCACCACCACCATGGCGCCGCAGTCCTCCAGCATCTTGGTCAGGCTGGGGTCGTCGATCTCGCTGCCTACCATGGCCACACGGGCCCGGTACCAGGGCTTGGGATCGGGTTTGCGCTCCTTCAGCTCCTCCAGCGTCTCCCGGAGGTAGGGGAGGATCAGGTGCTTGGGGCAGGTGTAGCTCACCAGGTTCAGCACGTGGAACTCGTAGCCGGTGATGACGGGGTTCTCCGCCTTGCGCATCTGGCCGATCTCGGTGATGATGCGGCAGACCTCGTTGTGCTCGGCCACCGCCTTGCGGATGGCCTCGTCGGAGGTGTCCACCCCGTAGTTCTTCGTCATCACGTCCAGCAGGCGGACGCGCATCTGCTTGACGTAGTGGCGCACGGAGTAGTCCTCCACCTTATAGGGCATGTCGGTGTGGGTGACGAAGAAGTTGGGCTTCTCGTTCATCTTCAGCAGCTCAAAGTGCTCATAGAACCGGTTCATCATGGAGCAGGCGTCTACACCGGCCAGGGCGTCCAGGAAGTTGAAGCCGCCCTCGATGCCCCGCTCCACCAGGCTGCGGGCAAACTCGCAGGTGTAGTTGGACATGTAGTAGGTGGCGATGTCGATGGAACCGGTGCGGGGGGCGCGGAGCCGGACGGAGAAGCAGCCCGGCACGTTCAGCAGCACCTCCGGGATGTGGAAGCAGGTGTAGCCGATGGCCAGCTTGCCCTCCGCCTTTGCCTGCTCCACCAGCTCGTTGTCGGCGTTGTCCAGCAGATTTTCAAAGTAGATCAAATGCTTCAGATCTCTCAAAGAAACGACACCTCTCTCTCGTTGTGTTGTGTAGCCGCGATATATGAATTGATTTGCTTAAGCATTTATGCCAGGATCTCCAGCTTCACCAGTGCCTCTCTGGCGCCGGTCATGACGGGGCTGTCCGCCGGCAGGTCAAAGACGCTGCGGCCCTGGATATCGTTGGCGGCGTGGGCGCTGTCACCGGGGATCACCGCCAGCACGTCCACACCCTCCACATGGATATAGGGGATGAGGCTCTCGTCTGTGACCCGGTTGACGATGGCGCCGCAGCGGTCGTACATCACCAGCTCGTCGGCCACCTTTTTGATGGTGGAGATGACCTGGGTGCCCTTGCGGCTGGGGTCGGTGATCAGCACCAGGTGGGTCACCTTCTCCATGACCCGGCGGTTGATCTGCTCGATGCCGGCCTCGCCGTCGATGACCACGTAGTCGAAGTCGTGGCTCAAGAGGTTGATGACCTCCTTGAGGTAGGCGTTGACCTTGCAGTAGCACCCGGCGCTCTCCGGCCGGCCGATGGCCAGGAAGGAGAATTTCTGCTGCTCCACCATGGTGTCAAAGATGCGGAAACGTGCCTCGCTCAAAAGCTCGATGGCCTCACGGGGCGCGCCGTCCTCCACCGAGGCCACGATGCTTTTGCGGATGTCGTCCAGCGTCTCGGCGACCTCCACGCCCAGGGCGGTGGAAAGGCCTACGGCGGGGTCTGCGTCGATGGCCAGGATGCGCTTGTCGGGATAGGCCTCCGTCAGCAGCCGCACGAAGGCGGAGGAGATGCTGGTCTTGCCCACGCCGCCCTTGCCGGCCACGGCGATGATCTTGGTATCGCGTTCCAAAGGTGTTCCTGCCTTTCCTGGGGATCCCCGGCGGGGGGATAGGGGAAACCCGCAAATATACATGTTAAGTCTATCACAAAACCTGGCAACATGCAACGAAAGATTGGGGGAGTCGTCGGATTTTTTGTTGATTATGCTCGTGAAATGTGGTATGCTGACACTGGTAAAACGCGACCTTGATCGCAGACCGACAGGAAAGTGAGGGACAATCTCTTGAAAAAGGACGTATTGATCCAGCAGCTGGTGAACAGCTACGGCAACTGGGTGCGCACGGACTGTGAAAACCACGCCGGCGGCACCGGGCGGATGACCAAGGAGCTCTATCCTTACACCGCTATGTTCTCCCCCATCCAGATCAACAAGCTGACGGTGAAAAACCGTCTGGTCATGGCCCCTATGGGCAACTGCCAGATGGCCGAGGAGACCGGCCGCCCCAACGACAAGATGCTCCAGTACTTCTTCGCCCGCGCCGAGGGCGGCATCGGCCTGCTGACCACCGGCCTGGTGCCCATCAGCCACCACATCGACTCCTCCGTCACGGAGAAGGGCAACTACTCCTACTTCCCCCGCATCGACGGCACCCGCACCAACTTCATGGGCTGGCGCGACCTGGCCCAGGGCGTCCACGCCCGCGGCAGCCGCATCTTCATCCAGCTGACGCCGGGCCTGGGCCGCGTGGGCAATCCCCAGTGCCTGCTGACCAAGTTCCAGCTGCCGGTGTCCGCCTCCCTGAACCCCAACTTCTACCTGCCCGACGTGCCCTGCCGCCCGCTGACGGATCTGGAGTGCAATAAGATCATCGCCAACGCCGGCCAGGCCGCCATGGACGCCAAGGTCATGGGGCTGGACGGCGTGTATCTCCACGGACACGAGGGCTATCTGCTGGATCAGATGACCAGCCCCGCCTTCAACCGCCGCAAGCTGGGCAAGTATGCCGACTGGCAGCGCTTCGGCATCGACCTCATCAAGAAGATCCGCCAGAAGGCAGGACCCGATTTCCCCATCATGTACCGCATCGATCTGAGCCTGGCCCTGGAGGAGACCTACGGCGAGCGGATGAACACCGTCAAGAGCCTGAAGAACTTCAAGAACGGCCGCTCCATCGCCGACACCCTCAACTACATGGAGAATCTGGTCAAGGCCGGCGTCGACATGTTCGACGTGGACCTGGGCTGCTACGACAACTGGTGGCTGCCCCATCCCCCTGCAGGCATGCCCGCCGGCTGTTTCCTGGACGTGTCCAGGGTGGCCAAGGAGTATTTTGCCGCCCGGAACATCAAGTCCAACGCCGGGGTGGAGATCCCCATCGTGGCGGTGGGCAAGCTGGGCTATCCCGACCTGGCCGAGCAGGCATTGCGGGACGGCAAGGCCGACATGATCATGCTGGGCCGCCCCGTGCTGGCCGACCCCGACTGGTGCAACAAGGCCTATGCCGGCAAGGTGGAGGAGATCCGCCCCTGCATCGGCTGCCAGGAGGGCTGCGTCAACGAGTTCGTGGAGGGCGG
>DGHJ01000033.1:0-138 GCA_002392625.1 Oscillospiraceae bacterium UBA3851
GTGGAGGAATATGACAAGATCATCGTCACCGCTCCTCTGTATATCCCCGGCACCCGCGCCGACGGGCAGAAGGGCATGGTGGATTACTTTGACGCCCGTGAGGACGAGAAGGCGCTGTTCTCCAAGATCGACTACGAG
>DGHJ01000033.1:190-9194 GCA_002392625.1 Oscillospiraceae bacterium UBA3851
AGCGCTACGACGTCCAGGCCTTCCTGACCAAGCCGGAGGATCACCCTGAGATCTCTTACTACGTGTTCGACAACATGGTGCCTGAGAAGCTGGGTCATCTGATGGTCTATTATCGCCGCTGGAAGGATCAGATCGACCAGGTCATCACCACCTACGCCCTGCGCAAGCACAAGAACTCCAGGGAGATCCCCTATGAGGAGTGCCGCCAGATGGTGCAGGATGACCTGAAGATCATGAAGAACCCCGCCAAGGAAGTCATCAACGAGTGGTCCGTGTATTACTTCCCCCACGTCTTCTCCGACGACTATGCCGCCGGCTGGTATGACAAGGTGGAGGCCATGCAGGGCAAGTACGACACCTATTATGCCGGTGAGGTCATGTCCTTCGGCGACATGGACGAGACGGCCGAGTACTCCCGCGAGCTGGTGGATCGCTTCTTCTAAGAGACGTGCAGAAACGGGGGGCGCTTTCCGCCCCCCGTTTTTCAGAAAGGATAATTGCCTATGAAGTTTTATAAAGACCACTACGACGTCATTGTCATCGGCGGCGCACTGGCAGGCCTTTCGGCCGCGCTGATGCTGGCCGACAAGGGCAAGGATGTGCTGGTGCTGGAGCGCCACAACCTGCCCGGCGGCCTGGCCACCAGCTACGTCCGGGGCGGCATTGAGATCGAGGCGACGCTCCACGAGATGATGTCCATCGGCTCTAAAGAGAACCGCCTGAAGGTGGGCAAGTTCTTTGACGATATGGGCGTGGATATTGATTGGCTGCGGGTGCCCGAGGCGTATCACGCCAGCCTGCCGGGCCTGGAGGTCACGCTGCATCCCGGCCTGGAGACCTTTGCCAAGGAGGTGGACGCGGCGGTGCCCGGTACCTATGACAAGGTGCTGCGGCTTTTGAAGCTGTGTGACACCGTGTTCAACAGTGTCAACGAGCTGTCCATCCACCCCATGAGCAAGGCCAAAATGCTGTTCAAGCACGAGGCGTTCGTCAAGACCGCCGGCTACTCCACCCAGGAGGTGCTGGATACCTTCGACCTGCCCCAGAAGGCGCTGGATCTGTTGGCCCCCTACTGGATCTACGTGGGCTCCGGCTTCAAGGAGCTGCCCTTCACCATCTACTCCGTGCTGATGGCGGACTATGTGGGATACGGCTCCTACATTCCCCGGAAGTTCTCCCACGAGATGAGCCTGAAGATGGCCGAGCGGGCCGAGGCCATGGGCGTTCAGATCGAGTACCGCCAGCACGTGGACAAAATTCTGGTGCGGGACGGGCAGGCCTGCGGCGTCCGCACTGCCCGCGGCGATGAGATCTACGCCGACTATGTGATCTGCTCGGCCTATCCCAACAAGGTCTATACATCCATGATCGAGCCGGCGGACGCCGTGCCCGCCGGGGCCATCAAGATGGTCAACGGCCGCCGCCTGAGCCTGACGGCCTTCTCCGTGGTGATGATCCTGGACAAGAGCGCCGAGGAGCTGGGCATCAAGGATTACAGCGTGTTCCGGGGCGACACCATGGACACCGACAAGCTCTATGACGAGCTGAAGGGCCTCGGCCCCTATCGCTACCTCACCTGCATCTGCCACAATCTGGCCAACCCCGACGCCACGCCCGCCGGCACCTGCTCCTACTCCATCACCACGCTGCCCCGTGTGGACGGATGGAAGACCGTATCCGCCGATGACTACGACCGGGTCAAGCATGAGGTGGCCCGGCAGATGATCGACTATATGAGCGAGTATCTGGGCTTCAACCTGCTGGACCACGTGCTGGAGATCGCCATCGAGACGCCTATGACCGTGGCCCATTACACCGGCATGTGGAACGGCTGTATCTACGGCTACGCCCACACCATGGAGGATCACATCGTGGCCCGGCTCCAGACGGCGGAGGAGGAGAGCTTCATCCGCCACCTGGAGTTCTCCGGCGCCCATCAGATCAGCGGCGACGGCATGGGGCCCGCCGTGACCAACGGCCGCAAGGCGGCCAAGAACGTGCTTGACACCATGGCAAAGGAGGCGGCGAAATGAAGGTAAAAGGCTTTATCAAGGATGTTGGCGGCGCTTCCCGCGTCACCAAGGCCCGTCTCCGGGCGTTTGAGACCGCATCCGCCCAGCCTGTCCGTGAGGATCCCATCGGCGACGTGGCCAGGGAGTGGCATCCCGGCAAGCTGGATCTGGTGGTCACGCAGATCCGCTTTGCCTCCAAAACCGCCAAGACGATCCGGTTTGAGAAGGTGGGAGGCGGCAAGCTCCCGCCCTTCTATGCCGGTCAGTTCATGGTGCTGGACTTTCCCATGGGCGAAAGCCTGATCTCCCGCCCCTATTCCATCTCCTCCGCGCCGTGGCAGGCAAGGCTGGAAAAGGGCTTTGTGGAGATCACCGTTCGCCGCTCCAAGGGCGACGGCTTCATCTGCGACTATATCAACGACAGCGTCAAGGTGGGGGACACCTTCCGGGGTCTCATCGGCTGCGGTCAGTTCTACTATGAGCCGCTGCGCGACGCCAAGCACGTGGTGGCCCTGGCCGGCGGCGTAGGCATCACGCCCTTTGCCTCCATGGCCCGCGAGGTGGCCAACGGCACGCTGGACATGGACCTCACTATTCTTTACGGCTCCGTCTCCTCCGACGACATCACGCTGAAGGACGAGCTGGCCGCCCTGGAGGGCGAGCACGTCCACGTGGTCCACGTCCTCTCCGGTGACGAGCCGGACTGGCAGGGCGAAAAGGGCTTTCTGACCGCCGAGCTGATCCGGAAGTACTCCGCGCCGGACACCACCTACTTCATCTGCGGCCCCCAGGTGATGTACCGCTTCCTCCACGGGGAGCTCGCCAAGCTGGAGATCCCCCAGCGCCGTGTGCGCTTTGAGGTATTCGGTCAGGCAAAGGATATCACCGCCTTCCCCGGCTATCCCATGGCGTGCAAGGACCAGACCTATCAGCTCACCGTTGTCCGGGGCATCCACGAGGATGTGATCCCCGCCAAGGCCACGGAGAGCCTGGTGGTGGCGCTGGAGCGGGCCGGCATCCGCATCGAGACCGGCTGCCGCAGCGGCGAATGCGGCTTCTGCCGCACCAAGGTCCTCTCCGGCAGCGTCTACATCTGCCCGGAGAACGACGGACGCCGCGGCGCCGACCGCGATTTCGGCTACGTGCACGCCTGCGCCGCCTATCCCACCGGCGACGTGAAGATCAGGATCCCCATTCAGTGAGACCGTCTGCTTCGGCGGACCACCTCCATACAGGAAAGATGAGGAAGATTTGGCATGGTAAAGGAAGTCAATCCGAGAATACACGTAAACGAGCGGGACTATCCCGTGACGGATCACCACTGCAGTGATCCGGAAAAGAAGAAGCTGGTCATGAAGCTGGCCCGCATGATCACGGACAACATTCCCCGGAAGCTGCCGGGCGGGATGAAGGAAAACCACATGGATTTCTGGATCCTGGACCGGCTGCTGACCAAGGAAGAGGTCCGCTTCATGCTCAGCTTCAAGAAACGCCGCTTCGGCCTGACCACCGCCGAGCTGGCGCAGCGCAACAACATGAGCGACCAGGAGGCTCAGAAGATCATCGACCACCTGCTGTGGATCGGCATCCTGGAGCAAAACCGGGACAACGCCGACCAGCACATCCAGTACTGGATCCCCAAGTGGGTGGTGGGCTCCGGCGAATACATGGTGGAGCACCCCACCCTGCCCGACGAGCACCCTGAGGTGGCCACCATGTTCAACCTGGCCCCTCAGGAGCCTCTGGAGCTGGCCGCCAAGCTGGTGCCTCCCGGCGGCGCCGGCATCGGCATGCACGTGATCCCCGTGGAGCAGGCCATCAACGGCGCCTCCCAGTCGGTCAGCGTGGAGCACCTGAGCCACTGGCTGCAGAAATATGACAAGTTCTGCACCATGGTCTGTGCCTGCCGCAAGGCCCAGCGCATCCGCGGCGAGGGCGTGGGCGATATCGAGGGCTACATGTGCATCGGCCTGGGCGACATCGCGGAGTTCCTGGTGGAGTCCGGCAAGGACGCCCATTACATCACCCGCGAGGAGGCCATGGAGATCATCCAGCGGGCCGAGCGCAAGGGCTACGTCCATCAGATCACCAATCTGGACGGCCCGGACCGCATCGTGGGCATCTGCAACTGCTCGCCGGGCAGCTGCTACGGCCTGCGCACCTCTCAGCTGTTCAATACCCCCAACATGTCCCGCTCCGCCTACCGCGCCCATGTGGACGCCACCAAGTGCGTGGCCTGCGGCAAGTGTGTGGAGGTCTGCCCCGCCGGCGCCGCCAGACTGGGCCAAAAGCTCTGCCGCAAGGACGGCTCCAAGGTCATGTACCCCATGCACGACCTGCCGGACGACAATGTATGGGGTCAGGACCGCTGGGATCCCGACTACCGGGATCACAACAAGCTCAACTGCTATGACACCGGTACCTCTCCGTGCAAAACGGCCTGCCCGGCCCATCTGGCCGTACAGGGCTACATTCAGATGGCCGCCGAGGGCCGCTATGACGAGGCCATCCGCCTCATCCGCCAGGACAACCCCTTCCCCGCTGTCTGCGGCGCTATCTGCAACCGCCGCTGCGAGGACCGCTGCACCCGCGGCACCATCGATAAGCCCGTGGCCATCGACGAGATCAAGAAGTTCCTGGCCCAGTGGGAGCTGCGGAACCCCTCCGACTACGTGCCCGTCTGTGAGAACATGGACGGCAAGCAGTGGGACGACTGCAAGATCGCCATCATCGGCGCCGGCCCTGCCGGTCTCAGCGCCGCCTATTATCTGCGGCAGGAGGGATATCCCGTCACGGTGTTCGAGAGGGAGCAGCGCCCCGGCGGCATGATGATGAACGGCATCCCCAACTTCCGGTTGGAAAAAAAGGTCATCGAGGGTGAGATCGATATCATCCGCCGGATGGGCGCCGAGATCCGCTGCGGTGTGGATGTGGGCAAGGATATTACCCTGGATCAGCTGCGCAAGCAGGGCTATAAGGCGTTCTTCCTTGCCACCGGCCTGCAGAGCGGCGGCAAGCTGGGCATCCCCGGCGAGGAAGCTGCGGGCGTCATCCCCGGCATCGAATTCTCCCGCCGCATCACCCAGGATCCCTCTGTGAAGCTCAGCGGCAACGTGGTGGTCATCGGCGGCGGCAACATTGCTGCCGATATTGCCCGGACCGCCGTCCGCGCCGGCGCGGCCAGAGTGGACCTGTACTGCCTGGAGAGCTATGACGAGATGCCCATGGGGCCCGACGACCGCGCTGAGGTCCAGGAGGACGGCGTCACCATCCACGCCGGCTGGGGCCAGACCGAGATCCTGACGGAGAACGGCCGGTGCACCGGCATCCGCTTCCGCAAGTGCCTGTCCGTCAGGAACGCCGAGGGCCGCTTCGATCCCAGGTTCGACGATAGCGATACCACGGAGGCAGCCTGTACCACCGTGCTCTACTGTATCGGCCAGAAGCCCGACTGGGGCAAGCTGCTGGAGGGCAGCCGGGTGGAATTCAACCGGAACGGCACTGCCAAGGCTGACCCAGTAACGCTGCAGACGGCAGAGCCCGACGTCTTCGTGGGCGGCGATGCATACACCGGACAGAAGTTTGTTATCGACGCCATCGCCGCCGGCCGTGAGGCCGCCGTGTCCATTAACCGCTTTGTCCATCCCGGCCAGTCCCTGACCCTGGGCCGCGATCTGCGGACCTTTATTGAGCTGGACCGGGACGACATCCGTGTGGAGAGCTATGACAATGCCCAGCGCCAGATGCCCGGCATGAAGCCCGGCGAGGCTATCGCCACCTTCGATGATCTGCGCCTGCCGCTGACGGAGGAGCAGGTGAAGGTGGAGGCCGGGCGCTGCCTCAAGTGCGGCGCTACCACGGTGGACCTGAACCAGTGCGTCGGCTGCGGCCTGTGCACCACCCGCTGCCAGTTTGACGCCATCCATCTCTCCCGCGACATCCCCGCCGCCAGCGACATGCACACGGCCGAGGAGATGATGGACGTGGTGAAGCCCTATCTTGTCAAGCGCGGCATGAAGATCCTGAAGAAGAAGATCACCGGCAAGTCGGACTATCCCACCATGCAGTAACGGCAGCGGACTCAATACAGTTGCGGATCCGCCATAATACGGCCACGTTTTGGCAGCCCGTCCCGGCGTTTTCCGGGGCGGGCTGCCTGTTTTGCATCCTGCCGCCTGTCAAGAAGCTGCTCAGGGTGAAGGGAGTGGGGGAGACGTATTTCGGAAAAGCAATATAAAATCACAAAAAACTTGCCCGCAGTGTATTGACAAAGTGCCATGGCGCCGGTATAATTTCTTTAGTTGTATGACAACTGACAGCTAACAACAGACCGATTATTACATCAAGGAGGCGTAATCATGGGCTACAGCAAAGAGCTGATCTCCTCATTGGAGGAGCGGGCAAAGACCCTGCGGCGGGACGTGATAGAGTGCATTGGCGTGGGCGTAGCCGGCCATGTGGGCGGCAGCTGCTCCGCAGCGGACCTGCTGGCCGCGCTCTACTTCTACAAGCTGAAATATGACAGCAAGAACCCCGAATGGGAGGGGCGGGACTACTTCCTGCTCTCCAAGGGCCATGTGGCTATCCTGCAATACTCCGCCCTGGCAGAGGCTGGCTTTTTCCCGGTGGCGGACCTGCCTCGCTGCAAGGAGGTGGGCTTCTATCTCCAGGGTCACCCCCATCTGGGGACACCCGGCATCGAGGTGGGCACCGGCTCCCTGGGCCAAGGCCTGAGCCTGGGCCTGGGTATGGCGCTGGGCCTGAAGATGGACGGCAAGCCCAACCGGGTCTACGTGATGGTGGGCGACGGCGAGCAGGATGAGGGCCAGATCTGGGAGGCCGCCATGGCCGCCTCCGCCAAGAATGCGGACAACCTGTGCGCCATCATCGACAACAACGGCCTCCAGGCCCAGGGCAAACTGACCGATCGCCTGCCGGTGGAGCCTCTGGCCGGGCGCTGGAGTGCCTTCGGCTGGAACGTTATCGAGATCGACGGCCACAACATGGAGGAGATCGTTGCCGCACTGGACGCAGCGGAGACCTACAAGGGAAAGCCCACCGCTATCATCGCGCACACCGTCAAGGGCAAGGGTATCAGCTTTGCCGAGAACCAGGTGGGCTTCCACAACCGGGCCCTGACAGAAGATGAGTACCGCCAGGCACTGGCGGAGCTCGCGTGAGAGACAAGGAGGGAACGACAATGGCTGAAACCAATCAGAGAAGCGCTTACGGAGCAACGCTCCTGGAGCTTTGCCGGGAGGATCGGAACATCGTGGTGCTGGATGCCGACCTGGGCGGCTCTACCATGGGCAAGATGGTGGAGCAGGCGCTGCCGGAGCAGCACATCGAAATGGGTATCGCGGAGGCGAACATGGCTTCCGTGGCCGGCGGCCTGTCCAGAGTGGGTAAGATCCCGTTTATCAACTCCTTTGCCGTATTTGCGGCAGGCCGGGCCTATGACCAGATCCGCCAGAGCATCGCCATCGGTAAGCTGAATGTAAAGATCTGCGGTTCCTCCGCCGGATGCTCTGACTTCGGCGACGGCGCCACCCACCAGGCCATCGACGACATCGCCTATATGCGGGCGATCCCCCATATGACGGTGATCGTCCCGGCGGACGCCAATGAGGCGGCAGCCGCCACCCGCTTCATGGCCGCCAATCCCGGCACCATGTACCTGCGCCTGAACCGAAACAGCTATGAAAACATCACCGAGGAGGGCGCCCCCTTCCGCTTCAACGAGCCCACGGTGGTCCGCGAGGGCACGGACGTGACGGTATTTGCCTGCGGCGTCATGGTGAGCAAGGCCTTGGAGGCCGCCGAAAAGCTGCAGGGCCGCATTTCCGTCCGTGTGGTGAACGTCAGCACCGTTAAGCCCCTGAACCGGGAGAAGATCATGGCCCTGGCCGGGGACGTGAGGGGCGTTGTCACCGCCGAGGAGCACAGCATCATCGGCGGCCTGGGCGGCGCCGTGGCGGAGGCCCTGCGCCGTCAGCCCACCCCCATGGAGTTCGTGGGCGTCAACGATGAGTTTGGCTCCTCCGCCCACAGCTATGACGAGATCCTGAACTATATGGGCCTTACCGCCGACCATATTGCCGAGGCGGTGGAGAGCATCTACAACGGCTGAGAGGGAGGAGAATGAATATGAAGGTCGGATTTATCGGACTGGGCGTCATGGGCAGGCCCATGGCCATGAACCTGCTGAAGGCGGGCTATGAGCTGACGGTGTACAACCGCAGCCATAACGCCGCGGTGGATGAGTTGGCGGCCGCCGGCGCCGCCGTAGGCGCCAGCTGCGCCGACGTGGCTGCCTGCAGCGACGTGGTGATCACCATGGTGCCCAACTCACCCCATGTGCGTGAGGTGCTGTTCGGCGCAAACGGCGTGGCCGACGGTGCGCACCCCGGCTTGGACGTGATCGACATGAGCTCCATCGCGCCCCTGGCCTCCAGAGAGCTGGCCGAGGCGTGCCAGGAGCGGGGCATCCGCATGATGGACGCCCCTGTCTCCGGCGGCGAGCCCAAGGCCATCGACGGCACGCTGTCCATCATGTGCGGCGGGCCCAAAGCGCTCTTTGACAAGTATGAGCAGCTGCTCCACGTGATGGGCGCCTCCGTGGTCCACTGCGGCGAGGTTAATGGCGCCGGCAACACCACGAAGCTGGCCAATCAGGTCATCGTGGCGGTAAACATCGCTGCCTGCGCCGAGGCCTTTGAGCTGGCCCAGATGGCGGGCGTGGACCCGGAGGTGGTCTATCGGGCCATCCGCGGCGGCCTGGCCGGCTCCACCGTTATGGACGCCAAGGTGCCCATGATGCTGGACCGCAGCTTCAAGCCGGGCTTCCGCATTGATCTTCACATCAAGGACCTGAACAATGCCCTGGATACCGGACACGGGTTGGGGACCCCCATGCTGCTGACCTCTGCCGTGCAGGAGATGCTCCAGTGGCTCCACAACAACGACTGCGGCGGCGACGACCACAGCGCCAT
>DGHJ01000027.1 GCA_002392625.1 Oscillospiraceae bacterium UBA3851
TACCTGCTGTTCGCCATCTTCCCCCTGCTGATCTTCGCCAGCGTTCTGCTGGGCGCCCTGGCGCTGGACGTGGAGCGGATCACGGATTTCCTGTCCAACGTGGCGCCGCCCGCCGTGGCGGGCATCGTGGAGAGCTACCTGACCTACGTCTCCGAAAACACCAGCAGCCAGCTGATGTGGTTCAGCCTGGTATTCTCCATCTGGTTTCCCATGCGGGCCACCAGCTGCCTGATGCACTCCCTGCGCAAGGCCCTGGGCTACGGACACCCCAAGAGCATCTGGCGCAGTACTCTGCGTACGCTGATCTTTGCCGTGCTGCTGATCGTCACCATTGCGCTGACGACGCTGCTGTCCACCGTGGGCGGACGCGCCCTGCGCTTCGTGTCGGAGCGGGTGGAGATCCCGGAGGGCTTCATCACCGCGTGGGGGTATCTCCGCTTTGTGCTGATGGCCGTGGTCATGGCCATCATGCTGGGTGCGCTCTATATGCTGGCCGCGGGCGAGCGCCTGCCGGTGCGCCGCGTGCTCCCCGGCGTGATCAGCTCACTGGCCGCGTGGCTGCTGGTGAGCATGGCTTTTTCCTATTATGTGGAGCATTTTGCCCATTATGCGGAGCTGTACGGCTCCATTGCCACCATCGTGGTGGTGCTGCTGTGGCTCTATTGGAGCGGCACCGTGCTGATTTTGGGCGCCGAGCTCAACGGCGCTTTGATCGACATCTGGGGCCGACGGGACAGCCCGGCCCCGACCGGGGAAGGAGAGGGAACGTAACATGAAGATTGTCATTGTGGGAAACGGAAAAGTGGGCTACGCCATCGCCAAAGAGATGGCCCGCGAGAATCACAATATCATCATGGTGGACTCCGCCTCCGCCGCCCTGCATAAAGCTGACAGCACTCTGGATATCATGTGCGTGGAGGGCAACGGCGCCAGCATCAGCGTGCTCATCGAGGCGGGTGCCCGGAACGCCGACCTGGTGATCGCGGTGACGGACAAGGACGAGACCAATCTGGTCTGCTGCCTGATCGCCAAGAAGCTGGGCGCCAGCCACACCATCGCCCGCGTCCGGAACCCGGAGTACCACCGGGACGCGGATACACTGAAGCAGGAGATCGGCCTGGATATGGTCATCAACCCGGACCTGAGCGCCGCGCGGGAGATCGCCCGGATCCTCAGCTTCCCCTCGGCCTTTTCCGTGGAGCCCTTCGCGAGGGGACGCATCGACATGATCGGCATCCAGCTGACGGGCAGGGACAAGCTGGTGGGCAAGACCCTCAGCAGCCTGGGGATCCCACGGCTGGCCAACGTGCTGGTCTGCGCCGCGGAGCACCGGGGCGAGCTGCTGATCCCCAACGGCAGCTTCACGCCGTCGGAGGGGGACAAGCTCTACATGATCGGCACCAAGCCGGAGATGCAGAAGATCCTGCTGGACATGGGCCGCACCCAGCAGCGCATCAAAACGGTGTCCGTGCTGGGCGGCAGCCGCACGGCGGTGTATCTCAGCTGGGAACTGGCCCGCTCCAACACCCGCGTGCGATTGATGGAGCTGAGCCACGAAAAATGCCTGCGCCTGGCGGCACAGCTGCCCCACGCCATGATTATCGAGGGGGACGGCACGGACAGCGACCTGCTGCAGAGTGAGAATATCTTCGACGCCGACGCCTTCATCTCCCTGACCGACCGGGACGAGGAAAACCTGCTGATGGCCATGAACGCCCAGCGCTTGGGCGTGCCCAAGGTGGTGGCCAAGATGAACCGGCCCAACTACATCGGCTTGGTGCGGGACACGGGCATCGACAGCATCATCTCCCCCAAGGATATCACCGCCAACCAGATCACCCGCTACGTCCGCGCCCTGGCCAACGGCGAGGGCAGCGCCGTGGAGAGCCTCTACAAGATGCTGGACGGCACCGTGGAGGCACTGGAATTCAACGCCACGGCCTCCAGTGCGGCCGTGCTGGACAAGCCCCTGGCGGAGCTGAGCCCCAAGCTCAAAAAAGGCATCCTGGTGGCCGCCATCGCCCGTGGCAAGGACATCATCATCCCCGGCGGCATGACCTCCATCCGGGAGGGCGACCGGGTGGTGGTGGTCAGCAAGGCCGTGGGACTGAAGGACCTGAAGGGTATTTTGGCGTGATCGTCCGCGTGAAAAAACAGAACGGGCATGTTACAGGATCCTTTGCGACCCGTCATTCCGAAGAAAATGCCGCCCGGTGGGCGGCATTTTCTGTGGGAATCCGTCCCTTTATGCGGAAAATACGGATTGCCACGGCCCTGTTGGGGCCTTGCATTGACAGACGCAAGCACTTTTGAAAGACACCCGTTTTATTGCTCCGGCAGCCGCGGTCCCCGATCTGCGTCCCAGGGCAGGCAGAACACAGGGATCCCCTCCGCCGCCGGGGCAATGGCGTACATCTGGCAGAACAGGCACAGCCCCTGCTCCGTGAGATAGAACCGGTCGCCGCTGAAGGCCGTGCGCAGCCGACGCTGCCAGTCGGGGTGATAGAGGGCGGTGCCCTGTTGCTGCCGGGCGCGGATCTGGGCCGCGGCGGCGGAAAGTGCCTGGCGTCGCCACCGGGCTCCCTCCGGAAAGAAGCGGCCCGGCGGAACCAGAAACCCGTCCGTCAGGTCCCAGGTCTCGCTGCGGCGCAGCACCAGGCGGCGGCCGGCACAGCGTTCCGCGCTGTCGGTGTAAAGGCTAAGGAGGCCGTCCCGGTGCCACGTGACCACGGTGTCCAGGTCGATGCGCCACTCCGGCAGAGGGCCGCCGCTGGCCCGCGCCAGCGCCAGCGCCGTCTGCGCCTGGGGCAGCAGCACGGTTTGGCAGTAGGTGAAAAAGGCTCGCCCATAGGCCGCGTAGTAGCGGTTGAGGAGACGGCCGCCCGTGCCGTCCCACCGTGGCAGGCGGAGCCGGGCCGTCACCAGCGGCAGATCGTCCGGCGGAAAGGAGCGGCATTCGTCGGTATAATCCAGCTGTCCCTGCAAAAATAACACCTCTCTGCACAAAATTCTCTGCATCAATCTATGAAATAGCGTGCGAAAACGTGAAAATATTCCGTTTGGGTGTTTACTTTCGCTGACTAATATGTTAATATATCCACAGAACCATTCGAACAACAGGAGGGAAACGATCATGGCCAGATTGGCAAAATCGAAGATCGCGCGCAAGGAGAAAAGCGATTTATTGTATAAAGCGATCTTGACGCTGGAGACGGAGGAGGAGTGTTACCGCTTCTTTCAGGACCTGTGTACCATCTCCGAGCTGCGCTCCATGGAGCAGCGGTTTGAGGTAGCCACGCTTCTCAGCGAGGGTATGATCTATACGGATATTCTGGAGAAGACGGGCGCCTCCAGCGCCACCATCAGCCGCGTGAACCGCAGTCTGCTGGGCGGCACCGGCGGCTACGAGAGCGCCATTGAGAAGCTGAAGGAGAAGGAATGAGCTGCTACGACCAGTTGGCCGCGTGCTATGACGAGCTGACCGGCGACGTGGCCTATGAGCGGCGGGCAGACTATCTGGAGAAGCTGTTCCGCCGCGCCGCCATGCCGGTGCATACGGTGCTGGACCTGGCCTGCGGCACCGGCACCATGACCTGGCTGCTGACCGGACGGGGCTATGAGATGATCGGCGTGGACGGCAGTGAGGAAATGCTGGCGGTGGCCATGGAGAAATACGGAGAGGTGGGGGGCGAACCCCCCATCTTTTTGCACCAATCCATGCCCCGGCTGGATCTCTACGGCACCGTGGACGCCGCCATCTGCTGCCTGGACAGCCTGAACTATCTGACCCGCCCCGCCGACGTGCGGCGCACGCTGGACAGGCTGCGCCTGTTCATCGCCCCCGGCGGGCTGCTGATCTTCGACGTGAACACGCCGAAGAAGTTCCACGCCATGGATGGGCAGGTGTTTCTGGACGAGACGGAGGACGCCTACTGTGTCTGGCGCACAGAGTACAGCCGCCGGATCTGCACTTACTATATGGACCTGTTTCGCCGCCGCGCCGACGGGACGTGGCACAGGAGCCTGGAGATCCACCGGGAACGGTGCCACACGGTGGAGGAGCTGACGGCCTGGCTGCGGGAGGCCGGCTTCGGAAAAATTCGCGTCTACGGCGACGGGAAGCTGCGACGCCCGGCAGAGAATGAGCAGCGGATCTATTTTTCCTGCGTGCGGCTTTGAGGAGGCAACAGCGTGTATCGTACGTTTTTCTATATCATGATCCTGGTGCTGGTGGTGGCTGCACACTGCATCCTGACGTGGCGCCAGGAGCGGACGAGAAAGGATAGGCAGCCCTGGAGCCGGGATACGAAGATCTTTCTGGCGGTGCTGGCGGCGCTGTGCGCCGCGGCGGTCATCGGCGGTCTGGCGGTCGTTCTTGCCCGGCTGGACCCCACCGCCAGCCACGCCCTGGGCGGCGTGGCGCTGCTGATGGCCATCTGGTTTGATTTCCGCCTGAGCCGCGCCTGCGGCAAATAATCAAGACACAAGAGGAGTTTTACGAACATGAGCGATCGCATCGTCAGAGCCATTTCCGCCGACGGACTGGTGCAGGCCGCGGCCATCTGCAGCCGCGATCTGGTGGAGCGCGCCCGGCAGATCCACCACACCACCCCAACCGCCACGGCGGCCCTGGGGCGCGCCCTGTCCGGCGCCAGCCTTATGGGCAACGCCCTGAAGGGCAAGGGCGCCAGCCTGACCCTCCAGTTCAAGGGCAACGGTCCCCTGGGTACGGTGCTGGCCGTGTCCGACAGTCTGGGCAACGTGCGGGGCTACGTGGTGAATCCGGGGGTGGACCTGCCCTTGCGGCCGGACGGCAAGCTGGACGTGGGCGCCGCCGTGGGCCACGAGGGCACGCTGACGGTCATCAAGGACCTGAACATGCGGGACCCCTACGTGGGCACGGTGGATCTGCTGGGCGGCGAGATCGCCGAGGATATTGCCGGATATTTCGTGGAGTCGGAGCAGATCCCCACGGCCTGCGCCCTGGGCGTGCTGGTGGACCGGGATCAGAGCGTTCGCTCCGCCGGCGGCTATCTCATAGAGCTGATGCCAGGCGCTACGGAGGACACCATCGTCAAGGTAGAGGGCGGCATCATGGCCGCCGGGGCCGTGTCGGCGATTCTGGAGAAGGACGACGACCCGGAGCACCTGCTGCGCACCGTCATGTCGGATTTTGACCTGCACATTCTGGACACGGAGCCGGTGGAATACCGCTGCTACTGTTCCCGTGAGCGGGTGGAGCGTGCGCTTATCTCTCTGGGAGCCCAGGAGCTGGAGGGGATCCTCCGCGACCAGGGTGGGTGTCAGATGACCTGCCAGTTCTGCGACGCGGTGTACGATTTCTCCGGCCGGGAGCTGGAGGAGCTGATCGCCGGGCTGCGGGGCGGCGACGCAAAAAATTGAATTTTTTCAAATTTTTTTGTTGACAGCGGGGGTCCGGTTTAGTATAATAACCCTTGCCGTTCTCGTGGCGGCAAGGGACGGGAGCATAGCTCAGCTGGTTAGAGCACCTGCCTTACAAGCAGGGGGTCACTGGTTCGAGTCCAGTTGTTCCCACCAAGGATATGGCCAAGTAGTTCAGTTGGTTAGAACGCCAGCCTGTCACGCTGGAGGTCGTGGGTTCGAGCCCCATCTTGGTCGCCATTTGCCTCGGTAGCTCAGTTGGTAGAGCAGCGGACTGAAAATCCGCGTGTCGCCAGTTCGACTCTGGCCTGAGGCACCATCTGCGGGCGTAGCTCATCTGGTAGAGCGCGACCTTGCCAAGGTCGAGGTAGCGAGTTCGAGCCTCGTCGCCCGCTCCAAAAAAGATACACCACCCACCGGGTGGTGTATCTTTTTTGGCGTCCGCGGGCAGAGGCTTGAAAAGGCCGGTCGGGACGCAGTTCCGATCTCAACAGTCCGGTGGACTGTTGAGAAGGCCGTGTGCGTGCCGGCGGCGGGGGCCGCCGGGCGAGCCTCGTCGCCCGCTCTAAAGCGAAAATCCTGTCACGATGGTGGCGGGATTTTTGCTTTGTATTCTTCATTTTTAAGTTTTCAGTCTTCATTCTTCAGTTTTTTCCGACAGGATTTTCTAAATGAATACTGAAAACTAAAGACTGAATAATGAATCATGGTTACGATATCGAGTTCGCACCGGCATCGTCGGCCCGGCATAGGCTGAAAGGGAGGCGGGTCGGGATGAGCGCTCTTGAGCTGACGTCCGCGATCACGGCCGTGGCCAACGCCCTGGCCTGCGGCCGGTCGGCGGACGAGGTGAACCTGCTGTCGGCCGTATTCGTCCAGCTGGGCGACACGCTGGCCACCATCGCGCTGCAGAAAAGCCTTTGCTGCAATGTGGAAAACGGACGGGGAACGTGAACCTCCGCGCCGAAATGCCGGTTAGTTTCTGCGTCTCCGGAGATACTAATATAAAATCTCCGGAGGTGTCATATGCAGGTACTTCAAGTGATCCTTACGGCGGCGCTGTCTGCTGCGGCGCTGTTTTTGATCGCCAAGATCATGGGCCACAAGGAGGTGGCCCAGCTGGACTTTTTCGACTATATCACGGGCATCACCATCGGCTCCATCGCGGCGGAGCTGGCCACCGAGCTGGAGGAGCCGTGGAAGCCGCTGATCGCCATGGCGGTCTACGGCGCCGTGGCGGTGTGCATCGACGCGGTGACGAAAAAGCTGCCCCGGACCAGAAAATATATCAACGGCACGCCGACGATTTTGATGGACCACGGGAAGCTGTACCGGGACAATCTGAAAAAAGCCAAGCTGGATCTGAGCGAATTTATGCTGATGTGCCGGCAGGCGGGCTATTTCGATCTGAACGACATCCAGACGGCGGTCTTTGAGTATAACGGCAGGCTCTCGGTGCTGCCCGTCAGTGCCAAGCGCCCTGCCAATCCCGGCGATCTGGGGCTGACGCCGCCGGCGGAGAGCATCTGCACGGAACTCATCATGGACGGCAGGGTCCTGGAGGAAAACCTGAAACGGATGGGCGTGGACGATGCGTGGCTTCAAAAGCAGCTGGAGAGCCAGGGCTACCACAGCCCCAAGGAGGTGTTCCTGGGCGTCTGCGACAGGGACAAAAACGCCTCCTTTTTCCGGGGAAAATGACGCCGGCGCCGCGAGGCGGCCCCGCCGTGCCCGCCGGATGGAAGGAGAGACTGTTCTCCCGTTCTGCCCAAAAACGGCCAAAATCGCCCCTTGACAAAGGCCGGGGGGTATATTATAATACCCATCGAGCCTTTGGGCCGGACAATGACATACGGTGACATAGCCAAGTGGTAAGGCAAGGGTCTGCAAAACCCTCATTCCCCGGTTCAAATCCGGGTGTCACCTCCAGAGAGAAAAGGACTGCGGAAGCTTTTGCATCCGCAGTCCTTTTTCGTTTTGGGTGTTCCAAAGTCAACCC
>DGHJ01000140.1 GCA_002392625.1 Oscillospiraceae bacterium UBA3851
CTCGCGTTGCCATCATCGACACCGGACTGGACACCACCCACCAGTCTATGGACGCTGACGCGTTCAACTACGCGATCTCCCAGACCGGCAAGTCCGTATCCCTGTTCACACAGAGTGACCTGTCGACGGTGCTGACCCAGCTCAACGCCTATTCCGAGCAGTCCACCAAGCCCACGGCGGCCCAGCTCTATCACTCTGCCAAGATCCCCTACGGCTTCAACTATATCGACAGCGCCTACTACTACCAGATCGACCATCTGAACGACACCCAGGGTGAGCACGGCTCCCACGTGGCGGGCATTGCCGCTGCCAATCGCTACGTCAAGAGCGGCAGCTCCTATGTGGACGCCGCCTCCACAGTCCACGCCGTGGGCATGGCACCCGACGCCCAGCTCTTCATCATGAAGGTCTTCGGCGCTGCGGGCGGCGCTTATGACTCCGACTACATGGTCGCCATTGAGGACGCCATCATTCTGGGCTGCGACGTGGTGAACCTGTCCCTCGGCTCCGCCTCTCCCGGATTTGTCTACTCCGACGCCTATCAGTCCATCATGAACAAGCTGGCCAACGCCTCTTCCAACACCAAACTGGTGGTGTCCATTTCTGCGGGCAATGCCGGCGCTTTCACCGATCAGCTGACCACCGACCTCTACATTGAGGACGTAAACATGCACACCGGCGGCAATCCCGGTTCCTTCACCAACAGCCTGTGCGTGGCCTCCGCCAACAATGTGGGCGTCACCGGCATGCCCATGGTGTTCAATGGCAGCCAGCGTGTCTTCTACACCGAGACCGATTCGACCGGCGCCAAGTTGAACACGATCGCCGGCTCCTATAGCTACGTCTATATCGACGCTGTGGGCAACGCAGACGACTACAGCGCCGTCAATTCTGCCGCTTCTCTCAGTGGCAAGGTCGTGATCGTGAACCGCGGCTCCATCAGCTTTGTGGACAAGGGCAACAACCTGAAGTCCTATAATCCAAAGGCTCTGGTTGTGGCCAACAACGATTCCGGCACGGTGAACATGGCCCTGGACGACTACACCGGCACCTTCCCCATGGTGGCCATCACCCAGACGGACGCCAACACCATTAAGGCCAATTCCACCGCCCACACCGCCGGCTCCATCACGTATTACACCGGCACCGTGCAGGTTACCGCGACCATGATCTCTGAGAAGGAGACCGACAATGCCGAAATGAGCAGCTTTTCCTCCTGGGGTGTTCCCGGCGCGCTGATCATGAAGCCGGAAATCACCGCCCCCGGCGGAAACATCTACTCCCTTTTCGGCACCAACAAAACCTCCTCCGGAACGTCCGGCGGCTCGGACCAGTATGAGCTGATGTCCGGCACCTCCATGGCCGCGCCTCACGTGGCAGGTCTTACCGGTACGCTGGCACAGTACATGCGTGAGAACAACATCTCCGTCTCCGGTCATACCACCCGTCAGCTGGTTCAGAGCCTGCTGATGTCCACCGCCGTGCCCATGCACGAGGGATCCGCATCCGGTCCCTACTATCCCATCCTGCGGCAGGGCGCCGGCCTTGTGAATGTCCACCAGGCCATCCACGCTTCCTCCGTGATCTTCATGGGCTCCGACGCCACCCGCTCCTGGGCTGACGGCAAGGTCAAGGCGGAGCTGGGTGACAAGCCCACACGCTCCGGCGACTACACCTACAGCTTTGAGATCCACAACCTGGCGTCTCAGGCTCAGACCTATAACCTGTCCACAGATCTATTCACCCAGGACCGCTATGAGGAGGACGGCCACGCCTTCATGTCACCGTCCACCACGGCGCTGAACTGGAACGTGAGCTATTCCACCGGCAACACCGTGAACGTTCCCGCCGGCGGCTCCCAGACCGTCGCCGTGACCATCTCCATCCCCGATGATACGGCGGCCTTTGACGCGCTGTATCCCAACGGTGCCTACGTGGAGGGCTATACCTTCGTGGAGAGCACCGCTACCTCCGGGGACGGCGCCAAGCTGGACGTGCCCCACTCCATCCCCGTTCTGGGCTTCTACGGCTCCTGGACGGACCCCTCCATGTTCGACAACATGTCCTACGTGGACGGCCTCTACGGGGCTGACCGCACGCCCTATTCCGGCAAGTCCGACACCAACTATATGACCTACCAGACTCACGGCTCCACCAAGAAGGTCCAGGGCAACCCCTACATCTTGGAAACGCCCTTCCCCGCCGATCGCCTGGCCATGAACTCCGCGGACTACGTCTCCAGCTTTACATACAATCTGGTCCGCTCCGCCGGCGCCACCGGCTTTGCCGTGTCCAAGCTGGATACCCGCGGACAGGTTTCCAGCGTGCTGCAGTCCAACGTTACCGGCGCCAACGTGCTGGGCATGTGGTACTACAGCAGCGGCTCGGCGTGGCAAAATACCGCCACCAGCACCTATACGCTGAATCAAACGGTTTCCTCTCTCGGGCTGACCGCCGGTGACCGCTTCCGCATCGGTTTCTACGCTATCCCGGAGTACAACGCCATGCAGGTAAACACCGATCTCACCGCTGCCGGCGCCGGTCAGCTTACCAACGGCACATTCAAGAACCTGCTGCTCAAGAACACCCTGGGCAAGGGCGCGATGGTCGGCTATGACTTCATCGTGGACGATCAGGCGCCGCAGATCATCGGCGCATATCGGCAGGGCAACGAGGTCACCGTGACCGTTCGGGACGACCACTACATCGCCTGCCTGGGCTTGTCCAACGCCACGGGCAAGACCTTCTATCAGCAGATCGTACCCCAGCAAACGGAGGAGGGCCAGGCCGTTGTCTATACCTTCGACGTCAGCGGCGTGACCGACGGCTTCTATGTTTTCGCCGGCGACTATGCCTGCAACGAGACGCTGGTCCAGCCCACGACGCTGGAGCATACCGTCACCGCGGTCTCCTCCGACGAGAGCCTGGGCACCGTCTCCGTCAGTGGCTACACAGTGCTGGCCCAGCCCGCGGAGGGCTACTACGTCTCCGGCGCCGAGGTCATCTCCGGCACGGCGACTTATGAGATCAACGGCAGCGTCATCTCCGTCAATCCTGCCACCGACTGCACTATTCGCATTCTCTTTAGCCCCAAGCCCGTCGTCACGGTGCGCTACGTGGCCAACGGCGTCCAGGAGGAGACGGTTACCTGCTACCTGCAGGACGTGATTACGCTGAAGGAAAGCATCGTCAATACCGCCGCCGGCTACACCTTCTCCGGCTGGGTGAGCAGCACCTTCGGCGAAACCACCGATACGCCGCCCTACTATGCGCCGGGAGCCGCCTACACCGTCCCCGGTAACGTGACACTGTACGCCCTCTACACCCGCCACGAGGGCGCCGAGGGTGTGACCTATGAGCTTTGCACCGCTCTGCCTGAGGATCTGATCGGCAACTACGTCATCACCTCCGCAGCAGACACCAGCGGCTATATGATGCTGAACTACAACGGCGGTTATAACTACAACTATGACGCTGCGGTCCTGATTTCTGCCTCCGGCGCGACGCTGAGCGGCACCACGCTGACCAACGTGCAGAGCGACGCGGTATTTACTGTACAGGCCAGCACGGCTGATCCCGGCAAGTACAATATCCTTCCCTACACCATCAACGGGATCTATCTGGCCGACAAATCCACCGGTCTTGGCGTTAACACCTACGATAACGACAGCACCCAGTGGAGCTTCTCCTGCACCGATGGCAGATTCTATATTTCTTCGGATTCCTACGACTACATGAACATCGCCCTGATCACCAGTTATTTCAGCTCCAGTGTGTATTTCAGCACGCAGCGCACCAACAGCAGCACAGGCGTCAATCTCTGGCGTGAGCAGCCCGCCGGCCTGGATTACTTCACCACCAACCCGCTGACCGACGATCACGAGCATGAGATGACCCTTGTTCCCGCCGTGGAGCCCACCTGCGGCGCCGAGGGCCACAGTGCCTATTACCACTGTGAGCTGTGCGGCAAGTACTTCTCTGACGCCTCCGGTGAAAACGAGATCACCCCGGCCTCCACCGTGATCCCCGCCACAGGCGATCACACCTTTGGCGCCTGCACGTCCAACAACGACGGCACCCACAACCACACCTGCGCCGTTTGCGGCACTGTGGAAACCGAGCCGTGCACCTATGAGGATACGGTGATTGAGCCCACCGAGACGGCCCAGGGCTACACCCTGCACACCTGCGTTTCCTGCGGCTACAGCTTTAAGGACAGCTACACCGCGCCCATTGGACAGACCCTCACTGTGACCTTCCTGGTGCCCACCGGCGTGGCTTCCGTGGAACCCATGACATGCCAGACCGGCGAGAGCATTGCCCTGCCTGCCGCCCAAGCTCCCGATGGATACACCTTCCTGGGCTGGGTTGTGGACGTATATGACAACGTGGAAGAAAAGCCCTCCGAGATCTTCAAGGGCAGCTATACACCTGCTGAGAACGTTACCCTCCGGGCGCTGTACACCTACTCCGTGGGTGGCAGCGGCGGCGTGGCCTTTGAGCTGGTCACCGAGGCACCCGACGATTGGACCGGCCGCTATGTGGTGACCCACAAAAAGGAAACCTCCAACACCTATTACGTGCTCACCGGCCTGAACGCAGGGATCAACTACGAGAGCTCAGCAGGCCAGGGCGGCGCAACCAAGTTTACTGAGACCGGGATCGTTCAGGATGGCACCACACTGGCCGAAGTCAGCGAGCTGTACATCTTTGAGGTTGAGGCACAGGGAAGCGTATATTCCTTTAAGAACGCCTCCACCGGATCCTATCTGGATTACATCAGCTCTTCCCTCTATTCCAGTGCTTCCTATTCAACCACCGCAAAATGGAATCCCAGCATCAATGCCAGCGGCAACGCTGTGCTGAACAATCCCAACGGCGGCACTTCCTGGAACACTGTTGGCCTCAATGGCAGCGGACGTTTTGCCATGGTCCTCTCCACCGATTCCAGTGTTTCCAATATGTACATCTGGAGAGAGACACCTGCCGGCACGCCCTATTACACCACCGTTATCGGCGAGACCCACGAGCACACCCCCGGCCAGGCGGTGAAGGAGAACGAGGTTGCTGCCACCTGCACCGAGGACGGCAGCTATGACAGCGTGGTCTATTGCACCGTGTGCGGCGAGGAGATCAGCCGCGAGACAGTAACCATCCCCGCCACTGGCCACGATTGGGGCACTCCCAACTATGAGTGGGCCGAGGACAACAGCACCGTGACGGCCACGCGGGTCTGCGCCAACGACGCAAGCCACGTGGAGACCGAGGCGGTGACTACCACCTACACGGTGCTTCAGGAGCCCACCACCACCGAGGAGGGCAAGGGCCAGTACACCGCCGTATTCGATAATGAGGCCTTCGAGATCCAGATCCGTGAGGTGGTGCTCCCCAAGCTGGAGATCACGGGGTATCATATTATCGTGAACGATTACACCAACAGCAACGCAAGCACCAGCATCGAAGCCGAGACGCTGTACAGCGGCGAGGTGACCTTTACCGTGAGTTGCGGCAGCCCGTGTCTGGTGGCCATCGACAAGGGCAATGACGTCTACGAGATGCTGGCGTGCACCACGAACGGCGATACCCACAGCTTCACCGTGACGGTGACCAACGCCGACGTGACGGTCATCGTGGCCATCAAGGGCGACGCGGACCTGAACGGCGAGCGGCAGTCTAAGGACGCCACCTTTGCGGCCCAGGCTATTGCCGGCAAGCGGACGTTTACGACGCTGCAGCAGCTGGTATGCGACAGCGACGGCAACGGGGTGTTCAACTCCAAGGACGCCACTTTCGCCGCCCAGGTGGTGGCCGGCAAGCGCAGCTACGAGTGGTAATTGTTCATTCACAAAGGGGTATGCCGCTTCGCCGGCATACCCCCTTGTGATGATGCAGAATGTAATCCTTTTGGATTTAATAACTGGTTTTAGCGTTCCCCTCTCGCTCCGTCCGGCATACGTCTGGCAGAACGGGAGGGTATTTCTCTTTTGTGCTGCAGTATGGCGCCCCTTACTTCAGAAGCCGGAGGGGATAATTCTGACTGGCAGAATGGCGGGTATGAAGGCAAAAATAGCACTCTTTAACAGATGAACATTGCATCCCCGAAGCTGAAAAACCGATACTTCTGGGAAACCGCCTCCTGATAGGCCCGCAGGACATTTTCCCGTCCGGCCAGGGCGGAAACCAGCATAATGAGTGTGGACTCCGGCAGATGGAAGTTGGTGATAAGGGCGTCCAGCACCTTGAACCTGTAGCCGGGATAGATAAAGATGTTGGTCCACCCGGCGTGGGGGTGCATGGTGCCATCCTCCTCCGCCCAGCTCTCGATCGTGCGGCAGGAGGTGGTGCCTACGCAGATCACACGGCCGCCGTTTCGTTTGGTCTCATTGATGAGTTCGGCGGTCTCGGCCGGGATAACGCAGTATTCGCTATGCATCTCGTGGTCGGTGATCTCGTCCTCCTTCACGGGACGGAAGGTGCCCAAACCAACGTGGAGCGTCACGTAGCCGATGCCCACGCCCATGGTGCGGATCTTCTCCAGCAGCTCCTCCGTGAAATGCAGGCCCGCCGTCGGCGCAGCGGCGCTGCCGTTGACTTTGGAGTAGACGGTCTGATACCGCTCTTTATCCTGCAACTCCTCCTTGATGTAAGGCGGCAGCGGCATCTTGCCCAGCCGCTCCAGCACCTCCAGGAAGATGCCCTCGTAGTCAAAACGCACCAGGCGGTTGCCGTCCGGCAGCTCCTCCACCACCTGGGCGGTCAGCTCACCGTCGCCAAAGGAGAGGCTGGCTCCCTTGCGCATGCGCTTGCCGGGGCGCACCAGGCACTCCCATGTCTTGTCGCCCCGGTCGATGAGCAGCAGAACCTCACAGGCGCCGCCGCCGGGCAGCCTCTGGCCCAGCAAGCGGGCCGGCAGAACGCGGGAATTGTTGAGGATCAGGCAATCGCCGGGACGGAGGTATTCCGGCAGGTCGTAGAAATGCCGATGCTCCCACACGCCCGTCAACTTGTCCAGAACCAGCAGGCGGGAGGCGTCCCGCCGCTCAATGGGCGTCTGGGCGATCAGCTCCGGGGGCAGATCAAAGTAAAAATCACTGGTCTTCATGGGACGATCAAACCAGGACGGCTCTGTGGAAAACCTTCTTGCCCTTGCGGATGATGACGCCCTCGCCGGTGAACAGCTCGCAGCCGTAGCCCTCGTCGATGGAGGTGACCTTGGCGTCATTAACGGTGATGCCACCCTGCTGCACCAGACGGCGGGCCTCGCCGCGAGAGGCACACAGGCCGCATTTGACCAGCAGCGTCATGACGTTGATGGCGCCGCCGCCGAAGTCGTCGTTCATAAGCTCGGTGGTGGGCATGTTGTCCGTGTTGCCGGCGCCGGAGAACAGGGCACGGGCAGCGGCCTTGGCCTTCTCGGCCTCTTCCTCGCCGTGGACCAGCTTGGTCAACTCATATGCCAAAATCTCCTTGGCCTCGTTGAGCTGGGACCCCTCCCAGGAAGACATCTTGTCGATTTCCTCCAGGGGCAGGAAGGTCAGCATACGGATGCACTTGAGCACGTCGGCGTCGTCCACGTTGCGCCAGTACTGATAGAACTCAAAGGGACTGGTCTTGTTGGGGTCCAGCCACA
>DGHJ01000121.1:0-1042 GCA_002392625.1 Oscillospiraceae bacterium UBA3851
GCGCACTGGTTCCTCGCAATGACAGCACCTGAAAAGGCGCAGAGATGGGAAGATATGTCATTCCGAGGAGGCGGGCGCAGGCCGCCGACGTGGGAATCCGTTCTTTCGGGATGCGGGGGACGCTTTACCGCTCTTCGGCCATGTCGGCCTCGGCGGCCTTCATCATGATGGCGCACTCCATCCGCTTGCGGAAGATCTGGCAGCCCAGCTCGTAGACGCCGGTGATGTCGCCGCTGGCGTGGTAGGCGTTGGCTGCGCAGCCGCCGGAGCAGTAGAGCTTGGCCCAGCAGTCCGCGCACTGGGGCCGGGCGTACACGTTGCAGCGGGCGAACCTGTCACGCAGCGCCGTGTTGGTCACGCCCTGCCAGATGTCGCCCATGCGGTAGCTCTCGTCCCCCACGAACTGGTGGCAGGGGTAGAGATCGCCCCAGGGCGTCACCGCCAGATACTCCGTGCCGCTGCCGCAGCCGGAAAGCCGCTTGTAGATGCAGGGGCCGTGCTCCAGATCGATCATGTAGTGGTAGAAGGTGATGGGCTTGCCCTCCCGCTCCCGGCGCAGCATGTCCTTGGCCAGAATTTCATACTGCTCGAAGACCTGGGGCAGATCCTCCTCCGTGATGGCGCAGGGATCGTCGGGGGCGCAGACCACCGGCTCCATGCTCAGCTCCGTAAAGCCCAGATCCGCCATGTGGAAAAGGTCCTTGGTGAAGTCCAGATTGTGGTGGGTGAAGGTGCCCCGGACGTAGTAGTTCCTGTCGCCCCGCCGCTCCACAAAGTGCTGGAAACGGGGCACGATGCGGTCGTAGCTGCCCTTGCCCGACCAGTCCACCCGGAACCGGTCGTTGACCTCCTTGCGGCCGTCCAGGCTCAGCACCACGTTGTGCATCTCCTTGTTGCAGAAGTCGATGACCTCGTCGTCCACCAGCACGCCGTTGGTGGTGAGTGTAAAGCGAAAATGCTTGCCTGTCTCGGCCTCGCGGGACCTTCCGTAGGCCACCAGCCGCTTCACCACGTCCCAGTTCATCAGCGGCTCGCCGCCGAA
>DGHJ01000121.1:1097-5560 GCA_002392625.1 Oscillospiraceae bacterium UBA3851
AGAAGTCCACCTCCAGGTTCCGCCGTGTGCCGGAGCTCTCGATGAGGAAATCGAGAGCCCGCTTGCCCACCTCGAAGGACATGAGGGCACGCTCGCCCTGATATTTGCCTTGACTGGCGAAGCAGTAGGAGCAGCTCAGGTTGCAGGTGTGGGCCACGTGGAGGCACAGGGCCTTCACCACGTCGCCGCTGCGCTGCTTCAGGGCCCCGGCCTTGTCGCCGTACATATCCGGGGCGAACAGCAGGCCGTCGGCCTTCAGCTGCTCCACGTCCCGGAGGCAGGCCTCCACATCGGCGGGTGTGACGCCGTGGGCGGCGCAGACGTTTTCGATCAGCTGCTGACGGGGGGTGCTCTCGTACTGCAGGATGACGTCGTAGGCCACCGCGTCCACACTGTGGACGGAGCCGCTGTAGACGTCGATGATGATATGGTAGCCGTTGAGGGTATAGCCGTGGATCATGGGAATTCTCCTTACATAAGCTGACCGCCGGTCGATCGGCCGGCGGTCACGGTTTGTTTCGATGCCTCAGCAGTGCTCGCAGGGCTGGTTGGCCACGCCGCAGGAGGTCTTGCAGGCGCTCTGGCAGGAGGTCTGGCACTCGCCGCAGCCGCCGTCCATGGCGGTCAGGGTGCGGGTGCGCAGGGTCTTGATGCGGCCGGTGCTCTCGCAGGGCTGGTTGGCCACGCCGCAGGAGGTCTTGCAGGCGCTCTGGCAGGAGGTCTGGCACTCGCCGCAGCCGCCGTCCATGGCGGTGAGATCACGGGTATTCAGGGTCTGAATGCGATTCATATCAAAAATCTCCTTGTGTTTTCAAATTCGCACCAACTATTCTAACCGATATATGCCGATATTGCAAGGGTTTACGGTCATTTTCCTACAAATATTTTGCCCGGCATACCGTCCGTGGTGCTGTGGAGCGCCACGCCCTCGGCTCCGTAGGCCGTCAGCAGAGCGACCGACGCTTCGTCCACCGTCTCGCCGGGCACCAGCAGCGGCACGCCGGGGGGATAGGCCCAGACGAACTCCAGGCACGTGCGGCCCACGGCGTCCGCCGGGGCTGCGTGCTCGCCGGGGCGGTCAGCCGCCTCTGCCAGGGGCATCACCGCTTGCGGGATGGGCGGCAGCGGGAAGGGGGGCTTTTCCGCCGGGGCGACGGTTTTGTCGATGGCCAGCAGAGCAACCGCCAGAGCGTTCAGCGTTTCCGGTGTGTCGCCCAGACCGGTGAGGGCGGTGACATACCGGGGGGCGGCCATCTCCGGCTCGATCCGGTGGTGGCGGCGCAGGAGGTCGGCCAGCTCGGCGCCGGTGAGGGCGGCGCGCTCCGTGGAGATCACCACCTTGCTGCGGTCGTGGCAGGGGGCGGTGACCAGGCGGAGGTTTCGGAGCCCTTTGCAGCGGTCATAGAAGCCGTCCAGCGCCTGCTGCCAGCGGGTGAAAAGGGAATCCCCTTTACGCTCCAGCAGGTCCGTGCAGCCGTCCATGGAGGCCATGAGCAGGTAGGAGGGGCTGGAGGACTGGAAGATCGCCATGGCGTTTTGGAGCCGCTGAGGGTCCACCCGGTCCGAGCCCAGGTGGAGGATGGCGGTCTGGGTCAGGCTGGGCAGCGTCTTGTGGACGCTGTGGATCACCAGATCGGCGCCCTCATGCACGGCGCTGTCCGGAAAGCCGTGGCCGAAGCCGAAGTGGGCGCCGTGGGCCTGGTCCACGATCAGCACCCTGCCGTGGCGGTGGGTGACGGCCGCGATGGCGGCGACGTCGCTGCACACCCCGTCGTAGGTGGGGCTGGTGAGCAGCACCGCCGGGGCGTGGGGGTGGGCGGTGAGGGCCGCGTCCACGCCGGCCGGGTCGATGGGGCCGCAGAGGCCGGCCTCCAGAGGGGCGGGGGACAGGTACACGGGCCGCAGGCGGCGGAGGAGCGCTCCGTTGTAGACGGACTTGTGGCAGTTCCGGGCCATGATCAGCTCGTCGCCGTGGCGGGTGCAGGCCCAGATGGCGGCGAGGAGGGCGGCGGTGCTGCCGTTCACGCTGAAGTACGCCCGGCGGCTGCCCCACAGGGCGGCGGCGCGCGCCATGGCATCACGGAGGACGCCCGCCGGATGGTGGAGGTCGTCCAGGCCGTCCACCTCCGTCACGTCCCACGCCGCGCCCAGGTCGCGGAGGTACGGCGCCAGCGCGGCATTGCGCTTGTGGCCCGGCATGTGCATGGGCACCGCGGCAGGGCAGTAGGCTTTTAACTTATCCAGCAACGTGTTGTCCATGTCGGCTCCTTTGTGTGGGGGGGTGATACGGGTTGCGCCAGCCTTTGTCCGCGACGAAGGAGCGGCAACAAAGGCAAGTACCCCTGGGGTGCTGCGGCCGATGGCGGCGCGCAAGGACGGGGTGAGGGGGACGGATTGCCACGGGCTGCTGCGCAGCCCTCGCAATGACAGGGAGGGGGTTATTTCAGCTCGATCAATCCGGCGTCCAGCAGCTTTTGCAGGCTCATCAGCACGCCCAGCTTGGCGTGATACCAGGTGAGGCCGCCCTGGAAGTAGACGGCGTAGGGGGGGCGGATGGGGCCGTCGGCGGAAAGCTCGATGGAGCTGCCCTGGTTGAAGGCGCCGGCCGCCATGATGACCTCGCTGTCGTAGCCCGGCATGGCCCAGGGCTCCGGGGTCACGTAGCTGTCCACCGGGGCGGCGGCCTGGATGCCCTTGCAGAAGGCGCACATCCGCTCCCGGCTGCCCAGCTCCACCGCCTGGATGATGTCGTGGCGCACCTCGTCGCTGCCGGGCACCACGCGGAAGCCCAGCCGTTGGTAGCAGGCGGCTGTAAAGATAGCGCCCTTTACAGCACTCCCCACCACCGCGGGGGCCAGAAAGAAGCCCTGATAGAAGCTGGTCAGCAGCCCCATGTTCACGCCCACCTCCCGGCCCAGGCCGGGGGCGGTGAGCCGGCAGGCGCAGCGGTCGATCAGGTCCTTCCGGCCGCAGATATAGCCGCCGGTGGGGGCCAGACCGCCGCCGGGGTTCTTGATGAGACTGCCCACCATCAGATCCGCGCCCACCTCCGTGGGCTCGCGGTCCTCCACGAACTCACCGTAGCAGTTGTCCACCATGCAGATCACGTCCGGCTTGCACTGCTTGCAGAAGGCGATGAGCCTGCCGATCTCCTCCACGGAGAAGCTGGGGCGGGTGGCGTAGCCCTTGCTGCGCTGGATGGTGATCAGCTTGGTGCGCTCGTGGATGGCGCGGCGGATGGCGTCGTAGTCAAAGGTGCCGTCCGGGCGGAGGTCCGCCTGGGCGTAGGTGACGCCGTACTCTCGGAGGGAGCCGGTGGAGGGGCGGATGCCGATGACCTCCTCCAGGGTGTCGTAGGGGGCGCCCACGGGGCTGAGCAGCTCATCGCCGGGCAGGAGATTGGCGCTCAGCGCCAGGGCCAGGGCGTGGGTGCCGCAGGTGATCTGGGGCCGGACCAGGGCGCTCTCTGCGCCGAAGCAGGCGGCGTACAGCCGCTCCAGGTTGTCCCGTCCCTCGTCGTCGTAGCCGTAGCCGGTGGAGGGGTTGAAGTGGGTGGCGTTGACCCGGCAGCGCTGCATGGCCAGCAGCACCTTGGCCTGGTTGCCCTCGGCGATGGCGTCCGTGCGGGCAAAGGGGGCGGTCAGGGTGGCAAGAACGCCGTCGGCAAAGGTCAGCACGGCGTCGGATATGCCCATCTCGCGGTAAATGGCGTTGGATTCGTTCATATCGGTCTCCTTTGAAAAGGTTCTTTTTAACCTGAAAATGTTATCATATTGGCGTTGTGTTTGCAAGAGGGGGATGGTAAAATGGGGGGAATGAACGGATCGCCGCGCCGCCGTTGGCGGCTGGCCATGACAGAAAAATACGAGGTCACGCCATGTACTACGTCTACATCCTGCGGTGCCGGGGCGGCACACTGTACACCGGCATCACGCCGGACCTGGCCCACCGGATGGCGGCCCACCGCGCCGGCACCGGCGCCAAATATACCCGCTCCCACCCGCCGGAGGCCATCGCCGCCGTGTGGAAAACGGAGACGAAAAACGACGCACTCCGGCTGGAGTACGCCGTGAAAAAGCGGCTGACGCGCTCGCAGAAGCTGGCCCTCATCGCCGCGCCGGAGCGGCTGGGGGAGCTGGTGGCGGGACTGGAGCCGGAGCGGTTTCAGCACGTGCCCGGCGTGACGCTGGCGTCTCTGCGCGGGGAATGACGGATTGCCACGGGCTGCTGCGCGGCTCACAATGACGGGGGGACGGATTGCCACGCCGCTGCGCGGCTCGCAATGACAGGCTGTTCTGAAGAACCTTTCATGTAAAACGCACCTTGTCATTCCGAGGAGGTCCGAAGGACCGACGTGGGAATCCGTAGAGGATCGTCGGATAGGACGGAGGACGGATTGCCACGTCGGGCTGACGCCCTCCTCGCAATGACAGGGGGAACGGATTGCCACGCCGCTGCGCGGC
>DGHJ01000075.1 GCA_002392625.1 Oscillospiraceae bacterium UBA3851
CAGCGACTATATCCGCTTCCCCATCCGGATGCTGATGCCCCACCCGGTGAAGAAGGAGGGCACCCCCGACGACAAGCCGGAGTACGAGGAGGTCTTTGAGTACGAGACCCTCAACTCCATGGTGCCCCTGTGGCAGCGGAAGAAGAGCGAGGTATCCAAGGAGGAGTACGACAAGTTCTACCAGGAGCGGTTCAATGAGATGGCGCCGCCCCAGTCGGTGATCACCGTCAGTGCCGAGGGCTCCGTGACCTATAAGGCCCTGCTGTTCATCCCCTCCAAGGCGCCGGGCCTCTACGGCACCGACGAGTTCCAGCCGGGGCTGCAGCTCTACAGCGCCGGCGTCATGATCATGGACAAGTGCGCCGATCTGCTGCCGGAGGAGTTCAACTTCGTCCGCGGCGTGGTGGAATCCCCGGATCTGAGCCTGAACATCAGCCGGGAGCTGCTGCAGCACGACCGCCAGCTGAAGATCATCTCCGGCAACCTGACCAAGAAGATCAAGGCCGAGCTGGAGCGGATGCTGAAGGACCAGCGGGAGGAGTATGAGAAGTTCTACAAGAACTTCGGCCGCCAGCTGAAGCTCTGCGCTATCGACAACTACGGCGCCAAGAAGGACCAGCTCCAGGACCTGCTGCTGTTCTACTCCTCCAGCGAGAAGAAGCTGGTGACACTGGGTGAGTACGTGGACCGCATGAAGGAGGACCAGAAGTACATCTACTTCGTCCCCGGCGACAGCGTGGAGGCCATCGACCGGATGCCCCAGACCGAGCTGCTGAAGGATCACGACATGGAGATCCTTTACTTCACCGACCGGGCCGACGAGTTCATTGCCGATATGTTCCGCAATTACAAGGACAAGCCCTTCCGCTCCGCCGTGGACGGCGACCTGGAGCTGCCGGGGGAGGAGAAGAAGGACGAGACCGAGGCCTACAAGGAGGACTTCGACTTTATCAAGGAGGCCCTGGGCGACAAGGTGACGGAGGTGAAGGCCTCCACCCGCCTGAAGACCCACCCGGTGTGCCTCTCCAGCGGCCAGGGCATCACCTTTGAAATGGAAAAGTACTTTACAGCCGTGCAGCCGGAGCTGGGCATGAAGGCACAGCGGATTCTGGAGATCAACGTGGATCACCCTGCGTTTGTCACCTTCGAGACCACCCGCATCGTGGACCCGGAGCGGGCGAAGAAGTACGCCCAGGTGCTGTACAACCAGGCCCTGCTGATCGCGGGATTGCCCATCGACGACCCCAGCGGCTACACGGACCTGCTGTGCAGTCTGTGGAAGTAAACGATCCGGCGGAACGGAAAACAGCGGAGGCAAGACGTGGTTATTCTGATAACAGGCGCATCCCATACCGGAAAAACGCTTTTGGCGCAGAGATTTCTTGAAAAGAAAAGGTATCCGTATCTGTCGGTGGACCACCTGAAAATGGGGCTGATCCGCAGCGGCAATACCGGCCTCACGCCGGAAGATGATGATGAGCTGACGGAGTATCTTTGGCCGATCGTCCGGGAAATGATCAAGACCGCCATTGAAAACCGGCAAAACCTGGTGGTAGAGGGGTGCTATGTTCCGTTTGATTGGAGGAAAGGGTTTGACGAATCCTATTTGCCATCCATCCGGTTCATC
Organism: Oscillospiraceae bacterium UBA3851; assembly: GCA_002392625.1. Taxonomy (GTDB): domain Bacteria; phylum Bacillota; class Clostridia; order Oscillospirales; family Oscillospiraceae; genus Vescimonas. The sequence goes on from DGHJ01000075.1 coordinate 1,628, forward strand.
TGTCTTGCCATGACCGACGCATTCATTGATGCCCATTTTTACGAGATCAAGGCGCACGGCGCCGATATTGAGTCCAGGCTGGACGATTCGGATTGTACGGCTGACCGCTTGAAGACGGAGAACCGGAAAGTCATTGAGGGCTTTGCGCAGAGCGGCGAACAGGTCATACTGATCGATGCGGATTATGAATCCGCGATCAGCGCCGTGCTGAACGATTGATTTCGCATGCCGACCTGCTGCGCGGTTCGCGGAAGAGAACGTACCGGATCAAACCGGTGCCCGGGAGGGGTGGGGAATGGAAAGACCGATCATCGGCAGCAGGATCATCATCGTGGGCTGCCCCGGCAGCGGAAAGAGCACCCTGGCAAGAGCTCTGCAGGGCCGGACCGGATTGCCGCTCTATCACCTTGACAACGTCTGGTGGAGACCGGACCGGACACACATCACCCGGGAGGATTTTGACGCCCGGCTGCAGTCGATCCTAGAGGGCGGGGAATGGATCATCGACGGCGATTACCACAGAACCTATGAGCCGCGCTTCAGCGCCTGTGATACGGTGATCTTTCTCGATTTCAGCGAGGAAGAATGTATGAATGGGATCCGGGAGCGAGTCGGAAAAAACAGGACGGACATGCCGTGGACGGAAGGCCGGCTGGATCCGGAATTGGCGGCGCTTGTCATGAACTATCGGAGGGACCGCCGACCGGATGTGTATCGTCTGATTGAAAAATACCCGGACAGACGGGTGTATATTTTCCAAACGCGGGAACAGGTGCAGAAGTGGATCTCCGCCTTGTAGGAAACGGCATATCAGAAATCAACAGAACACCGGCCGGACAGATCATCTGTCCGGCCGGTGGTTTTTGACTGTTTGTCGATTATTCCGTGGTGTGCTTCTCCTTGCCGAAGTGGAGCTCCTTCATGCCCTCCACCTCGTCGCAGATGGGCTTGAGGGAGCAGGAGCCGCAGTCGGTGGGCATGCCCTCCAGGATCTTGGTGAGGGACATGGTGATGTCGTGGGCGGTTTTGGCGCACTTTTTGGCCCCGGCGTAGTCGCCGTCCGGGGCGGTGATGAAGATCAGCTTCACCGCCAGCACGTTGGGGTCCTTCTTGTACTGGCGGATGAAGTCGTCGCCGATGCGCTCGAAGCTGACGCCGCTGCGGACGGCCTCCTTGCTGACGCGCACCTGCTCCCGGTTGGACTCGGCGGAGGTGCGGATCATGTAGCCCTTGGGGAAGACCCGGTACTTAACGAAGTCCATGTTCTGGATGGCCCGGAAGGCCTGCTCCGTGTCGTCCTCGTCGTCACTCTCGATGTCGCCCACCCGCAAAAGGGTGATGCGGACGTAGTCACTGTCCGATTTCAGCTCCCCCAGATCGGGGCCGTAGACTACGATCTCATCCCGCTCCACCAGGGCGGGACTGGTGGTGACGCAGGTGAAATTGACGGCGGCGCGGCTGCCGCCGCCCAGCTCATAGGCGGCGTCCCGCAGCATTACCAGCTCAAACTCGCCGCTGTCCGGCCAGGCTCGGCCCGGATCGTAGTCATAGCGCCGGGGAGCAGAGGAGCCGCCCAGCCCCTCCGCCTGCCGGATCACAGAATTGTACAGCTCCATATCAGAACTTGATATCCGTCTGCTTGCGGTCAAAGATCTTGTTGACCTGCACGTAGGCCCAGCCCAGCAGCTTCTGATCCAGGTTCCAGAAGTAGACCGCGAACAGCACGCCCATCACCGCTGCCAGGAACGTCGCGATCTTCAGAATGACCTTAAACACTTTTCCCATATGTGTACCTCCATAAATAGAGTACCGCATCTTTTCACGCCGCACACGGCGCAAATCCAATGCTTTCTCGTCAAAAATCAGCAGATTTTTGACGAATTATCTCGCCATACCCTTCTGGCGGGCGTACTCGGCGGCGCCCAAAGCGCCCATCAGCTGGGGATCGGTCTTCAGGTCGATGACCTTCAGCTTCAGCACCCGCTCGATGGCCTGCTTCAGACCGGCGTTCTTGGCGCAGCCGCCGGTGAGGGTGATGGCATCGGTGGCGCCGGCCTTCTTGCTCATGACGAAGCAGCGCTTGGCCACGGCCATCTGGATGCCGGCGGCGATCTCGTCCATGGGCTTGCCCTCACCCACCAGAGTGATGACCTCGCTCTCGGCGAACACGGTGCACTGGGCG
>DGHJ01000090.1:0-5594 GCA_002392625.1 Oscillospiraceae bacterium UBA3851
AACTCCACGTTGGCCTTATACAGCTCCCGGGAGGCCGCCATGCCCTTTTCCTCCTCTTTTCCTTCGGTGACAAAGGACTTGATCAGGGTCAGGTTGCGGATGCGCTCGGTCAGAAACCCGGTGAGACCGCCGATACGTGTTTGGATCCGGCTGCCCACCTTGTACTGCCAGCGTCCCATGAAGACAGCGTACAGGATATAGACGGGAATCAGCACGAATACCACCGCCATCAGCTTGGGGCTGTAGGCGTTGATCTGGGGCAGGGCGGCGACAAGATAAGTGATGAACCCCGGAATGTTGACGATCACGTCCAGCAGCGAGGTGACGGTGTTCTCCGTGTCGCTGGTGACAGCACTGAGCAGGTTGCCCGCGTTGTTCTCGTCATAAAAGCGGTTTTCAATGCCCATCATCCGCTTCCACACGGCTCCCCGGACGGAGCGGACAGACTTGGCGTTGGCCAGCAAATCGCAAACCAGCAGAATCACCTGCAAAGCCAGCATACTGCCGTAGTTGATGACGACGCCCATGATGGCCGCCTTGCTGAAGCTGCCGGAGTACAGCGCCGCCGTGGAGCCGGGAAGGCGGGAGACGACGGTGTAGTAGGCGATGTTCAGCAGCAGCGACAGGATGATCCAGCCCCAGCTGAGCCGGGAGTGGCGGATAAACGCGCCGAACGCCTTCCAGCTGCCTGCGCGCTCCGCCTTGTCCGCGTGAGGTCTTTTGCTTCTCGCCATGGATTTTCTCACCTGACTTTCTCTTTCTTTGCCAAAAGAGCACCGTGGTCGCTGGGCTCTATTACCGGCGGTCACGATGCTCTCTTACATGATTCAATTGTAATCGGTTTAAAGTGAAATGCAATAGCTCCGGTCCCATCGGGCAGATGGGGGACGATCCGGTCCGCCAAATGTCCCGTTGGTACAAAATCGCGTCTCGTTGGTCACCGGATCAGGCCCTGGCGGGTCAGATGCTCCCGCAGCTGGGGGTACTTCTCCCGGCTGACAGGGACGTGCTCCCCCGTGTCCAGCACGGCGGAAAAGGTGCGTCCGAAGGCGGACTTCTCCGCCCCCGTCACGTGGCCCAGGGACAGCAGGAAGGACTGGTGACAGCGGATCAGATCGTAGTCGGCAAAGATGACCTCCAGCTCCGTGAGAGTGCTTTTCACCGTATGCTGCTCGGCGCCGCAGTGGATCACCGTCTTGCGGCTGTCCCGTGAAATGTAGCGGATCTCCTTGGGGGAAACCAGTATATAACCGGTATTGGTCTCCACGGCGATCTGCTCTTCCCGGTGCGTCACGCCATGGATCCGGTCAAACCGTTCAAATGTCTTCTGCAGCCGCAGGGCGTTTACCGGCTTGCAGAGAAAGTCGATGGGCTCGTACTCGTAGCTCTTGGCCCCCAGCTCCGTGTGGCCGGTGAGAAAGACGTACTTCGTTTTCGGCTGTACCTTCGTCAGATAGTCGGCGATGGAGAAACCGTCGGTGTCCGGCATCTCCATGTCCAGAAAGGCAAGGTCCATGGGCACCGTGGACAAAAGGCGCATCATCTCCACTGCGTTGGCCGCCTGATAAATGCGGTTTTCCTCCACGTAAAAGCCGATGTTCTGTTTGGCCTCTGCCGTGGCGACAGCGTCGTCGTCCACGATCAGCACGTTGATGGGGCGTTTTTCCTCCATGCTCCTCACTCCTCTGCCGGTTCCTTGGCGTAGTTGATGGGTACTCGTGCCACGAATTCGATGACGTCACCCTCCACCTGGGTATAGAGAGCTCCGTGATAGCGGCCCACCAGCGTCCGCAGGCTGCTGAGCCCCACACCGTCGTGACCCGTCTTGGTGGTGTAGCCCTGCTGATAGATGTTCCCCAGATCCTCCTGCGTTGGCGCTCTGCGGATCTTATTGGATACGCGGATCACGCAGAATTCGCCCCGTTTCAGGATGGTCAGACGGATGCCGTAGGACTTGTCCTCGTGGGTGGATACCTCATCGATAGCGTTTTGCAGCAGGTTGCTGATGATCTTGTTGGTCTCGTAGACGTTGGTGGCGATCTGCGCCATGTCGTAATGGATGTCCACATGGATCTCGATGCCCTGTCGCACCGCCTGCAGCCGGAAGCTGTGGATCATGGCGGATATGGCGGGGTCCCGCACGGGCAGCACCGCATTCATGATGGCGGTGTCCTCCTCCAGCGCGTTCACATAGCGCAGGCACTCCTCCACCTTGCCCTGGCGGATCAGGCCTGCGATGGTCTGTACGTGGAAATTGTAGTCATGACGCTGGGAGCGGATCACGTTGAGAAAGCTCTGCATCTCGTCCCGGTACAGCTGCTCGGTACGGACGACGGAGCGCTGGCTCTGGTAATTGGTCATGGCGATCATCTGCCAGATCCCCAGCCAAAACACAGCAGTCGTCAGCAGGCAGATCCCGATGCCGCCCGATAGGTTCCGGATGGGCAGCAGGCGGCCGACCGTCGTCAGCAGCAGCCACACGCCCGCAGGAATGAGGTACATCTGCTGCCAGCGAGGTCCCTTGCTGTCAGGCTCATCGGCATCATCGGAGAAGGAGTCCCGCCAGTCCTGCTGGGGGAATCGATCACGCAGGCAAATTGCCATGACAGCGAAAACGGCCACCGTCGGGATACCCAGCCATATGGCCGTCAGCCCCAGTTCCTCCCAGCCCCGGCCCGGCAGCCAGAGGGTAACGAAGGCACCCTGCGCCACAAGGAATATGTGCAGCAGGTTGTCCCAGCCCAGCCGGTGCCAAAGCCGTCCCGCCAGGGCAGACAACATGAACAGCAGCGTTTCCGCAGCCAAAAACAGCGCCATCAGCTCCGCACTCTGCATCCACCGGCAAAGTCCCCCGCAGAGGATTCCCGTCGCCGCAGCATGAAGCACCGCACCGATCCCCCGGACGCGGAGAAAGGCGAGACCGATCCACCACGCCACGGCTGCTGCCGCTGCTGCGTATATGCATTGGATCATGTTCTCGCCTCCCTTTATCTGGGTAGTTTATTATAATATTTTATACGCTTTTCTGCCAAAAATCAACATGAACCGAGACGAGCGCATTTGCCCCACTGTCGGCTCATAAAACAGGAAGGAGGCATTTCCTTACGAAATACCTCCTTCGGGCAGCTGCCATTTTATTGATCTGCGCCTCACGCCAAAAAGCCCTTGAGGATGGTCTCCTCGGCCTCCTCCGGGGACAGGCCCAGCGTCTCCAGCTTCAGAAGCTGGTCGCCGGCGATCTTGCCGATGGCTGCCTCGTGGACCAGCTGGGCGTCGGTGCAGTTGGCGGCGATGGCGGGGATGGACTTGACCTTGGCCTCGCCCATGATGATGGAGTCGCACTGGACGTGGCCGAAGCACTGGGCGTTGCCCACCATGCGGGGATAGAACACCTGCTCTGACTGGTCCTGGGCCACGGAGCGGGAGATGACCCGGCCCCTGGCGTCCTTGCCGTTGAGCTCGATCTCCATCTCACTCTCGGCGACCTGCCTGCCATGGGTCAGCAGACGCTCGGTGACCACCACCTCGCTGAGCGCCTCGCAGACGAACTTGGTGAAGCGCTTGGTGGAGTCGATGCCCCGGATCTGGACCGTCTCCATCTCCATGGTGGAGCCCTCGCCCAGGTAGACGATGGTCTGGGGGTTCATCACGTTTTTGCCGGTCTGGTCGGGGTCGGTCTCGCCGTAGTGCTTCTCGGCGTACTTTACCCGGCAGTTCTTGCCGATATAGAAGGTGTGGACGCCGTCGTGGCGGCTCTCGTCGCAGCCGGAGTTGTGGATGCCGCAGCCGGCCACGATCTCCACGTCGCTGCCGTCGCCCACGTAGAAGTCGTTGTACACCATCTCCGTCAGGCCGGTTTTGCTGATGATGACGGGGATGTAGCACTTCTCGCCCTTTGTGCCGGGCTTGATGCGGATGTCGATGCCCGGCTTGTCGGTCTTGCCGGTGATCTCGATGTGCTCGGTGGACTGGCGGGCCTCGCAGCCGCTGTCCTTGCGGATGTTGAGGGCGCCCACCGGCTTGCCGGTGAGGTCGGCGATCTTCTCCAGCAGCCTGGCGTCGATGTCGGTGATCATCGCGTGGCCTCCTTTCTTGTCATCACGGGGCAGGAGCCCAGGGTGTTGGCCAGGATCAGGGGGAAGATCTCCTCCGTGGTGCCCCGGTGGGCGATCTGGCCGCCGGCCACCACGATGATCTCATCGGCCAGGCGGATGATCCGCTCCTGGTGGGAGATGATGACCATGGTGGCGCTGTGGCGCGCGTGGATCTGCTCAAAGGTCTCCGTCAGCCGGGCGAAGGACCACAGGTCGATGCCGGCCTCCGGCTCGTCGAAGATCATAAATTTGCCGCCGCGGGCCAGAATAGTGGCGATCTCGATGCGCTTGACCTCGCCGCCGGAGAGGGACACGTCCACCTCCCGGTCCAGGTAGTCGTTGGCGCACAGGCCCACGCTGGTCAGGTAATTGCAGCAGCGCTCCTTGCTGAGCCGGTCCTGTCCGGCGGCCAGCTGCAGCAGGTTCTGGACGGTGATGCCCTTGAACCGGGGCGGCTGCTGGAAGCCGTAGCTGATGCCCAGCCGCGCCCGCGCCGTGATGTCCAGGTCGGTGATGTCCTGTCCGTTGTAGATGACCTGCCCCGCCGTGGGCCGGATCAGGCCCATGATGACCTTGGCCAGGGTGGTCTTGCCGCCGCCGTTTGGCCCGGTGAAGACCACCAGCTTCTCGTCGGGGATGGTCAGACTGACGTCATGAAGAATGTCCAGCTCCCCCTCCGGGGTGGACACGCGATAGGAAATATGCTTCAGCTCCAGCATGGGAGGCTCCTCCTTTGGGAAAAAGGTTCACAACAGATATTCTTTCCGTGTAACTTAATTATTCTAACAGGATATGGGCGAAAAAGCAAGTATTGGCACAGGATTTCTCCTGCCACATAGGATGGTGGGGAGGTGAGAACATGGAGCAACGAGAGGAGATGGATCTGCGGCGCTGCGACGCGGTGTGGCAGCGGGTGTCGCCGGATCTGAACCCCTATCCTGAGGTGCGCGCCGCCGCCCTGGCACAGGAGGCGCCCTGTGCCGCCGCGGAGACGGAGCGGCGGGCAGAGCAGAGCGGCCCCACGCCGGAGGAGATCTCCGCCGCCGTGGAGGAGGCGCTGTCCGCCCGCCGGGCCTATCTGGCCCACGCCCGCTGTGTCGGCGGGACCACGGGCCGCGCGCTGGTCCAGCTGGCAGCCGACAGCGCCCGCCATGCCTGCCGCCTGCGGAGCCTGTACTTTCTTCTGACCGGCGAGTGCTATCAGCCATTCTCCGTCTGCGGTCAGGCGGAGATCCTGAGCCTGTGCCAGTTCCTGCGCCTGCGCTACCGCATGGCGATAGAGACGGCGGAGCGGTTCGACGGCTGGGCCGACGGCATGACCGACGCCTGCATGGCGTCTTCCCTGCGGGCCATGGCCGATGACAAGCGGTGCCAGGCCGCCGCGCTGATAGACCTGCTGGAGAGTCGGCTGGGCTAAACAGGCAAAGCAGCTCTCTGTCCGCTGCTGAACGCCGCCCCGATAGGGGCGGCGTTCAGCTTGTCAAAAAAGCGGCTTTGCCG
>DGHJ01000090.1:5650-5779 GCA_002392625.1 Oscillospiraceae bacterium UBA3851
TTGCCGCTTTTTTGACAAGCTGAAAACTCGCCGGTTGAGCAACCTCAACCGGCGAGTTTGATTGTGCAGTTTATTCGGCGTCCTCGTCCAGCGCCTCAATGTAAAAGCTCACCGGGCGAAAGCCGTCGT
>DGHJ01000090.1:5831-6894 GCA_002392625.1 Oscillospiraceae bacterium UBA3851
CGTCGTTGCAGGAGATCATGGCGGAGCGGGGATCCTTCATCCAGCCGTCGTAAAAGTCGCCGCCGCCGTGGCTCAGGGCCAGCACGAAGGGAGACATGGTGTCCCATGCGCTCTGGCACATGCCCTCCGGCTTCTGCCAGCCGTTGGCTATGAACACCCGCCCCTCGGCCATATCACAGGCGTGGGAGATGGGATTTTCATACCGTGCGGACAGATCGGGATAGGCGGCCTTGCGCATGACGGTGATGCGGCATTTTTTCACGGCAGCTCACTCCATGGAGACGATGTAGTAGTACACCGGCTGTCCGCCCCTGAGCAGGGACAGCTCGCAGTCGGGGCAGGCGGTGCGGAAATAGGTGCTGGCTGCCTCAGCCTCCTCGTCGCTGACGCCCTCGCCGTAGAACACGGTGATGAACTCCGCGCCCTTGCCGGCTGCCAGCGCGCCCAGCTTCTCCAGCAGCGCCTCGATGGATCGGTCGGTGCCCAGCAGCTTGCCGTCCACCAGCACCAGATAATCGCCTTCGTTGATGGCGAAGCCGTCAAAGTCGGAGTTGCGGGCGGCGTAGGTGATCTGGGCGGTGGTCACGGTCTGGGCCGCCTCGGTCATGGCCGCAGCGATGACCTGAGGATCCTGCTCCTCCAGATCCACGTTCATCATGGCGGTAATGCCCTGGGGCACGGTGGCGGTGGGGATCACGATGATCTCCTTGTCCGTCAGGCCTACGCACTGCTGGGCAGCCATGATGATGTTCTTGTTGTTGGGCAGGATGAACACGATCTCGCTGGGGGTCTGCTCCACCTCGTGGAGGATGGACTCCGTGGAGGGGTTCATGGTCTGCCCGCCGGACACGATGCGGTCCACGCCCAGGTCCCGGAAGGCCTCGGCCAGGCCGTCGCCAGCGCACACGGCCAGGAAGCCGTACCGCTTCTCCGGGGCTGCCGTTGCGGGAGCCTCCTCGGCGGGGTGGGGGGTCATATCCTCGTCATCCAGCTGGTCGGCACTGATGGTCTTTTTGCCGGCGGCCATGTCCTCAGCCTGGATGCGCATGTTCTCGATCTTGGC
>DGHJ01000117.1:0-2260 GCA_002392625.1 Oscillospiraceae bacterium UBA3851
ACATCACCCCGTAGGGAATGGCGCCCCGCAGCTCGATGAGGGGCACCATGGAAACCAGAAATACGATGAGATACTTGCGCATACCGTCCTCCGCCGCCTTCCAGGCGGCCGTTATGATGGTCTATTATACCCGCCGGAGGCGGGTTGCGCAAGTGAAATATGGGCGAACGGCGGCTGTGGCAAAAACCGTGAAAAAAACACAAAATTTGCATCGACAAACGCGGCGACATTTGGTATAGTTAAATTATAAAAATGTTGTAATTTGGGAGGGAATGCACCGTGTCCGTCAGCGATTATATTGCCCTGCTGGGCGGCGTGGCCCTGTTCCTGTTCGGCATGGCCTTTATGGGGGAGAACCTGAAGCGGGTGGCCGGCAGCAAGCTGGAGCTGATACTCTACCGCCTGAGCAGCACGCCCCTGAAGGGCATCCTGCTGGGCACCGGCGTCACCGCCGTGATCCAGTCCTCCTCCGCCACGTCCGTCATGGTGGTGGGCTTCGTCAACTCCGGCATGATGAAGGTGCGCCAGGCCATCGGCATCATCATGGGCGCCATTCTGGGCACCAGCGTCACCGGCTGGATCGTGGCCCTGAGCAGCCTGGGCGGCGGCTCCGGCTGGGCGGACCTGCTGTCCACCTCCACGCTGACCGGCATCATCGCCGTGGTGGGCATCGGGATGCGGATGGGCAGCAAGAACCGCTCCGTGCGCCACCTGGGCGACATCCTGCTGGGCTTCGCCGTGCTGATGTTCGGCATGAGCGCCATGAGCGCCGCCGTGTCCCCCCTGCGCCAGAGTGAGAGCTTTTTGCGGCTGCTGACCGCCTTCTCCCACCCCCTGCTGGGCATTCTGGTGGGCATCGTGATCACCAGCGTGCTGCAGAGCGCCTCCGCCGCCGTGGGTATTCTGCAGGCCCTGGCCGCCACCGGCGCCATTACCTTTGACGTGGCCCTGCCCATCGTCATGGGCATCGCCATTGGCGCGGCCGTGCCCGTGCTGCTCAGCGCCCTGGGCGCCAGCACCGCCGGCAAGCGCACCGCCTGCGCCTATCTGCTGATCGACGTGCTGGGCGTGATCATCTGGGGCGCCGTGTTCTACGGCGCCAACGCGGTGTTCCGCTTCCCCTTTATGGGCACGGCCATGACCGCCGTGACCATTGCGCTGATGAATACCCTGTTCCGCCTGGCCACGGTGCTGGTGCTGGCCCCCCTGATCCGGCCCATGGAGAAGCTGGTGTGCCTGGCCGTGCCGGACAAGAGCGCCGACTCCGCCGACCAGGAGGACATGGACCGGCTGGAGGAGCGCTTTTTGCAGCACCCGGCCCTTGCCGTGGAGCAGAGCCGCCTGGTGACCAACTCTATGGCGCAGAAGGCCAGAGAGAACCTGCTGGACGCCGTGGCACTGCGCACCGACTACTCCGACAAGGGGTTTGACCGGGTGGAGGAGCTGGAGTCCGTCATCGACCGGTACGAGGACAAGCTGGGTACCTATCTCATGAAGATCACCATGAAGTCCATCTCCACCGAGCAGAGCGAGGACGTGAGCAAATATCTGCACACCATCTCCGACTTTGAGCGCATCTCCGACCACGCGCTGAACATCGCCGAGGCCGCGCGGGAGATGCACGACAAGGGGCTGTCCTTCTCCGGCAGCGCGGCCCACGAGCTGGACGTGATGGAAAATGCGGTGAAGGAGATCCTGCGCCTGACCGTGGACGCCTTCGTCTCCAGCGATCTGGCGCTGGCCACGCGGGTGGAGCCGCTGGAGGAGATCATCGACGGGCTGTGCGACGAGATGAAGCTGCACCACGTGGAGCGGCTGAAGGCCGGGGAATGCACCCTGTCCCACGGCTTCGTGTTCAACGACCTGCTGACCAACTACGAGCGGGTGGCCGACCACTGCTCCAACGTGGCCGTGGCCATGATCGAGCTGAAGTCCGACAGCTTTGACACCCATGAGTATCTCCAGAGCGTGCGGGATATGCACGACGCATCCTTCTCCCGGTATTTTGAGGAGTATCGCAAAGAGTACACCATCTGACGAGGGTTACATATGGGAAAATGCCTCCGGCTCACAGCCGGAGGCATTTTTGTGCGGGCGGTGGAGGCGGCGGGGCACGCAGGCCCCGCCCTACAGGGGGAATGCGGATTGCCACGCCGCTTCGCGGCTCGCAATGACAGGCGCTGGAATACGGATTGCCACGCCGCTTCGCGGCTCGCAATGACAGGTGCTGGAATGCGGATTGCCACGCCGCTTTGCGGCT
>DGHJ01000117.1:2392-6352 GCA_002392625.1 Oscillospiraceae bacterium UBA3851
ACGCCGCTTCGCGGCTCGCAATGACGGGTGCTGGAATTGGGAATCCGTTTGTCTCTTACTTCACCGTCAGGGTGGCGGCGGAGGAGATCAGCTTCGTGCCGTTGGCGTCCACGATGACGCAGCGGTACTGGTAGCCGTTCATGCCGGCGGTAGGCTTCACCGTCAGCGTGGCGGTGTTGTACCCGGTGGCGCCGGAGTTCTTCCACGTGCCGTCCGGGGCCTTGTACTGCCAGCGGTAGGTCAGGCCCGCGCCGGTGGCCTTGACGGTGAAGTTCACGGTGGCGCCGGCCGCGGCGGTGGCGCTCTTGGGCTGGGTGGTGATGGCGGGCTTGATGGTCAGCGTGGCGGCGTTGGAGATGGCCTTGTTGCCGTTGGCGTCCTCCACCACGCAGCGGTACTGATACCCGTTGCGGGCGGCGGTGGCCTCAATGCTCAGTGTGGCGGTGCTGCACCCCGTTGCGCCGGAGTTCTTCCACGTGCCGGTGCTGCTGGTGCGGTACTGCCAGCGATAGGTGATGTTCACGCCCTCGGCCTTGACGGTGAACTTCACCGTCTCGCCTACCTTGGCGGACTTGTCGGCGGGCTGGGTGGTGATGGCGGGCTTGGCCGTCAGTTTGGCGGCGTTGGAGGTGGCGGTCTTGCCGTTGGCGTCGGTGATGACGCAGCGGTACTTCTGGCCGTTGCGGGCCACGGTGACGGGCACGGACAGCGCGGCGGTCTTGTTGCCGGTCATGCCGGAGTTGGCCCACTTGGAGCCGGTGTAGTACTGCCACTGATACTTGAGGCCCGCGCCGGTGGCGGTGACGGTGAACTTGGCGGTGTCGCCCACCTTGGCGGCAATATCCTTGGGCTGGGCGGTGATGTTGATCTTGGCATACAGCTTCACGGCGGTGCTGGTGACGCTGGCGCCGTTGGCGTCAGTGATGACGCAGCGGTACTGCTGGCCGTTGCGGGCGGCGGTGACGGCCACCTTCAGCGCGGCGGTCTTGTTGCCGGTGAGGCCGGAGTTGGTCCACTTGCTGCCGGTGTAATACTGCCACTGGTATGTCAGGTCATTGCCGGTGGCCACCACCTTGAAGAGGGCCGTGTCGCCGATCTTGGCGGTGATGTCGTGGGGCTGGGTGGTGATGGTGGGGGCGGTGGACTCGGTGATGACGGCAGTTGTCTTGTCCACCGACAATCTTCCCACATTGTCTATCACGTACTCCCAATGGGTTTCCATCGCTGACCTGTCACCATTCAGATAGATGTCGCAAAGCGCGCTGGAAGCGGAGATGTTCAGTTCCGCCAGCTGGTTGTCGTAGCAACGCAGGGTTGTCAGTGCAGAGCAGCCGCTTATGTCCAAATTTGTCAGTGCATTATCATAGCAGTACAATCCTCTTAGCGTAGCGCAACCGCTCACGCCCAGATTTGTCAGCGCATTATCATAGCAGAACAGTGTATCCAATGCAGAGCAGCCGCTCACGTCCAGTTTCTGCAGTTGATTGGTCACGCAGCTCAAGGTCTTCAACGTCGTCAGCTCGCCCAGGGTCAGCTGTGTCAGCTGATTGACGTCACAGTTCAGCGATTCCAATGCCGTGCACCCGCTCACGTCCAGCGTGGTCAGCTGGTTATCCGTGCAATATACCGTCTTCAGCATCGTGTTGGCGCGTATGTCCAGAGATGTCAGCTGGTTGCTGTAGCAATCGAGCTGTTTCAGCGCCGTGTTTTGGCTTACATCCAGTGCCGTCAGCTGATTGTAACGGCAGTATAGTTCCTCCAGCGCTGCGTTGCCGCTCACATCCAATGTCGCCAGATTGTTTCTGGCGCAACGCAGATATTTCAGTACTGTGTTGCTGCTCAAATCCAACGCCGTCAGGCTGTTACTATCACAGTATAGTGCAAGTAAGGCCGTGTTGTTGCTCACGTCCAGCGCGGTCAATTGATTACTGGAGCAAATCAGGTTTTCCAGCGCCGTATTGGCCCTCGTGATTAGAGACGTTAGCTTGTTGCCTTCGCAATCCAGATATTTCAGTGCCGGACAGCTGCTGACGGATAATTGTGTCAGCTGATTATCATGGCAGTATAGTTCCTGCAGCGCTGCGCAACCAGTCAGATTCAGGGACTTCAGGCTACACCTGCCGCAGACCAACTTTGTAAGCGATGTATTGCCATTCACGTCCAGCAACCAAAGCTTGGTGTGAGTGCTGACATCCAGAGAGGTCAACCGATTGTTATAACAAAACAGCTGTTCCAGTTTGCTGTTGAAGCTGACATCCAGCGCTGTCAGCTGGTTGTCGCCGCAGGCCAGATACTTCAGCTCCGTGTTCTTGCTCACGTCCAACGCCGTCAACTGGTTGCCCAAGCAGCGCAATTCTTGCAGCGACGTAAAGAACTCCACGCCCCGCAGGGAGCTGATGCTCTTGTTGCTGACACTGATACTCGTCACCGCGGCGATCTCCGAATCGCTGAGAAAGCCGTCGCCGTCGGTGTCGCAGTTGGCGGACACATAGCTGCGGAAGTTAGCGTCCGGGAAGTTGGCGGCGTTGACGGTCACGTCGTCGGCGGCCTCCGCCGTGGGCAGGGCCAGGAACAGGCCCAGACACAGGACCAGTCCCAGCAGGATCGAATAGATGCGTTTCATGGGGGTACCTCCTTTTTTGTCGTTCCCACGCCGCGGCGCGGCGCCGGGTATTGATGATGTACCGCGGATATAACTCTACATAGTAAGAGTACCCTCTCACCGGGTATTTTGTCAAGATTTCAGCCGTATTTCGGCGTTTTGCCCGATATAGACCCGTGTTTTTGTGCAGAAACGCAAGGGGGACGGGAACGGATCGCCGCGGGCTGCTGCGCGGCTCGCGCAATGACGGAGCGTGGCGTCGGGAGGGCGCGGATTGTCGCGGGCTGCTGCGCAGCCCGCAATGACAGACGCTGGAATGCGGATTGCCACGCCGCTGCGCGGCTCGCAATGACAGACGCTGGAATACGGATTGCCACGCCGCTGCGCGGCTCGCAATGACAGACGCTGGAATACGGATTGCCACGCCGCTGCGCGGCTCGCAATGACAGGAGCTGGAATACGGATTGCCACAGCCGGTTTGCGAACCGGCTTCGCAATGACAGGGGGGCTGAAACGTTTCTGTTCTGTCATTCCGAGGAGGCGAACGAAGGACGCCGACGTGGGAATCCGTCTCCCGGTGGGACACGTTTGGGCGGGCTGAGTCGTCCGAGCGCGCAAGGGGATGCCGGTGAGGCCCGTGGCGGGGTCGGTGAAGAGGGGCAGATCGGGGGCGCGGTACGTCCAGCGGAGAAACAGCGCCCCCACGGCCAGCAGCACCGCCAGCCCCAGCAGCCGCCAGGCGCCGCCTTGAAACCGTTTGCTCTCTCTGGCCCAACGGCTGACGGCAAAGGCCAGCAGCACCGAGAGCTGGAAGATCAGGATATTCACCAGATGGTGGGCCTGTCCCGTGGCACCGCTGTAGGTGTAAAATGCCGCCGGAATGGCGATAAGGCCCGCCAGCAGCCCCAGGGCGCGGGGGAACAGGGCCGCGCCGCCGCCGGACACAGCCTCCGCCAGCGACCACGCGATCCACGGCACGGCCAGCAGCTTCATATGCTCCCAGGTGGACTCGTTGACGGCAGAAAAGGCGGCAGCCACAGGGCTGCTGCCGCTCCAGCCATAGACGAAGTGCAGAAGATTGCCCGCGATCAGCGTCAGCAGCAGACCCGCAGTCTCCCACTTTCTGTGTCGGTCATCCATAAAAATCACTCCCCTCCGCACAGGGTATGCGGAGGGGAGTGATTTTAGGTTTGCTTATTCTGCGTGATAGGTGGGCACCACCACGCCGCGCTGTGCGGTGGGATCGAAGCCGCTTTCATCCAGCAGGTGGACCTGCTCCGCCGGGAAGAGCTGGAGGAAGTCCTCCAGGGGGCTGATGTTCTCAAAGCCCAGGGGACCGCGGCGATAGTGCATGGGCA
>DGHJ01000081.1:0-868 GCA_002392625.1 Oscillospiraceae bacterium UBA3851
AAAGGCGCGCCATCATATTAGAGACGCAATCCTGCAATACAAATGCAATCGGATTCTATCTTCATCAAGGCTTTGAGCTGATTGGCTTTGATACTTGCTGCTATACAAACGATGATATTGGCCGCAAGGAGGTCAGGATCAACCTCGGATACTTTTTTCACAGAGAAGGGCGCAGAGGATCGTGCGCAAATCAAGGGGCTACTCCCACATGATTTGAACAAATCAGACGGAGGGACGATCATGGAACAGGGAGTTTTCTTTTATCATGGCAGCGTGATCGGGGGACTTGATACGATCCTTGCGAATGCGAAATCTCATATTGACGGCAGCAGGGTGGCATATTTCACGACTGACCGGGTTTATGCATTGGTGTGCTGCAGAAGCTGGCAGGATAACTTTGTCACCATGGGGCCAAGAAACGGAGTCCAACATTATTTTGAACGTTTCCCGGACCAGTTAAAGGTGATGTATGACGGAAAAGAAGGCTTCCTTTATCGGCCGACTTCCTCGGCTAATCTGAAAAATACAAAGGGCCATACTTGGGAAAACTCCGAAGATGTACCAGTGATCCTGTGGGAACATATCGCAAATGTTTATGCAGAGATTATCAAGGAGGAAACCGCGGGGCATGTAATCATCCATCGCTACGCCGAGATCGATCCGGATGAACAAAAAATGCACGCCAATTACATCCGAGACCATCTCAACGATCCGGAGTGTGCAGCTTATCGGGATTTCCTGTATCGTCACTTTTCACCGCTCTGGGATTGATCTATTCCAGTTCACCGGGATATGAAGCAATAGCTACCTGCAAATGAAAAGGCCGGGCATCCGACAGATGCCCGGCCTTCAGACTGTCAAAAAAGTC
>DGHJ01000081.1:1017-2907 GCA_002392625.1 Oscillospiraceae bacterium UBA3851
TGCCGCTTTTTTGACAAGCTGAAGACCGGGCATCCGACAGATGCCCGGTCTTACTATTCTATGCAATTAGTCCAGCAGATACTGGAAAAAAACGCCGATGCGCTTCTCCCAGGCGGCTTCGTTGTGCATGGCGCCGGGGACGATGCGGGCGGCCACGTCGGCGCCGCGTCGTGCCAGGCTGTTGGCCACGTCGAACATGGCGGTATACATCTGGGGATTGTCCGCCGCCTCGCCGCTGCCCATGTCCATGTAGAGGCGCGTGGGAGGGAGCAGCGTGCGGGAGCGGATCAGCTGGGTCATATTCCTGCGGCTGACCCACAGGCTGGGAGAGAGGGCGGCGGCGCGGGAGAAAACGTCGTTATACGCCACCGCAGCGTAAATGGCCATCAATCCGCCCATGGAGCTGCCGGCGATCATAGTATGCTCACGGTCCGGCAGGGTGCGGTAGGTCCTGTCGATCTCCGGCTTCAGCTTTTGGGTGAACCAGTCCATGGTGACCTTGCCCTGGGCCTCGATCCGGCCCACTTCGCGGCGGGAGAAGGACCAGGGGGTGTACTCGTTCAGCCGCCGGTTGCCCTCCGGATTGCACGCTACCGCCACCAGGATCAGCGGCAGGCCGGATTTCTCCAGATATTCCTTCATGCCCCAGCTTTTGCCGAAGGTGGCGTGGCTGTCGTAGAACACGTTGTGGCCGTCGAACATATAGAGCACAGGATACCGCCGGTCCGAGCGGGCGTAGTCATGGGGCAGATACACGTACAGCCTGCGGGGGTTTTCGGTGGGCAGGTCAGGGATTTGGATCTTCTTTACACGGATCATCGGCTTATCTCCCTATCGCTGTCTGCGCTTTGTCGGTTTACACCAGGTCGGGCAGATATTCCTTGACGATGGCCAGCAGCTCGCCGGAGCGGATCATGTCCTCACAGGCGCGGATATCGGGCCATATCTCCCGGTCCACCTCATAGAAGGCTACCTTTTCGCGGACGTGGGTGTACAGGGCCTGATGCAGGGGCGTAATGCCCTGGCCGTGGGTATTCAGACGGCGGCGGATGTCGATGGCCTGGCAGGCGGTCATCAGCTCGTCGGCCAGCACGTCCTGGGTGTTTCGCACGATCATCCGGGCCTTGCGGGCGGCGGTGGTGCCCATGGACACGATGTCCTCCTGGTTGGCGGAGGAGGGGATGGAGTCCACAGAGGCAGGGTGGGCATAGACCTTGTTCTCCGACACCATGGAGGCGGCGGCATACTGCACGATCATAAAGCCGGAGTTGACGCCGGGCTGGGTGGTCAGGAAGGGGGTCAGACCGTTGCTGAGGGCGGCGTTCACCATGCGCTCAATGCGACGCTCAGAGGCATTGGCCAGCTCAGAGGCGGCGATGCCCAGGAAGTCGAAGGGCAGGGCCATGGGCTCGCCGTGGAAGTTGCCGCCGGAGATGACGGCCTCGTCATCCGGGAAGATCAGCGGGTTGTCGGTGACGGCATTGAACTCGATCTCCACCTTTTGACGCACGTAGTCCAGAGCGTCGCGGCAGGCGCCGTGGAGCTGGGGAACGCAACGCAGGGCGTAGGCGTCCTGCACCCGGTCACTCTGGCAGTTGTCGATGATCTCGGAGCCCTGCAGCAGGGCGCGGATGTTGGCGGCCACGGTCATCTGACCCTGCTGGCCGCGGGCGGCGTGGATGCGGGGATCAAAGGCGTTGCGCAGGACAGTCAGCCCCTCGAAGGACAGGGAGGCGATGACGTCGGCCAGCTGGGCGGCGCAGATGGCGTCGTAAAGAGCCAGCGCGCCCACGGAGGTCATGGCGCAGGTGCCGTTGGTCATGCCCAGGCCCTCCTTGCTGACCAGCGTGTCCAGCGTGGGGATGCCGGCCCTGGCCATGGCCTCGGCGC
>DGHJ01000028.1:0-8405 GCA_002392625.1 Oscillospiraceae bacterium UBA3851
GGATTGCGGAAATGATCCATCACTTTTTCACTGTATAATGCCATTGTTCTGCGCCTCCTTATTTCGCAAATACGTGGGGCCGCTTGCCCGTTACCAGATCCCGCCAGAAGGGGGACATGTTCCGCAGATAGGTGACGACCTCTTCCACGGAGCGGATGATATAGTCGATCTGCTCCTCGTCGCAGTCCGGGCCGATGGTCAGCCGCAGAGAGCCGTGGGCCACCTCGTGGGGCCGCCCGATGGCCAGAAGCACGTGGCTGGGGTCCAGGGAGCCGGAGGTGCACGCCGAGCCGGAGGAGGCGGAGATGCCCTTGTCGTCCAGCAGCAGCAGGAGGGACTCGCCCTCGATGCCCTCGAAGCAGAAGTTGACGTTGCCCGGCAGCCGGCGCTCCCGGTCGCCGTTCAGCTCGGAGTAGGGGATCTGCGCCAGACCCTCGATGAGCCGGTCCCGCAGGGCGGTGAGGCGGAGACTGTCGGACGCCATGTTGGCGCAGCTCTCCTCCAGAGCCGCCGCCATGCCCATGATGGCGGGCACGTTCTCCGTGCCGGCTCGCTTGCCCCGCTCCTGGGCGCCTCCCTCGATGACGTTGGTCAGGAAGATGCCCCGCTTGGCGTACAGCACGCCGCAGCCCTTGGGGCCGTGGAACTTATGGGCGGAGAGGGAGAGCATGTCGATGTTCTGCGCCGCCACGTCGATGGGCAGGTGCCCGGCGGCCTGCACGGCATCGGTGTGGAAGAGGACGCCCTTCTCCCGGCACACGGCGCCGATCCGGGCGATGGGCTGGACCGTGCCGATCTCGTTGTTGGCGTACATAACGGTCACCAGACAGGTGTCCTCCCGGATGGCGTCAGCTACCTGCTCCGGCGTCACGACGCCGTTGCTGTGCACGTCCAGCAGCGTTACCTCGTAGCCCTGTTTTTCCAGCTTTTTCAGGGTGTGGAGGACGGCATGGTGCTCAAAGGCCGTGGAGATGATGTGCTTTTTGCCCTTCCGCGCGCCGATGGCTGCGGCAGAGAGGATCGCCTGGTTGTCCGCCTCGCTGCCGCCGGAGGTGAAGGTGATCTCCCGCGGCGTGGCGCCCAGGCACGCGGCGATCCGTTCCCGCGCGTTTTCCAGGGCTTCCTTGGCCTCCTGGCCTATGGTGTACAGGCTGGAGGGATTGCCGTAGATCCCGTCCATATAGGGCAGCATGGCGTCGATGGCCGTCCTGCTCATTTTCGTTGTTGCGGCGTTGTCCGCATAGATCCGCATTTGTTTGTGACCTCCCTTATCTGACGGTCTAAATTACCCACTGTTTTGGTTGGTATATAGAGCATAGCACGTTCAACCTACCAAGTCAAGGGGTAAAAGACGGGTTTCACAATTTATTTCGTTCGCCGTGTGCGCTCTGGCGGTTGTAATCGGCGGAGAACTATGATATACTACCATGGTACAATTAGGTAGATTAGGCGGTCTTCCGCCTGTGAAAAGAGAGGAAGAGCTATGAAGATCGTTGTTTTGGCCGGCGGCCTCAGCACGGAGCGCAACGTGTCCCTGGTCAGCGGCACCGGCATTTGCCGCGCCCTGCGCCAGAAGGGGCACAAGGCCATTCTGGTGGATATGTTCTTAGGCCTGGAAAAGTATAAGGGAGATCTGAAAGATATTTTCGACGCGCCGGACGGCCTGTGCGGCGACGTGCGCGTGGAGCCGACGGCCCCGGATCTGGAGGTCGTGCGCCGCAGCCGGGCGGATCAAAGTCCCTCCGTGCTGGGCAAGGACGTGCTGACGGTCTGCGCCTTGGCGGACGTGGTGTTCCTGGGCCTTCACGGCGAGTGCGGCGAGGACGGCCGCATCCAGGCGGCGCTGGACCTCATGGGCGTACCCTATACCGGCTCTGACTACGTCTCCAGCGGCATGGCCATGGATAAGTCCATTACCAAGCGGTTCATGGACGCCGAGGGCATCCGCACCGCCCCATGGCGGGATGTGCGCTACACCGAGGCGGACATTCCCCGCCTGGTGGAGGAGCTGGAGGTGCCCTGCGCAGTGAAGATCGTCAACGGCGGCAGCTCCATCGGCGTGGAGCTGCCCGACACCAGAGAGGAGCTGCGTGACGCGCTCCGGAACGTGCTGCGCTACGGCGACCACGTGGTGGTGGAGAGGATGATCCGCGGCCGGGAGCTGACGGTGGGCGTGCTGGGAGACCGATATCTGCCCGCCGTGGAGATCATTCCCCACGCGGAGTATTTCAACTACGAAACCAAGTATCAGTCCGGCGGCGCCACCGAGGTGTGCCCTGCTCCCATCACCGACGAGCAGTGGCGCGAGATGGGGGAGATGGCCCTGAAGCTCCACCGCGCCCTGGGGCTGAGCGTCTATTCCCGGACCGACTTCCTGCTGGATGAAAACGGCGTCGCCTGGTGCCTGGAGGTCAACACCCTGCCGGGCATGACCCCCACCAGCCTGGTGCCCAAGGAGGCGGCGGCGGTGGGCATCTCCTACGGCGACCTCTGTGAGATGATTATCAACGAGTCACTGCGGGCGAGAAAGGCGGAACGCTGATGTTTTCCTACACGCTCCGAGAGATCTGCGCCGCCGTGGGCGGCACGCTGCTGCAGGATCGTGACGGCGTGCTGACCGCCGTGACCACCGACAGCCGCAAGGTCGGCCCCGGCCAACTGTTCATCCCGCTGGCGGGAGAGCGGTTCGACGGCCATGACTATCTGGAACCCGCTCTGGCCGGCGGCGCCAGCGCCTGTTTTACCGCCCGTGATGTGGAGCGGATGCTCCCCGGCAAGGGCTATATCCGGGTGGAGGACACCATGGCGGCTCTGAAGGCCCTGGCCACATGGCACCGGGAACAATGCCATATCCCCTTCGTGCAGGTCACCGGCTCCACCGGAAAGACCACCACCAAGGAGATGATCGCCGCCGTGCTGAGCCGGCGGTACCGCACCCACAAGACCCACGCCAACCTGAATAACCAGATCGGAACGCCCCTGACGCTGCTGGAGATCTCCCGGTCGGATCAGGCCGCTGTCATCGAGACGGGCATGGATCACTTCGGCGAGATCCGTTATATGGGTGAAATGGTCCAGCCGGACTTCGCCGTCATCACCAACGTGGGCGACGCCCACGTGGAGAACCTGGGCAACACCCGCCTGGGCGTGCTGCAGGCCAAGTGCGAGATCTTTGAGAACCTGCGCCCCGGCGGCGTCGCCGTCCTCAACGGGGACGATGAACTGTTAAGGGGTATCACTTTACAAAATAATGAAATCATACGCTGCGGCCTGGGTGAAAACTGCACCGTCCGCGTCACGGAGGTGGAGGAGCTGGGCATCGAGGGCCTGCGCTGCACCGTCGTCACGCCCCGCCGCGCCTACCGCGTCCGGGTCACCACCCCCGGCGGCTACATGATCTACCCGGCGGCCATGTCCGTAGCCATCGGCGAGCGACTGGGCCTGACGGCGGAGGAGATCGCGGCCGGCATCGCGGACTATCGCCCGGTGGGGTCCCGGATGAACGTGATCCGCGTGGGCGACGATCGGCTTATCATCGACGACTGCTACAACGCCAACCCCCAGTCCATGTCGGAGGCCCTGCGGCTCCTGGCCGCCACCGACTGTCGGCACCGCCTGGCGGTGCTGGGCGATATGAAAGAGCTGGGGGAGCTGTCCGACGAGGCCCATCGCAGCGTGGGCGCGCTGACGGCGGAGCTGGGCATCGAAACTGTTATTGCAATCGGTGACAAGGCAAAATACTTAACAGAGAAAAACCCTGCCGTCCGCTGGTTTGCCACGGTGGATGAGGCCATGGACACCGTCCGATGCGCGTTTACAGCGGGCACGGCGGCGCTGGTGAAGGCGTCCCACTCCATGCAATTTGAGAAAATCACAGAGGAACTGGAAAAGCAATAAGACATGATCGACATCAGTGTAACCGGACTGGTCAAGTCCTTTGATCTGGACAAGAAAATATTGGACGGGCTGACCTTTCAGGTGGACACCGGGGAGCGGGTTGGTCTGCTGGGCAAGAACGGCGCCGGCAAGACCACGCTGTTCCGCATTCTGACCGGGGAGCTGCGCGCCGACGAGGGCGAGGTAATGGTGGCGCCCGGCCGCCGGCTGGGCCTTATTTCCCAGATCCCCGTCTATCCCGTGGGCTATACGGTGGAGGACGTGCTCCAGTCCGCTTTCGCCCGGATGTTCGCCCTGCGGGACGAGATGGACGCGCTGGAGGCGCGCATGGCCGAGGGGGACAGCCATCCCCGCACCCTCAAGCGGTACGGCGATCTTACCGCCCGGTTCGAGGGCCTGGGCGGCTACGACACCGAGACGGCGGTCAACAAGGTGGCGAACGGCCTGTCCATCTCCGCCGACATGCGCTCGCGTCTGTTTGACGACCTGTCCGGCGGGGAGAAGACCCGCGTAAACCTGGGCCGCCTCATTCTGGAGGACACGGACATTTTGCTGCTGGATGAGCCCACAAACCACCTGGACCTCCAGGCCACCGAGTGGCTGGAGGAGTATCTGACCCGATTCCGGGGCACGGTGGTGGTAATCTCCCACGACCGCTATTTCCTGGACCGCACCGTCACCCGGATCATCGAGGTGGAAAACGGCAAGGCAGCGTTCTACAGCGGCAACTATAGCTTCTACGCCATTGAGAAGGAGCGCCGCTATCAGGAGCAGCTGAAGCAGTATCTCAAGGAGCAGAGCAAGATCGAGCAGCTGGAAAAGGCCGCCGAACAGTTGAAGGTCTGGGCCTTGAAGGGCAACGACCACACCTTCCGCCGGGCGGTATCCATGGAGAAGCGCATCGAGCGGATGCGCACCGTGTCCAAGCCCACCCGTGCCAAAAAGATGGATGCCCGGTTTGCCAGTCGGGAGTTCCGTGGCGACGAGGTGCTGCAGATCCGGGGGCTCACCAAGTCCTTCGGAGAGCGCACGCTGTTCGAGGACATCTATCTGCGCGTGGGCGGCGGCGAGCGCATCGCCCTGCTGGGCGAAAACGGCACCGGCAAGACCACGCTGCTGAACATCATCACCGGCGCTGAAAAGCCGGACGGCGGCTCCGTGCGGCAGGGACCCTCCGTCCGCACGGCCTATCTGGAGCAGATGATCCACTTCGACCACCCGGAGCGGTCCCTGGTGGACACCATGATCTACGAAAAGCGGAACATGACCGCCCAGAGCGCCCGGAACCGCCTGGCTGCCTACCAGTTCCAGGGGGAGGACGTGTTCAAGAGCGTGGCCGTCCTGTCCGGCGGGGAGCTGAGCCGGCTGCGGCTGTGCCTGCTGATGGACGAGGAGATCAACTTCCTCATTCTGGACGAGCCTACCAATCATCTGGACATCGCTGCCCGCGAGTGGATCGAGGAGGCGGTGGAGGCCTTTGACGGCACACTGCTGTTCGTCAGCCACGACCGCTACTTCATCAATCGCTTCGCCACCCGGATCTGGGAGCTGGCGGAGGGCACCATCCACGACTACCCAATGGGCTTTGCCGAGTACCGCGCCGTCAAGGCCGAGGAGAAGCGGCTGGCTCCGGCCCCCGCGCCGAAAAAGACCGGCGACACCCGCCCGGTCCGGGGCAACCGGAATCAGCAGGCGTTGAAAAAGCAGCTCACCATCTGCGAAAGCACCATCGCCAAGCTGGAGCGCCGGTGCGCCGAGCTGGATAGGGAGATGGAGCAATACGGCACCGAAGCGGCGAAGCTGGCTGCTCTTTTTGAGGAGAAGCTGGACACGGAAGAACAGCTGGAGAGCGAGATGGCCCGCTGGGAGCAGCTATCCGAGCAGCTGGAGGAGGTCTGAACGATGAGCGATATTCTTTGCCTCTACTATACCCGCAGCGGCAAGACGAAGCAGGCCATGGAGGAGATCGCCGCCGCGCTGGACGCCGAGCTGGTGGAGTTCACCGACGGCGAGGATTACAGCGGGGCAGGGGGCTTCCTGTGGGCAGGCAAGTCCGCCATGCAGCGCAAGACGCTGCCCATTGAGCCCTTTGAAACGAAAAAACCGCTGCACGAGTACCGCCTGGTGATCCTGGGCACCCCCGTCTGGGCGGGGCGCTGCTCCAGCCCCGCCAGGGGCCTTTTGAAGCGGCGCGGCCTGGAGCTGGAGCACGTGGCCTACGTGCTGACCCGCGCGGGCAAGAGCCGCTATGAGGAGATCTTCGACCAGATGGATCAGTACACGGCACAGAAGCACGTGTTGGGCGTGTCCCTCCGTGTGGACGACGTGGGCTACGCCTACTGGCGGGACGATTTCATTCAGAACGTAAAGCGCTATTTGGAGCAGACCTATGGAGGATAAGCTGTCGAAAATCGAAGCACGGCTGACCCAGATCGAGTCCCAGCTTGCCGACCCGGCGGTGTACGCCGACCGGGAGAAGCTGGCGAAGCTGAGCCGTGAGCAGAAGGAGCTGCAGCCGGTTGTGCAGACCTGGCGCGCGCTGAACGGCGCCCGCCGCGACGCCCAGGACGCCCAGACCATGCTGTCCGACCCGGAGCTGCGGGAGCTGGCCCAGGAGGAGCTGAGCCGGGCCAAGGCAGAGGAGGAGCGGCTGGAGCAGGAGCTGAAGCGTCTGCTGCTGCCCAGGGACCCCAACGATGAAAAGAACGTGATCCTGGAGATCCGCGCCGGCATCGGCGGGGAGGAGGGCGCCCTGTTCGCCGCCGACCTGCTGCGTATGTACACCATGTACGCCGAGCGCAAGGGCTTTACGATGACCATTGTCAACGAGAATCTGACGGAGCTGGGCGGCGTCAAGGAGGCCGTGGCAACTGTGGAGGGCGCGGGAGCGTATTCCCGGCTGAAGTTTGAGGCGGGCACCCACCGGGTCCAGCGGGTGCCGGAGACCGAGTCCTCCGGCCGGATCCAGACCTCCGCCGCCACTGTGGCCGTCATGCCGGAGGCGGAGGAGGTGGAGTTCACCATCGACCCCAAGGACCTGCAGATCGATACCTATCGCTCCTCCGGCGCAGGCGGCCAGCACGTGAACAAGACGGAGTCGGCCATTCGCATCACCCACCTGCCCACCGGCACAGTGGTAGAATGCCAGGACGAGCGCAGCCAGTATAAGAACAAGGATCGCGCCATGAAAATCCTGCGCTCCCGTCTCTACGAGGCGGAGCGGGAGAAGCAGGACGCGGCCATCGCCGCCCAGCGCAAAAACCAGGTGGGCACCGGCGACCGCAGCGGCAAGATCCGCACCTACAACTTCCCCCAGAACCGTGTCACAGACCACCGGCTCACCGGGGAGAGCAAGAATTTCAACATCGCCGCCGTTATCAACGGCGATCTGGACGCGCTGATCGACGCCCTGACGCTGGCGGATCAGGCGGCCCATCTGCAATCAGACGAAAGGGAGGACTGACACCATGCTGGAAGCCAAGAGACTGCAATACGAGAAATCCGGAAACAAGGTGGCCGAGGCGCTGCGCCGCCGTCATTTCGACGCGTACTACTGCGCCACGGCGGAGGAGGCCACGGCCAAGGTGCTGGAGCTGATCCCCGAAGGGGCCGAGGTGTCCTGGGGCGGCAGTGTGACCGTGAACGAGCTGGGCATCAAGGACGCCCTGCGCCGCCGGGGCCAGCCCCTGCTGGACCGTGACGCCGTGCCCCCGGAGGAGCGCAGGGAGATCATGCGCCGTGCCCAGAGCTGCGACGTGTTCCTGATGAGCAGCAACGCCGTTACCGAGGACGGCCAGCTTTTCAACATCGACGGTATGGGCAACCGTGTGGCCGCGCTGTGCTTTGGCCCCAGGTCCGTCATCGTGGTGGCGGGCATGAACAAGGTGGTGCCGGATCTGGCGGCGGCCTACAGCCGGGTGCGCCACTGCGCCGCCCCTATGAACGCCCAGCGTTTTGATATAAAGACACCCTGCGCCGTCACCGGCCAGTGCGCCGACTGCCTCAGCCCGGAGACCATCTGCGTCTCCATGGTGGCCACCCGCGGCTGCCGCCCCGCCGGACGGGTCAAGGTGGTACTGGTGGGTCAGGACCTGGGCTTTTGAGAGAGGACGATCCCTTTTGATCACAAGAGTTTTTCACCCGGAAACAGAACAAAACGCCATCGTCGAGGCGGCGGAGATCCTGCGCCGGGGCGGTCTGCTGGGCATCCCCACGGAGACGGTGTACGGCCTGGGGGCCGACGGACTGAACGAGGACGCCGTGGCCCGGATCTTCGAGGCCAAGGGCCGCCCCCAGGACAACCCGCTGATCCTCCATGTGCCGTCCAGTTCGTGGCTGGAGCGGTTCTGCCGCGACGTGCCGGACGTAGCCTACACGCTGGCGGAGCGGTTCTGGCCCGGTCCTCTGACCATGATCCTGCCCCGGCGGGAGAACGTGCCTCTGCGCACCACCGGCGGTCTGGACACCGTGGGCGTCCGCTGCCCCAACCACCCGCTGACGCTGGCCAT
>DGHJ01000028.1:8516-21691 GCA_002392625.1 Oscillospiraceae bacterium UBA3851
CCCAGCCCCACCACCGCCGCCCACATGCTGGAGGATATGGACGGCAAGATCGACGGCATCGTGGACGGGGGCCCCTGCGCGGTGGGCGTGGAGAGCACCATCATCGACCTGACGGTGACGCCGCCCCGGCTGCTGCGGCCCGGCGGACTGCCGCTGGAGGAGCTGCGGGCCGTGCTGGGCGAGGTGGCTGTGGACAAGGCGGTGACGGAGAAGCTTGGGGAGGGGGAGCGCCCCCGCGCCCCCGGCATGAAGTACCGCCACTATGCCCCCAAGGCCCCGGTGACGGTGGTCACGGGGCATCCCGCCCGCTCTGCAGCCTACATACGCGCCCATCTGGGCGAAAAGGTCGGCGTCATCTGCTTCGACGAGTTCGCCGCGCAGTTTGCCGGCCATACCGTCCACACGCTGGGCGCCGCTGATGACGGTCTTTCTCACGCGCAGCGCGTGTTTGACGCCTTGCGCGCCTTTGACGGATCCGACGTTTCCCACATCTACGCCCAGTGTCCCGACGATGCCGGTCTCGGCCTGGCGGTGGGCAACCGACTGAAAAAAGCCGCAGGCTTCCACGTGGTCCGGGCGGAGGATCCCATCGTCATCGGTCTTACCGGCCCCACGGGGGCGGGGAAGACCAGCGCCCTCAATGCATTGAAAAAAATGGGCGGCCTCATCTTGGACTGCGACGCCATCTACCATGAGATGCTTCGCACCGATGAGGGCCTGCGCCGGGCTATCACCGACGCCTTCGGCGACGTGTTCAATGAGAACGGTTTGGACCGGCAGAAGCTGGGCGCCATCGTGTTTGCAGACAGCTCGGCCATGGACCGGCTCAATGCCATTATCTATGCGTACATCCCCCGCGAGGTGGAGCGCCGCATCGACGAAACGGACGCGCCCATCGTGGGCATCGACGCCATCAACCTTTTTGAGAGCGGCATGGACCGCCTGTGCCACCGTACGGTTGGCCTGCTGGCCCCGCCGGAGATGCGTCTGCGGCGGATCATGGCGCGGGACGGCATCGGCGAGGAATACGCCCGGCTCCGCATCGCCGCTCAGAAGGGGGACGACTTCTACCGCCTGCACTGCACGGATATCCTGACGAACGACGCGGCCAGCGCCGCTGCATTTGAGATCAAGGCGACTGCCTTTTTCTGCCATATCATCCAAGAGATCAAAAATCATAAGGAGGAAAGCAACCATGAGTGAAGAGATGAAGACCCGCAAGGAGAAGGTCCTGAGCAGCCCCAAGAACGGCTACGACCGCATGGACTGCGCCGAGCGCCAGGCCATGGAGGACTACTGCCAGGCCTACAAGGACTTTCTGGACAGAGGCAAGACGGAGCGCCTGTGCGTCATGCGCGCCGTGGAGCTGGCTGAGGCCAAGGGCTTCGTGCCCTTCTGCCGCGGCATGGAGCTGAAGCCCGGCGACAAGGTCTACACCGTCAACCGCGCCAAGAACGTGATGCTGGCCGTGATCGGCGAAAAGTCCCTGGCCGAGGGCGTGCAGATCACCGCCTCCCACATCGACTCCCCCCGCCTGGATCTGAAGCCCACCCCTCTATACGAGGACGACGAGATGGCCTACTTCAAGACCCACTATTACGGCGGCATCCGCAAATACCAGTGGGTCACCATCCCCCTGGAGCTGCGGGGCGTGGTGGCGCTGAAGGACGGCTCCGTGGTGAACGTGGCCCTGGGCGTGGGCGACGAGCCCAAGTTCGTCATCACCGACCTGCTGCCCCACCTGGGCGGCGAGCAGGGCAAGAAGCCCCTCAACGAGGCCATTACCGGCGAGGGTCTCAACGTGCTGCTGGGCAGTGAGCCCGTGGGCGAAGCCGGCGAGAGCGATCGCATCAAGCTCCACGTGATGGAGAAGCTCCACGAGAAGTACGGCATCACCGAGGCGGACTTCATCTCCGCCGAGATCGAGGTGGTCCCCGCCGCCAATGCCACCGACATCGGCCTGGACGCCAGCCTCATCGGCGCCTACGGCCACGACGACCGGGTCTGCGGCTACGCCGCCCTCCGGGCCATTCTGGATCTGGACACCGTGCCCGCCAAGACTGCCGTGTGCATGCTGGCGGACAAGGAGGAGATCGGCTCCATGGGCGTAACGGGCATGCAGTCCGCCGCCTTCGATACCTTCATCAACGATCTGTGCGACATTCAGAACGTGCCCCTGCGGGTCTGCTATGAAAACGCCTTCTGCCTGAGCACCGACGTCACCGCCGCCTACGATCCCCTGTACGCTGAGGTGTACGAGCGGCGCAACAGCGCCCACATCAACTACGGCGTGGGCCTGGCCAAGTACACCGGCGCCCGCGGCAAGGGCGGCTGCAACGACGCCAACGCTGAGACCGTGGCCTACGTCCGCCGCATTCTGGACGAGAAGAACGTGGTGTGGCAGATGGCCGAGCTGGGCAAGATCGACGCCGGCGGCGGCGGCACCGTGGCCCAGTACATGGCCAACCGCAACATTGCCACCCTGGACGCCGGCGTGCCCGTGCTGAGCATGCACGCTCCCTTCGAGGTGGTCAGCAAGCTGGACTGCTACATGACCTACAAGGGCTGCAAGGCCATCTACGAGGCGGAGTAAGCGAACATATGAAAGGACGTGCTGTTTCACGTCTGTTATTGCGAGGCCCCAACGGGGCCGTGGCAATCCGATATTTCTAAGCTTGAAATCAGATTCCCAAAGAAAACGCCACCCCAAAAAGGTGGCGTTTTCTTGTGCATAAAAAGGTAATATAGATGCATCCTAACTCAAAAGGAGGGTGCAAATGAGCAAGGACAATCAGTATAAAAACGAAAACGAATTCACCCCGGAGAACAACGACACACCCCAGCAGCAGATCGTGGACATGGGCTCCTCGGTGGTCACCAACCGCCACGGAACCATCCACTGCCTGACCATCATCGGCCAGGTGGAGGGCCACATGCTGCTGCCCGGCAGCAGCAAGACCACCAAGTATGAGCACGTGCTGCCCCTGCTGGCGGCCATTGAGGAGAGCGACGACGTGGACGGCCTGCTGGTGCTGCTGAACACCGTGGGCGGCGATATTGAGGCGGGCCTGGCCATCGCGGAGCTGATCGCCGGGATGCGCAAGCCCACCGTCACGCTGGTGCTGGGCGGCGGACACTCCATCGGCATCCCGCTGGCGGTGTCCGGCAAGGTGACCATGATCGCGCCGTCTGCGTCCATGACCATCCATCCGGTTCGCATGTCCGGCACGGTCATCGCTGTGCCGGCGACCTACCAGTACTTTGACCGCATCCAGGAGCGGATCATCGCCTTCGTGGCCAAGAATTCCCACATCAGCGCCGACCGGTTCCGGGCCTTGATGCTGGCCACCGGCGACATGGCCAACGACGTGGGCAGCGTCGTCTACGGCGAGGAGGCGGTGGAGCTGGGCCTTATGGACCAGATCGGCACCCTGTCCGACGCGCTGAACTGCCTCTATGAGATGATCGACCACAATAAGCAGCAGGAGAGCTGACCGCGCGGCCGGCTCTCCTGTTTCATCTGCAAGAAACACCGGCGGCTTGGTCCTTTTTCATGTTTGTAGGCGGGTTGGTCCTTTTTCATGTTTTTCTTGAAAAATCCGGCCCGCCTTGCTATACTTACTATGTATTACCATGCGCATATAAAGAGGTGAACAGATTGTACTTAAAGGCACTGGAAATCCAAGGCTTCAAGAGCTTTCCCGATAAAACCGTATTGAACTTCGGCTCGGACATCACCGCTATCGTAGGCCCCAACGGCTCCGGCAAGTCCAACATCTCCGACGCCATCCGCTGGGTCATGGGCGAGCAGAACAGCCGCCAGCTCCGGGGCACCAAGATGGAGGACGTGATCTTCGGCGGCACCGAGAAGCGCGGCCCCATGGGCTTTGCCCAGGTGACGCTGGTCATCGACAACACCGAGCACATCTTTCCCCGCGACGAGGCGGAGGTGGCGGTGACTCGCCGCTACTACCGCAGCGGGGAGAGCGAATACTACATCAACCGACAGTCCGTCCGCTTGAAGGACGTGAACGAGCTGTTCATGGACACCGGCATGGGCCGGGAGGGCTATTCCATCATCGGCCAGGGCAAGATCGACGAGATATTGTCCGTCAAGTCCGGTGAGCGCCGCGAGATCTTTGAGGAGGCGGCGGGCATCTCCAAGTTCCGCCACCGCAAGGAGGAGGCGGAGCGCAAGCTGGAGCGCACCGAGGAGAATCTGGTCCGCATCAACGACAAGATCGCCGAGCTGGAGCTGCAGGTGGAGCCGCTGCGCGAGCAGGCGGAGAAGGCGAAGAAGTACCTCATCCTGCGGGACGAGCTGCGTGTGCTGGAGATCAGCGTGTGGCTGGAGCAGCTGCAGAATCTCAAGACCGCCGCCCTGAAGCTGAAAACCGACTGCGAGACCGCCCGCGCCGACCGGGACGCCGCCAAGGAGGCGGTGGACGCGGTGTTCGGCGAAGAGGCGGAGTGCGCCCGGCTGACCCAGGAGAACGACGTGGCCGCCGAGGCCGTCCGCAAGGACGTGTCGGCCCTGGATGCCGCCGCCGCCGAGGCAGAGAGCGCCATCGCCGTGCTGGAGACCACCATTTCTCACAACGACGAATCCCTGCGCCGCTTGGAGCAGGAGATGAGCGAGAGCGCCGGCCGCACGGAGAATCTCCGTGCCCAGACGGAGGAGAAGAACCGCCGCCTGGACGCCATCGACGCAGAGTCAGCCGCACTGGAGGGCGAGATCGACGCGCTGCTCTCTCAGGTGCGGCAGATCGCCGGGAACGCCGACTCCGCCGCCCAGGAGGCCACGGCCCTCCAGGCCCGTGAGACGCTGGCCCTGTCCGCCGCCGCCCAGGCGCGGATGGAGCTGAGCGCCCTCCAGGCCACGGTGGATGGAGCCGGGGAGCGCCGCGCCGCGCTGGAGCGGGATCTGGCCGCGTCGGCAGAGAAGCTGGATGCCGCCCAGGCGGAGGCGAAACAAAACCGCCACGCGCTGGAGGAGGCCCGTGAGGAGGCCCAGGCCATCGCCAACGTCATCCAGGGCCATTCCATGAAAATGGACGGCCGCCGCAGACGCGCTCAGGAGGCCCAGGACGCCAGGGTCAAGCTGACCATGGACGTGGGCGCCCTGGAAAACCGCATCCACCTGCTCACGGAGATGGAGAAGGAGTACGAGGGCTTTTCAAAGGCCGTCAAGACGGTGATGCAGGCCTCGGAGCGCCAGGCTTTGCGGGGCATCCACGCCCCGGTGGCCAGCCTCATGACCACCGACGAGCGCTACACCGTGGCCATGGAGATCGCTTTGGGCGCCGCCATGCAGAACATCGTGGTGGACCGGGAGGAGGATGCCAAGGCCGCCATCGGGTACCTCAAGCAGCGTGACGCGGGCCGGGCCACTTTCCTGCCGCTGACCGCCATCCGCGGCGACGTGCTGCGCCAGAAGGGCGTGGAGAACGAATACGGCTTCGTGGGCATTGCCAGCGACCTGGTGCGCCACGATCAGAAATACGACGAGATCTTCCACAATCTCCTGGGCCGCACCGTGGTGGTGGAGGACCTGGACTGCGGCATCGCCATGGCCCGGAAATACGGCAGCGCCTTCCGCATCGTCACGCTGGACGGCCAGGTGATGAACCGGGGCGGCTCCATGACCGGCGGCTCAGTGAGCCGCACCGCCGGTGTGTTGAGCCGCGCCAACGAGCTCAAGCGTCTGGGCGGCCAGCTGGACGGCCTGCGGGAAAAGCTCCGCGACGCCGAGAAGCGGGCCGAGGAGACAGGCCGCGAGCTGCAAAAGGCCCAGTACGAGCTGGACGTGGCCAAAGAGCAGCAGCATAAGGCCGAGGAGGACGTCATCGCCCTGGAGGGCACAAAAAAGCAGTACGACGTGCTGCTGGATGGTTTGCGGGATGCCCGTGAGGGCATGGAGCAGGAGCTGAACGAGCTGGCCCGGCGCCGCGCTGACAGCGAGGCGAAGATGGAGCAGCTGGACAAGACGATTGCCGAGAGTGAGGCGGAGGCCGCCGCGCTCCACGCGCAGATGGAGGCCAGCCAGGCCGGCCGCAGCGATCTGATGGATCAAAGCACCGCCCTGTCCGAGCAGATCAGCAGCAAGCGCGCCCAACAGGCCGCCCTGGCCGCCGAACAGCAGACTACACGCCGCGCCATCGAGGAGCTGGAGAATCTGCGCAATCAGCTGATGACCGACCGCACCGGCCGCCAGGAGCTATGCCGCCAGTTCACCGAGACCATCGAGAAGGCCCGCGCCGACGCGGCGGAGCACCGCCGCCAGGCGGACGACCTGCACGCCAAGGCCGATGCCCTGCGCGCCAGACTGGACGGACTCACCGCCCAAAAGCTGGAGCTTGAGGGCCGCCGCGGCTCCGTCATGCGCCGGATCGAGGAGCGCAACGAGACACTGCTCAACTGCACACAGGAGGTCAACCGTCTGGAGCAGAAGCTCAGCGCCAATGCCATGGAGGAGAAGACCATCCTCGACAAGCTGTGGGAGCACTACGAGCTGAGCCACTCTGACGCCGTGGCCCAGCGCGTCGAGCTGGAGAGCGTGGCCAAGGCTACCCGCCGCATCGCCGAGCTGAACCGATCTATCAAGGCCCTGGGCACACCTAATATCGGCGCCATCGAGGAATACGACCGGGTCAACACCCGCTACACCTACCTCAGCGAGCAGCGCACCGACGTGGAAAAGGCCAAGGAGGAGCTGCTGGGCGTCATTGAGGAGATCACCAAGCAGATGACGGTGATCTTCGCCGAGCAGTTCAAGCTCCTGAATGAGAGCTTTCAGCAGACGTTCCTGGAGCTTTTCGGCGGCGGTAAGGCCCAGCTGGAGCTGGAGGACGAGAAGGACATCCTCAACTGCGGCATCGAGATCAAGGTGCAGCCCCCCGGCAAGCAGCTCAAGACCATCACGCTGCTCTCCGGCGGCGAGAAGGCGTTTGTCGCTATCGCGCTGTACTTTGCCATTTTGAAGGTGCACCCCACGCCGTTCTGCGTCATGGACGAGATCGAGGCGGCGCTGGACGAGTCCAACGTGGTGCGCTTCGCCCGGTACATGCGCCGCATCGCCGGCAAGACCCAGTTTATCGTTATCACCCACCGGCGCGGCACCATGGAGGAGGCCGACGTGCTTTACGGCGTCACCATGCAGGAGCGTGGCATCTCCCTGGTGCTGACGGCCAACCTCAACGAGCTGGCCAAGGAATATAAGATCAAATAGGAGGGACCGCAATGGGTCTGTTTGCAAAACTGAAAAAAGCCTGGCTGGCGCCCATCTCCTGGGACACGCTGGACGACGACTTTTACGACAATCTGGAGGAATCCCTTATCCTGGCCGACGTGGGCATGGAGCTGTCCGAGAACGCGGTGAAGGAGCTGCAGGAGCGAGCCTATAAGGAGATGTATATGACCGGCGATCAGGTCAAGGGCGCCCTGCGGGATATTCTGGGCAAAAGCCTGAACGTGGGCGATCCGACCCTGAACGTGAAGAACACCCCCGCCGTGGTGCTTGTGATCGGCGTCAACGGCGTGGGCAAGACCACGTCCATCGGCAAGCTGGCCCACCGGCTGAAAAGGCAGGGCAAGAAGGTGCTGCTGTGCGCGGCGGATACCTTCCGCGCCGCCGCCGCCGATCAGCTGGAGATCTGGGCAAACCGCGCTGGGGTGGACATCGTCCGCCAGCACGAGGGCGCCGATCCCGGCGCCGTGCTGTTCGACGCCCTCCAGGCCGCCAAGGCCCGGAACGTGGACGTGGTGCTGTGCGACACCGCCGGCCGCCTTCACAACAAGGCTAACCTCATGAAGGAGCTTTCCAAGCTCCGCAAGATCATCGACCGGGAATGCCCGGACTCCTCCGTGGAGACGCTGCTGGTGCTGGACGCCACCACCGGGCAGAACGGCCTCATCCAGGCCAAGACCTTCAAGGAGACCGCCGGTCTCACCGGCATCGTCCTCACCAAGCTGGACGGCACCGCCAAGGGCGGCATCGTTATCGCCATCGCAAAGGAGCTGGGCGTGCCCGTGAAATTCGTTGGCCTGGGCGAGGGGATCGACGACCTCCAGCCCTTTGACGCCGGGGAATTCCTGGCCGATATGTTCTGAAAGGGAGGGGATAGCCATGCGCAAGGACGGCAGAAAGTTCAACGAGCTGCGCCCCGTGACCATCACAACGGGCTTTGTCAAGTACGCCGAAGGCTCTGTCCTGATCCAGTGCGGCGACAC
Source organism: Oscillospiraceae bacterium UBA3851 (assembly GCA_002392625.1). Classification (GTDB taxonomy): domain Bacteria; phylum Bacillota; class Clostridia; order Oscillospirales; family Oscillospiraceae; genus Vescimonas. The sequence continues at coordinate 16,746 of DGHJ01000028.1, forward strand.
CAAGGTGCTGTGCAACGCCTCGGTGGAGGACCGGGTCCCGCCCCACGTGCGCCCCGGCTGCGGCTGGGTCACGGCGGAGTACTCCATGCTGCCCCGCGCAAACCGTGAGCGCAGCCGCCGGGACATCGACAAGCTGAAGCTCAGCTCCCGCAGCGCCGAGATCCAGCGGCTCATTGGCCGCAGCCTCCGGGCCGCCGTGGATCTCAAGGCCCTTGGCGAGCGCACTGTCACCATTGACTGCGACGTGCTCCAGGGCGACGGCGGCACCCGCACCGCCAGCGTCACCGGCGGCTTCATCGCCCTGGCTCTGGCCTGCAAAAAGCTGGTGGAGGACGGCGACCTGGGCAGCAGCCCCATCCGCCACTTTGTCGCCGGCGTCAGCGCCGGCATCGTGGACGACGAACTGCTGCTGGATCTGCCCTATGTCGAGGACAGTCGCGCCCAGGTGGATCTCAACTGCATCATGAACGAGCTGGGGGAGATCATCGAGCTGCAGGGAACCGGCGAGGGCCGTGCCTTCACCGTGCGGGAGCAGCAGGAGCTGCTGGACCTGTGCGCCAAGGGCAACCGGGAGCTGATCGCCCGGCAGCGTGAGATCATCGGGAGGCTGTAATGGAGTGTCCCTATTGTAAAAAGGAGATGCGTGAGGGCTTTCTCTACGCCAGCCAGAGCGCACCGGTCTGGTGCCCCGGCCCTGCCAACGAGCCTTTTCCGCCCGATTCCAGCATGAATCTGACGGAGCCGGGCCTCTTCACTGAGAAGCGGGCGGAATCCTGGTACTGCCAGGACTGCAAGATCCTGATCACACCTGTCCGTGAATATGAAACCAATTGGGACAGAATGAAGGACAAGTGGAAAAGCTTTACAGAAAAGCTGGCCAAGGACCGGGAGGAACGGGCCGAGGAACACCGAGAGCAGCTGCAGGAGAAGGCCCGGAATAAGAGACGAAAAAGCGATCCCTGGGAGGGTTGAATATGAAATTCGTATTGGCGTCCCACAACCGTGGGAAACTGAAGGAGATGCAGGAGATCCTGTCCGAGCAGGGCGTGGAGGTGGTCCTCCAGTCCGATCTGGGCCTCAGCCTGGAGCCGGAGGAGACTGGCGATACGTTTCTGGAGAACGCCGCCATTAAGGCCAGAGCGGTCATGGAGGCCAGCGGCCTCCCCGCCATTGCCGACGACAGCGGCCTGTGCGTGGACGCTCTCAACGGCGCGCCCGGCGTCTATTCCGCCCGCTACGGCGGATTGGACGACGACGCAGCCCGCTACCGTCTGCTTTTGAACAATCTCCGGGGCGCCACCAGCCGCACCGCCCATTTCCACTGCGCCGTGGTGTGCTGCTTCCCCAATGGCGATGCCGTCACCGCCGAGGGCGAGTGCCCCGGAACCATTGCCTTCGCCCCTAGGGGGGAGGGCGGCTTCGGCTACGATCCCGTGTTTTTCGTGCCGGAATTGAGAAAGACCTTCGCCCAGCTGACGGCGGAGGAGAAGAACGCCATTTCCCACCGCGGCAACGCGTTGCGCGCTTTTGCGGTGGAGTTACAGGACTATATGGAGAAGAATGGATATGGAACTGACAAGTAAGCAGAGAGCGCAGCTGCGCGCCATTGCCTCCGGCGAGGACACCATCCTCCACGTGGGCAAGGACGGCATCGGCGACAACCTCATCAAGCAGGCCGACGATGCCCTGGAGGCACGCGAGCTCATAAAGGGCCGGGTGCTGGAAAACAGCCTCTATACCGCTCGCGAGGCTGCAGAGGAGCTCAGTCGTCTGACACGCAGCGAGGTGGTGCAGGTCATCGGCAGCAGGTTCGTGCTGTACCGGTATCAGCACAACAAGGAAAAGCGGAAGATCGAGCTGGTCCGTGACCGGAAGAAGAGTGTCTGATATGCGCATCGGCATCTACGGGGGCACCTTCAACCCCATCCACCGGGGCCACCTGACCGCCGCAAAGGCCGCGGCGGAGCAGCTGGGCCTTGACAAGCTGCTTCTTGTCCCCGCCAACGTGCCGCCCCACAAACAATTGCCGGAGGGCAGCGCCTCGCCCAGCCAGCGCCTGGAGATGACGGTGCTGGCCACGGCGGAGCTTGACTGTAAGGCGGAAGTCCTTGACATTGAGCTTCGCAGAACGGGGAAGAGCTATACCAGCGATACGCTCCGCGCCCTCCGGGAGCAGTACCCGGACGACGAGCTGTGGCTGCTGATGGGGTCGGACATGTTCCTCTCGCTCCATAGCTGGCATGAGCCGGAGGTGATTCTGTCCCTGGTGAACGTGGGCGCCTTCAGCCGCGTGGCGGGGGACGAGGACGAGGTTTTTGCCGCACAGAAGGCCCGTTTGGAGCAGCAGTTCGGCGCCACCGTCGCTACGGTGGATAACCGGGAGGTCATCGAGGTCTCCTCTACGGACGTCCGCAGCGCTTTGCCGACCGGCGAGGGCAGGGACATGCTCCCTGAGGCGGTGTATGGCTATATCCTGCGCGAACACCTCTACGGAACCAACTGTGATTTGAAGCACCTGACGCCGGAGGAGCTGCGGCCCATCGCGCTGAGCTATCTCAAGCCCAAGCGGATGCCCCACGTGCTGGGCACGGAGGCCGAGGCCGTCCGCCTTGCCGTGCAGTACGGCGCCGACGTCACTGAAGCGCGCATCGCCGCCCTGCTCCACGACTGCACCAAAAAGCTGGAGCTCCGGGAGCAGCTGGCCCTGTGCGAGCATTACGGCATCGAGCTGGACGAACTGGAGCGAAAGGCCCTGAAGCTGCTCCACAGCAAGACCGGCGCCGCCGTCGCCCGCGACGTGTTCGGCGTCAGCGACGCGGTGTACGGGGCCATTTTGTGGCACACCACCGGCAAGCCTGACATGACCCTGCTGGAGAAGATCATCTATCTCGCCGATTATATCGAGCCGACCCGCGATTTTCCCGGTGTGGAGGAGCTGCGCAAGACCGTTCACGCCGACCTGGACGAGGGGTTGCTGATGGGCCTCAATATGACCATCCGCGAGATGGAGGAGATGGGCAATCCGATCCATAAAAACACCCGCGAGGCGCGGGATTATCTACTGAAGAACGGGGGAACGACTATGAAGACACCCAAAGACCTGGCCCTGATGGCCGCCAGGGCCCTGGACGACAAGAAGGCAAAGGACATTCAGGTGCTGGAGATCACCGACCTCACCACGCTGGCCGACTATTTCGTCATCGCCACCGGCTCCAGCAACACCCAGATCAACGCGCTGGTGGACAACGTGGAGAAGGAGCTTCACCAGCAGGCGGGGGAGGAGCCCCTGCACCGGGAGGGCTACCGGGGCGGCACCTGGGTCCTGCTGGACTACGGCTGCATCGCTGTCCACGTGTTCAACGCTGAGAACCGCCAGTTCTACGGCCTGGAGCACCTGTGGCGCGACGGCAAAAAGGTGGACCTGACAGGCGTACTGGGGGAGAAGGAGTAATCTCCCCTTGACAAACCCACCCGCACCGCATAAAATAGATATGTTATCGAGCAAACGACTGAGAAGGGAAAAAGGACGGGACATTCTGCCCCAAGAGAGCCGGCGGCTGGTGTGAGCCGGCGGAGAAGCCCGTCTGTACTGGCCCCGGAGTCTCCCGCCTGAACAGGGCGGAACGGACCGCGCCCCGTTACCGGCGCACCTGAGGCCGCCTTGCGCGGCGAAGCAGGGTGGTACCGCGTGATCTGACATGACGCCCCTGACCGGAGTTCTCCGGCCGGGGGCTTTTATTATCCCGTGAGGAAGACGGATTGCCACGGGCCTGCGGCCCTCGCAATGACAGAAGAAGATTTGACCTGTCATTCCGAGGAGCGAAGCGACGTGGGAATCCGTAATATCCAATATTCCCAATACCTGTCAAGTAAAATACATTCACATAAAGGAGCAATCAAATGAAGTACGATTTTGCCGCCATTGAGAAAAAATGGCAGGAGCGGTGGGAGCAGACCAAGCCCTACGCCGCCGTGACCGGGGACAAGCGCCCCAAGTTCTACGCGCTGGTGGAGTTCCCCTATCCCAGCGCCGCCGGCCTCCACGTGGGCCATCCCCGTCCCTACACCGCTCTGGACATCATTGCCCGCAAAAAGCGAATGGACGGGTACAACGTGCTGTTCCCCATCGGCTTTGACGCCTTCGGCCTGCCCACGGAGAACTTCGCCATCAAGAACCACATCCACCCCGCCATCGTCACCAAAAGGAACATCGAGAACTTCACCCGCCAGCTGAAGATGCTGGGCTACAGCTTTGACTGGGACCGGGTGGTGGACACCACCGACCCCAGCTATTACCGCTGGACCCAGTGGATCTTCCTGCAGATGTTCAAGAAGGGCCTGGCCTACAAGGCCACCATGCCCGTCAACTGGTGCACCAGCTGCAAGTGCGTCCTGGCCAATGAAGAGGTGGTGGAGGGCGTCTGCGAGCGCTGCGGCAGTCCGGTGATCCGCAAGGAGAAGAGCCAGTGGATGCTGGCCATCACCAAGTACGCCGATCGCCTGGTGGACGATCTGGACGGCGTGGACTTTATCGACCGGGTCAAGACCCAGCAGCGCAACTGGATCGGCCGCTCCTCCGGCACCGAGGTCACCTTCCAGACCAACATGGGCAAGCCGGTCACCGTCTACACCACCCGTGCCGACACCCTGTTCGGCGTCACCTATACCGTCATCTCCCCGGAGCATCCGCTGCTGAAGGAGTGGCGCGACCGCATCGCCAACTGGGACGAGGTGGCCGCCTATCAGGCCCAGGCCGCCCGCAAGTCCGACTTCGAGCGGGGTGAGCTGAACAAGGACAAGACCGGCGTCCGCCTCCAGGGCGTGGAGGTCACCAACCCCGCCACCGGCAAGGTGGTGCCCATGTTCGTCTCCGACTACGTGCTCATGGGCTACGGCACCGGCATCGTCATGGGCGTGCCCGGCCACGACCAGCGCGACTGGGAGTT
>DGHJ01000123.1:0-142 GCA_002392625.1 Oscillospiraceae bacterium UBA3851
CCGGCGCCATCTTCGGCGGCAGCGCCTGGGTCTCCACCGGTGCATACTTCATCGGTCTGGCCGCCATCATCATCTCCGGTATCATCCTGAAGAAGACCAGGATGTTCGCCGGCGAGCCCGCCCCCTTCGTCATGGAGCTGCC
>DGHJ01000123.1:257-5663 GCA_002392625.1 Oscillospiraceae bacterium UBA3851
CATCAAGAAGGCCGGCACCATCATCCTCCTGTCTACCATCGTCGTGTGGTTCCTGTCCCGCTTCGGTTGGGTAGACGGTTCCTTCGGCATGCTGGAGGAGGACGAGATCAGCATGAGCATCCTGGCCCGTGTGGGCAACGCCATCGCCTGGATCTTCGCACCTCTGGGCTGGGGCAACTGGCAGGCCGCCGTAGCCTCCATCACCGGCCTCGTGGCCAAGGAGAACATCGTGGCCACCATGGGTACCCTGTACGGCGGCGGCGAGCTGTCCGTCTGGGGTGAGCTGGCTCGCCAGTTCACGTCTGCCTCCGGCATGAGCTTCCTGATCTTCAACCTGCTGTGCGCCCCCTGCTTCGCCGCCATCGGCGCCATCAAGCGTGAGATGAACAACCGCAAGTGGACCTGGTTTGCTATCGGTTATCAGTGCATCTTCGCCTATCTGGTGGCCCTGTGCGTCTACCAGCTCTGGAACCTGTTCGCCGGCAGTGCCAGCATCATCGGCGTCATCGTGGCCGCCATCATCGTGGTGCTGACCGTGTACCTGCTGGTGCGTCCCTACAAGGAGGCCACCAAGCTGACCTCCCAGGTCAAGGTCAAGTAAGAATCCCCTGTATTTTGGAAGGGAAGTGATCGGCATGCTGTTGTGGCTGAGCGCCAACTGGGGCACCATTCTGGTGGCCGTCCTGCTGGCCGCGGTGATCGCCCTGGTGATCCGCAAGATCGTCCGCGACAAGCGCGCCGGACGCCACGCCTGCGGCGGCTCCTGCGGCAGCTGCGGCGGCAGCTGTTCCGGCTGCGCCATGCACGGTCAGTGCCACCCATCGTAACAAATCACCATGAAAAAGCGGAAGCGCTCCTCAACGGGGCGCTTCCGCTTTTTCGGCGCGGCTTACCGCCGCTCCAGATCGGGCTTGTCCAGCCGCATGCGACGCCAATGCCGGGGCAGGCCCGGCGCGATCATCGGAAACATGTGGTCGCTGTCGGCGGTGGGCTGGATGTTGTAGGTGCCGTATTGGTTGATGAGATCAAAGCAGCTGTCCGCATCGCCGGGAAAATGATGCACACCCGGCGTGGGGTCAAAGGGAAATCTCGATTCCACAGACGTTCACCTCCGCCCTTAGTATGCCCGCAGTGGTGAAAAAAGTTACAAAATTGCCACCGCCAACGACAAAATCACCAGCAGGATCACGTTCACAGCGGAAAAATCCAGCAGGAAGCGGCCGGTGCGGGCGTGCTCCGAGTGGGAGTAAAGCTTCAGGCTGATGAGGCTGGCCAGGCTGGCGATGGGCGTGCCCAGGCCGCCCACGTTGACGCCCAGCAGCAGCTCCCTGGCCCGGTCGGTAAAGCCGGAGAGCAGCACGGCGGCGGGCACGTTGCTGATGACCTGGCTTGTGAGCACCGTGGTCAGATACTCCCGCCCGGCCAAAAGGCGCCGCAGCAGCGACGCCACCGTCTCCATCCGGCCCAGGTTCCCGGCGAAGATGAAAAACGCCACGAAGGTCAAAAGCAGCATGAAATCCGCCTTCAGGAGCAGCTTCCGGTCGAAGATCAGCAGCACCAGCACCACCGCGGCCAGCATCACTGGCCAGGGGATGAGCCGCAGCACCACCATGAGACACACGGCGAACAGCGCCAGATGGAGCCACAGCTCCTTGCGATGGATGCCCGGCTCCTGGCCCAGAAAGACGCGGATGGGTGCGCCGGGGAGCAGCAGGCACCCGGCCAGCACCAGCGCCAGGGACAGCGCCCACACGGGGAGGGTGACGCGCAGAAAATCGCCCACGGAGAGGTTATACCAGGAGTACAGGAACAGGTTCTGGGGATTGCCCACCGGCGTGAGCATGCTGCCCAGGTTGGCGGCCGCCGTCTGCAGCACCACCACGCGGATCAGGTCCTTTTCCCGGCCCGCCATGCCCAGCACCACTACCGCGAAGGGAACGAACGTCAGCAGGGCCACGTCGTTGGTAATGACCATGGCGCTGAAAAAGCACAGCAACACCAGCAAAATGCCCATGACGCGGGTGCTGGACGCGCGGCGGCACAGCACGTGGGCCATGTGGGCAAACAGCCCCGCCTGCCGCAAGCCCACCACCACCGTCATCAGGCAGTAGAGCAGGGCCAGGGTGCGAAAGTCGAAATAGCTCAGATACGCTGCGTCCGGCGTTACGAAAAAGCAGCTGACCAGGGCCGCCAGCGATGCGATCAGCAGCACCGGCTCCCGCTTGACAAACGTGCCAATGGCGGCCATAGGATCCCTCCCAAACAGTCTCTCCCACAGTATATGCGTTTCCCCGGCGCCTTGCAAGGGTGAAGTGCAGTTGCCAAGGGGAAAGAGTCGTGGTATACTGGAAAAAACAAGGAACGGAGGGCAGCCTATGATCGACCGACCCCACATCATTGGCCCGGAGGACTACGTGGAGCCCAGCTGCGTGCTCTGCGGCGAGCCATACGGCGCGGAGCCCAGGGTCAAGCCTGTGCCCCAGCAGCGGATCATCGGGAAAATGGACGAGTACATGAGCCGGCGGGACTACGATGGCGCCGAGCGCCACCTCCTGTACTGGCTGGCCGAGGCCCAGCTGGGCGGCGACAAGCGGGGCGAGCTGCTCATCCGCAACGAGCTGGTGGGCCACTACCGCAAGGTGGGAAACCGGGAAAAGGCGCTCGAAAACGGTGACGCGGCGCTCCGCCTGCTGGATGCGCTGGACTTCGGCGGCACCATCAGCTCCGGCACCACCTATACCAACGTGGCCACCGCCTGCAACGCCTTCGGCGAGAACGACCGGGCGCTGGAGCTCTTTGAGATGGCCCGCGCCGTCTATGAGTCCGCGCAGCACACGCAGCCGGCGCTGCTGGGCGGTCTCTACAACAACATGGCGCTGACCTGCGTGGCTCTGGGGCAGTACGACCGGGCCTTCGCCCTGTACGACAGGGCCATGGACGCCATGGGCCAGGTGCCCGGCGGCGTGCTGGAGCAGGCCATCACCTGCCTCAACCGGGCCAACGCCGTGGAGGCCAGGGACGGCATGGAGGCCGGGGAGCACCAGATCTTCGATCTGGTGGACCGGGCCTGGGAGCTGCTGAACGACACCTCCGCCCCGCGGGACGGGTATTACGCCTTCGTGTGCGAAAAGTGCGCCCCCACCTTTTCCTATTACGGCTACTTCGCCGCGGCGGAGGAATTGAACGAAAGGGCAAAGAGGCTGTATGAACGGACTTGAGCTGTCACGGGCCTACTTCGAGGCCTGGGGTAAACCCATGCTGGAGGAGCAGTTCCCCGACCTTCTCCCCCAGCTGGCCGCCGGACTCTTCGGCAGCGGCTCGGAGTGCTTCGGCTACGACGATGCGGTCTCCCAGGACCATGACTTTGAGCCGGGCTTTTGTCTCTTTCTCCCCGGCGAGGATGCAGTGGACCGGAAAACCGCCTTTGCCCTGGAGCGGGCCTATGCCAGGCTTCCAAAGGAGTTTATGGGCTGTCGCCGTGCCATGATGGGGCCGGTGGGCGGTCCGCGCCACGGCGTGCTGCGGACGGGTGAATTCTTTGCCGAAAAGCTGGGCGCAGCCGACGGCGTGCTGACGCTGTCCCAGTGGCTCACCGTGCCGGAACAGGCGCTGGCGGAGTGCACCAACGGCGTTTTGTTCTTCGACAACCGGGGCGAGGTCACAGCCATCCGGAAATCGCTGGTCTATTACCCGGAGGAAGTCCGACGCAAGAAGCTGGCGGGGCATCTGCTGCTGATGGCCCAGGCGGGGCAGTACAACTATCTGCGGTGTCTGCGCCACGGGGAAAACGCCGCCGCCCAGCTGGCGGTGGGCGAGTTCGTCAAAAGCGCCATGTCCGCCGTGTTCCTTCTGAACCGGCGATACCGGCCCTATTACAAGTGGAGCTTCCGTGCCATGCGGGCTCTGCCCAAGCTTGCGCTGCTGGCGGAGCTGCTGGAATATCTGCTGACCACCGACAACGAGGGCGATCTGGCCCAGGATAAGTACGACGTAATAGAGAGCATCGCCGCCGATGTCATCGACGAGCTGATGGAGCAGGGCCTTACCAAGGCCACCTGCGGAGACCTGGAGAAGCACGCCTACTCCGTCAACGACAGCATCACCGACGCCGCTGTCCGGAATCTCCACGTTCTGGCGGCAGTCTGAAGGAGGCGCCTATGAAAATACACGGATTGCAGAAAATGACACTGCTGGACTTCCCCGGCCGGGTAGCCTGCACGGTGTTCCTGGGCGGGTGCGACTTCCGCTGTCCCTTCTGCCACAATTTTGAGCTGGTGGACGGCACCGCCCGGCCCATCATGGACGAGGTTGAGCTGCTGGCCTTTCTGGAGAAGCGAAAGGGCCTGCTGGACGGCGTAGCATTTACCGGCGGGGAACCCTGCCTCCACAAGGACCTGCCGAACCTGCTGGAAAAGATCCGCGCCCTGGGCTTTGCCGTCAAGCTGGACACCAACGGCTGCCACCCCGCCCTGCTGGGCACCCTGCTGGACCGGGGTTTGGTGGACTATGTGGCCATGGACGTGAAGAACAGCCCCGCCAAATACGCCGTCACCTGCGGCGTGGACGCGGTGGATCTGGCTCCCATCCGGCAGAGCATCGAGCTTATGATGACTCTGGCCCCGGACTACGAGTTCCGCACCACCGTGGTCGCCGAGCTTCACGAGGCGGCGGATTTCGCCGACATCGGCCAGCTGATCCGCGGCGCAAGGCGCTATTTCCTCCAGGCCTTCACCGACCGGGATTCTGTGCCCTATGAGGGCTTCCACGCCCCAGCCAAGGCGGATATGCTCCGCTTCGCCGACGCCGTCCGCCCCTTTGTAGGCCAGGTCAGCCTCCGGGGTGTGGATTGATCGGGCACAATATGTTGTGGCTAACTTTTCTGAAAACAGAATATATAGTTGACATGGGCTCTCCCAAAGAGTAGAATAATACCATGCAGATTTTGGCCGAATTTTGTCGAACCGCAAGTTATGATTTCTACCGATAGGGGGAGCTTTTTCATGTATCAGGTTGTTAAGAGAGACGGAAAAGTCGTAGATTTCCACATTGAGAAGATCAGCGCGGCCATCACCAAGGCCTTCGAGGCGCTGAACAAGGAGTATCACCCCAACGTGATCGATCTCATCGCCCTGCGGGTGGCCTCGGACTTCGAGACCAAGGTCCACGACGGGCAGATCACCGTGGAGGAGATCCAGGACAGCGTGGAAAAGGTGCTGTCCGAGGCCGGGTACGCCGACGTGGCCAAGGCCTACATCCTCTATCGCCGCCAGCGGGAGAAGGTGCGCAACATCAACTCCACCCTGCTCAACTACAAGGACATCGTGGACAACTATCTGAAGATCAACGACTGGCGCGTGAAGGAGAATTCCACCGTCACCTACTCCGTGGGCGGTCTGATCCTGTCCA
>DGHJ01000123.1:5742-5868 GCA_002392625.1 Oscillospiraceae bacterium UBA3851
CCGCCAACTACTGGCTCAGCGAGGTGTACGACGACGAGATCGCCAACGCCCACCGCAGCGCTGCCATTCATCTCCACGACCTCAGCATGCTCACCGGCTATTGCGCCGGCTGGAGCCTGAAGCAGC
>DGHJ01000101.1:0-11960 GCA_002392625.1 Oscillospiraceae bacterium UBA3851
ACGTACCGCTTGGCGATGGACACCACCAGGCGGAGGTTGGCCTCGGCCAGCTTCTGCTTGGCCTTCTCGCCGGCGGTGACCTGGGCGGCCAGGGCGGTGCGCTCCTCATCGGGCAGGACCTCGCCCTCCTCCTCGGCCTCGGCCAGCCGCTCCTTGGCGGTGTTGCCGGCGGTCATGGCGGTGGCCAGGGCCACCTCCTCGTCGGCGGTCAGCAGGTTCACCTTGCCGATCTCCTTCAGGTACATGCGCACGGGGTCGTCGGTGTTGAAGCTGTCCACCAGGGTGTTGGGGTCCACCAGCTCCTCTTCCTCGATCTCGGCGATCTCCTCCATGGGCGGCTCCACGTCGTCGGGCAGACCGGCCAGCAGATCGTCGCTGCTCTGCTCGATCTCCAGGATCTCCAGCGACTCGTAGATCTGCTGGGACTGCTCGTCGTTCATCTCCAGCTCGTCCATCAGATCCTCCAGCTCCGTGGTGTGGATCTTGCCCTTCTTCTTGGCCCGGACGAACAGGTCCTTCAGCTTCTCGTTGCTCTGCAGCAGCCCGGCGGCGGGCAGGGTGGCGATGGTCTTGTCGTCAAGCTTGCCGGCCTTGGTGCTTTTCTTGTCGGCCTTCTTGTCCTCGACCTTCTCCTCGGCCTTGGCGGCCTTCTCTTCGCCCTTGTTCAGAAGCTGATCGGCCATCTGCTCCAGCTGCTCCGGGGTCAGGTTGTCCATGTTCTCAGTCATTGCGCTTTCCTCCGTATCCCTTTTTTTGTTTGAATGTATGGGCGGCGGCGGCCAGGGGATCCCCCGCCGAGCCGTCGCGTTTTTCCTTTTCCTTGCGGATCACCGCCCCATAGTCCCGCAGGGCCTGGGCGCCGTTGGCGGCGGACTCCGGCTTCTGGGCGATGGCGGTCAGGTGGTTCATCTCCTCGGCTGTCAGGTCGCCCGCCAGCCGGGCGATGGAGGGCGCGTACCCGTCCTCCCGATCCTGCCACAGCCGGGCGTAGATCTTCGAGAGCAGGGGGGAGGAGAAGTCCTCCGCCGCCACCGGCATGGTCGGGCCGAACAGGCCCGGATCCTGCAAAAGGAGCCGGATGAGGCCCTCCTCGGCCATGGCGGAGCGCAGGTTCTCGTACCGCAATCCCCGCTCCTGTGGCTGCAGCGATACCGCCGGGTTCAGCTCCCGCCGCTCCTGCCGCTTTTTGTCGGCGGCGATGCGGCGGCGGATGGCCCGCTTCACCTCCAGCCCCAGGGCCTCGGCGGTGAGGCCGGCGGCCTGGGCGGCGCGGGCGGTGTAGATCTCCCGTTCCACGGCGTTGTGGAGCTTGGCCAGCTCGCCGCTGATCTCCGCGGCGTAGGCCACCTTCTGCTCGTCCAGCCCCAGGTCGTACTTCCCGGCCACCTGGGCCAGGGTGAAGTCCATGCCGCCCTCGCTGCCGTTCAGCAGTCTCTCAAAGGCGTCCGGCCCGTAGGCCTTGATGAAGTCGTCGGCGTCCTGCTTCTTGGCAACGCCTTCTTCCATGCGGTTTGGCAAGTGAAGCACCTTTACAGTGAATTCCGAGTTGTTCAGCATCTCCAGGGCCCGCCTGGTGGCGTTCTGGCCGGCGGTGTCGTTGTCGAAGCACAGCACCAGCTCGCGGGTGTAGCGGCTGAGGAGCCGCAGGTGCTCCTGGGTCAGGGCGGTGCCCATGGTGGCCACGGCGTTGTCGAACCCCGCCTGGTGCAGGGTCACCACGTCCAGGTTGCCCTCGCAGAGGATGATGTTGGGCCGCTTGGTCTTTTTGGCCAGGTTGAGGGCGTACAGCACCCGCCGCTTGGAGAACACCGGCGTGTCGGAGGTGTTCATGTACTTGGGCTCGGACTTGTCCAGCACGCGGCTGCCGAAGCCCACCACGTCGCCCCGCACGTCCACCACCGGCAGCATAAGGCGGTTGCGGAATTTGTCGTAGATCCGGCCGTTCTTGTTCTGCACGGCCAGGCCGGCGGAGATGAGCTCGGTTTTGGTGTAGCCCCGGCCCGTCATCTCCCGCAGCAGGGTGTCCCAGCTGTCGGGGGCGGCGCCCATGCCGAAGCGCACGGCCACGGCCCGGCGGATCCGGCGCTTGTCCAGATAGGCCCGGACGGCCTCGCCCTCGTCGCGCTGGAGCAGGTCGTAGTAAAAACGCGCCGCCTCCCGGTTCAGCTCCAGGATGCGCTTGCGCAGGCGGCCGGAGCCCTCCCGGTCGTCCTCCGGCACCTCCATATTGGCCCGCTTGGCCAGAAAGCGAACGGCGTCGGGGTAGGAGAGGTTTTCCATGTCCATGATGAAGTTGATGACGCCGCCGCCCTTGTGGCAGCCGAAGCAGTGGTAGAACTGCTTGTCCGGCAGCACGTGGAAGGAGGGGGTCTTCTCGCTGTGGAAGGGGCAGCAGCCCCAGTAGCTGCCGGCCTTTTGCTGCAGGCTCACGTAGGACCCCACCACGTCCACGATGTCGCTGCGGGCGATGAGCTCGTCCAGAAACGGCTGGGGAAACGCCATGAAAAGACCTCCTCTCTGTCAGTGTTCCAAATCTCTCTAATTATATATACCAAAAAACTTTCCGATTTCCTTTTTTTCTGCGAAATTTTTTTTCAAATACAGGAAATTTTTCTGCAGCTGGGCCGAAAACGGCCCCGAAAGGGGCGAATGAGGCGTCCTTGGCGGGGCCCTGCAATAGAAACGGTGCGTTGTACCCGCTGCAGAGAGTGCGGATCCCCACGACCGGTCTGCAGACCGGTCTGGGAATGACAGGCGCAGGAATACCCCCGTTCTGTCATTGCGAGGCGGCGCCTGCTGCCCATGGCAATCGGTAATGCCCCCGTTCTGTCATTGCGAGGAGCGAAGCGACGTGGCAATCCGTAAACCCCCCCGTCCCCGTCATTGCGAGGCGGCGCCTGCGGCCCGCGGCAATCCGCCCCCGGATCTCGCGGCGTCTTTTTCCATTCGCCGGAATCCCCTTGCGTTTCAAGGTGGACGGGCGTATAATTTAATTGAATAAATGTCAACACACGGCAACCGTTGATCCCCGCCCCGCGGGGGATCGGAAAGGAGAACCACATGAGCAAACGGATCAAAAACCTGCTGGCGCTGCTGCTGGCGGCGCTGATGACCCTGACGCTGCTGCCGATGACGGCGCTGGCCGCCGGCACGGAGGGCAGGGAGGAGCCGAACGGCTCCTTTGTCTACGTCAACCCCTTCTACCGCCGGACCCACACAGATGAGGAGCTGGCCGCGGACCTGGCTGCGCTGCGGAAGAACAGCGAGCCCACCCGCGCCACGCCCCATTACACCACGTTTTCCGCGGCGACGGCCTACGTCCGCAACCAGATGCTGGCCCGGAACACCAGCTTCACGCTCTCCGTCCCCAACTCCCTGTATTCACCCACCGATCTGGCCCTCACCAAAGCGCTGGTAGAGGAGGCCATGGCCCACACGGCGGGCGGCAACCCCCAGGCGGGCGACTCCCTGCGCTGGCAGATCGGTTACTGCTACTGCTCCAAGGAAACGCCCACCCCTGACGGCAGCAAGGTGCTGACCTACACGGCGAGGTACTACACCACCGCCGCCCAGGAGAACACCCTGACAAGCGAGGTCAACAGCGCCATGGCCTCTCTGTCCCTCTCCGGCAAGACGGAGACGCAGAAGATCCGCGCCATCTACGACTTTATCTGCGACCGGGTCAACTACGACTACGAGCACGTGGAGGACACCAGCTACGAGGTGCAGTACACGGCCTACGGCGCCATGCACGACAAAACCGCCGTGTGCCAGGGCTACGCCGTGCTGTTCTACCGCATGTGCATGGAGGCGGGGCTGGACGTCCGCGTGGTCACCAGCGTGGACCACGCCTGGAACATCGTGCGCATCGGCAGCCTGTACTACAACGTGGACGCCACCTGGGACGGCGGCGACGACGCCACCACCCACGACTGGTACCTCAAGGGCATGCGGGAGTTCCCGGACCATTTCCGGGAGCCGCCGTTTGACACCGAGACGTTTGAGAAGGCGTACCCCATGGTGGCCGATCCCGATCTGAACGTGGACAACCTCTCCTTCACCTTCCGGGACGTGGACGGCGTCAGCGTCACCTCCGACGCCACCTGGGGCCCCAAGGTGCTGATCTTCGGCTGCATCGGCACCGACCCGTACACCAAAGCCCTGATGACCGGCCTGGCAAAGTACGATCTGGGCCGGCTGGACGTCGTGTGTGTGGACTGTGACGGCTGGGACGCCAAATTCGTCAGGGACCATGCCAACTCCTACAACTGTCAGTCCATGACCGTCTGCTACAACGAGAGCAAAAGCGTCGTCACGCAGTGCCTGTCGGACCTGCTGAATCAGTGCGGGGACATGCAGGCAAGCGTCTATTTCCCGGTCGCCTTCTACATCGACGCCAACAACAAGATCCGGGACTACACCACCGGCTTCTGCAGCGGCTGGCGCGCGGCTGAGGGTGTGGCCGACCACCTGGGCCTGACCCTTTCCGAGCCCAGGATCAACATCACCGAGCAGCCCCATACCATCTCCGCGCCCATCGGCGATACGGCGCTTTTCAAGGTGCAGGCCAGCGGTTCGGGCCTGCAGTATCAGTGGCAGTATAAGCTGCCGTCCGGCACCAGCTGGCTGACCTGCCCCATGGACGGGGCAAAGACCGCCTCGCTGCCGGTGCCCGTCGTGGCCTACCGCAACGGCTACCAGTACCGCTGCGCCATCACCGACGCCGGCGGCAACAAAACGTACACCCGCGGCGTGTCGCTTCTGGTGAAGTCCCTGATCACCGTCCAGCCCGCCGACGTCACCGTTCCCGTGGGCGAGACGGCGCTGTTCAAGGTGGAGGTCTCCGGCGGGGACATGACGTACCGCTGGGAGTACAGGATCCCCGGCTACAACTGGCGCAATTGTCCCATGGACGGCGCGGACACCGCCGCGCTGTCGGTGCCTGCCGCTGATTTCCGCAACGGCTATCAGTACCACTGCGTCATCACCGACAGCACGGGCGCCAGCGTCACCTCCGACGTCGCCACGCTGTATATCCTGACCAGGATCACCTCCCAGCCCGCCGACAAGTCCGCCGCCGTGGGCGACACCGCCAAGTTCACGGTGAAGGCCACCGGCGCGGGCCTCACCTACCAGTGGCAGTACAAGGCCGCCGGCGGCACCAACTGGCTCAGCTGCTCCATGGAGGGCAACCAGACAAAGACCCTGTCCGTTCCCGTGACCGCCGCCCGCAACGGCTATCAGTACCGCTGCCGGATCACCGATGCCAACGGCAGCAAGACGTATTCCAATGCGGCCAAGCTGACGGTGAAGACCACCATCACCGCCCAGCCCGCCGACAAGTCCGCCCCCATCGGCGGCACCGCCAAGTTCACCGTCAAGGCCACCGGCGCGGGCCTCACCTACCAGTGGCAGTACTATACCGGGTCCAAGTGGACCAACTCCGGCTTCACCGGCAACAAGACGGCCAGCCTCAGCGTGCCCGTCACCGTTGCCCGCAACGGCCAGAAGTACCGCTGCGTCGTCACCGATGCCAATGGCGCCACGGTCACCAGCTCCACCGCCGTGCTGAAGGTGAAGACCAAGATCACCGCCCAGCCCAAGGACGTCACCGCCGCCATCGGCGACACCGCCCGGTTCACCGTCAAGGCCACCGGCTATCGTCTCACGTATCAGTGGCAGTACAAGACGGTTGACGGCGCCAACTGGGTGAACTCCACCATGACCGGCAGCGACACCAACTCCATCGGCGTGATCTCCACCGCCGCCCGCAACGGCCAGCAGTACCGCTGCGTCATCACCGACGGCAACGGCAACAAGACGTATTCCGCCGCCGCCACGCTGCGTGTGGGCATCCGGATCACCGCCCAACCCAAGGACGTCACCGCCGCGGCAGGGGAGACGGTCACCTTCTCCGTCACCGCCGACGGTCTCGACCTCACCTATCAGTGGCAGTATAAGACGGCCACCGGCACCAACTGGGTCAACTCCACCGCCGCCGGCTGCGACACCGCCGCCCTGTCCGTCAAGGCCACCGCCGCTCGCAACGGCCAGCAGTACCGCTGCGTCATCACCGGCGCAGGCGGCGTGGAGACCGTTGCCGGTCCCGCCACGCTGACGGTGAAGTAAGGCGCCGCTCTTGTCATTGCGAGGCGGCGCAGCCGCCGTGGCAATCCGTAATGCCCCCGTTCTGTCATTGCGAGGAGCGAAGCGACGTGGCAATCCGTAATACCCGGAGAGGACGGATTCCCACGTCGGCCCTGCGGGCCTCCTCGGAATGACGGAGAAAGATAGAACACCCGTCATTGCGAGGCGGCGCAGCCGCCGTGGCAATCCGTCATACCCTATCCCGTCATTGCGAGGGCACGAAGTGCCCGTGGCAATCCGTATTCCCCGTCTGCGCTGAACGCCGCCGGGCCAGAGTCTGCTGCCTCTGCGCCATCCCCATGCTGCCCCCAGCATAAAACATCCCCCGGAGGTCATCCCTCCGGGAGGCTTCGTCCGTTTTTCGCCGGTAGACAGGGGAAATGGGCAAAATGCCCGGCCACGCCTTGACAGATTTTTCATTCCATAGTAAATTCTATACCGACAATATGATAAAGTTTGCACCGCCGCGGCGCCATGCCGCGGCAGAGACATGAAGAAGGAGGGACCCCTATGAAAAAACGTATCCTATCCCTGCTGTTGTCCCTGATCCTGTGTCTGTCTTTCCTGCCCGCGGCCTATGCCGCCCCGGCAGCGGAGGAGGACGGGACCGTCCAGACGGAGACCGCCGCACCGGCGGAGGCACCCGCCCCGGATCAGCCGGAGGCGCTGACTCCTCCGGCCGAGCTGCCCGCCGCCAGCGTCATCGACTCCGGCAGCTGCGGCAGCAGCGTCGTGTGGAAGCTGTACGACGACGGCAAGCTGCTGATCACCGGCAGCGGCCTCATGTCGAACTATGCCGCCGGCGGCGCCCCCTGGTACAGCAGACGCGCCTCTATCACCGCGTTGGAGGTGGGCAGCGGCGTCACCAGCATTGGCGCCTACGCCTTCACCGATCTGACGTCTCTGAAAAAGGTGACGCTGGCCGACAGCATCACCTCCATCGGCAACTACGCCTTCGCCCACTGCAAGGGCATTACCCATATGCCGCTGCCCGGGAAGCTGACCTCCATCGGCGATTCCGCCTTCAATGACTGCACCTCTCTGGAGAGCATGGTGCTGCCCAAGACCGTGACCGCCGTGGGGAACGACGCCTTCTACGGCGACTCTGCCCTGACGGGCCTGTTCTTTACCGGCGACGCGCCCACCTTCGGCACCAGGGTCCTCTATAATGACTCCGTCACCGTCTATTATCCCACCGCCAACACCACGTGGACCGCAGCTGTCCGCGCCGAGACCTACGGCGCCAACGGCATCAGCTGGACTGCCATCAAGACCGGCAGCGTGGGCAGGATCGAGCTTGCCGGCGGCGTCAAGCCCGTCACCGGCGCCATACCCGACGCCAGCGGTATCTATCTGGCGAACGTCAACTGCGGCGTGGAGCTGATCAGCGCCGAGTGGCGCAACGGCCGGTCCAGCACCGCCGCCCAGGTCGTCCAGGGCGGCGAGTATCCCTACCTGTACGTCACCGTCCGCGCCTTTGACGGCTGCACCATCTCCGGCACCAGCTACGTCGTGCACCCGCAATTCGGCAGCTACAACAGCGGCTACAGCTCCATCTACTCCGGCAAGACCGGCACCTTCTACTGCAGCCTGAACCGCTTGGACAGCACGCTGGATTATACGGTGGATCTCAGCGCCAACGGCACCGCCACCGTGACCGACGCCTATCTGGCCAGAGCCATTCTCAACGATCTGGGCAAGTCCGCCTCGTCCGCCCAGACCACCGGCGCCGTCACCGCCTATGACTTCAACGGCGACAACAACACCGACCTGACCGTGGAAAACAAGAGCTCCGGCAGCGCCTACAAGCTGGTGCTCACCCAGCAGACGGGCCTGCTGATGATGCTGGCCGGCGGCTACAACGAAACGTTGACCATCCGGAACAGCGAGAGCAACCAGCTTGCCGCCATCGCCAACGGCGTGCCCTTCTATCAGAAGCTGGTCATCCTGCCCAAGTGCGCCACGCTGACGCTGAAGGGCAACGGCGGCCGCTTCATGGACGGCTCCACCACCCTGAAGATCACCCTGCGCGCCAACGGCGACATCCCCTCGTGGACCCTCGAAGAGTACGGCCTCACCGATTTTTCCTCCGCCGGCTTCCGCAGCGGCTATCTGCCCCTGCGCCTGGCCGCCACCAGCGGCGGCGCCGACCCCATGGAGCTGACCGAGCTTTACAACGCCACCTTCAGCAAGGACACCACCCTCTACATGATGTGGGGCAAGTCCGTGAAGCTGACCCTCAACGCCAACGGCGGCCAGTTCATCCTGCCGGGCAGCAACGAGGTCATCGAGGCAGGCACGGAGATGTCCGTTCAGGTCCCTGCCGGATTCAAGCTCATGGCTGGCGGCATAGGCCAGTCCATCGTCCGCAGCGGCTACACCGTCAAGACCTTGTCCACCGACAAGGCCGGCGCCAAGCCGGTGTCCCTTGATGAAAACGGCTATTTCGCCATGCCCGCCGCCGACACCACCTACTACGTGCAGTGGGAGCGGCCCGACGAGCCGGTGATCCTGAAGTCCAGCGGGAGCTGGTACACCTCCGCCGTCACCGGTGAGAATGAGCTGGCCGTGGGCGAGACGCTGGATCTCTACTGCTTCGCCGCCGGCAAGGGCATCACCTACCAGTGGCAGTACAACTCCGACGGCAGCGAGAACTGGCACAACAGCACCATGACCGGCGCCAAGACCACCCGGATGAGCGTGCCGGTCACCGCCGCCCGTGACGGCTATCAGTACCGCTGCAAGGTCACCGACAGCAGCGGAAACACCGTGCTGTCCAACGTGGTGACGCTGCACTGCTGCATCGACTTCTACGGTCCCGTGCCCGACGTCTACGGCGCCGTGGGCGACACCGCCGTCTTCACCGTCCCCGTCAGCGGCGCTGCCTCCTATCAGTGGCAGTACAGCTCCGACGGCGGCAACAACTGGTATGACAGCACCATGACCGGCGCCAAGACGGCCACCCTCAGCGTACCGGTCACCGCCGCCCGTGATTACTATGAGTACCGCTGCCGGGTCACCTTCGTCGACGGCAGCAGCGACGTCTCCTATCCCGGCCGGCTTATCGTCACCGACAAGTTCATCGACAAGGTGGATCTGGACCTGAGCTTCCTCCACGACGGCATCACCTCGGAGGATGTCTTCTTCCACCTGATGGAGAACTTCGTGGGCAGCTACTGCATGGCCGCCGGTCCCGAGAGCCTCATCAGGATCCCTGCGGGCATGGAGGCCTATGTGGATCATATGAGTCCGGAGGAGCTCGTGGATGAGCTGGGCCATTCCTATGGCAGCCTGTGTCTGGTTCCCGGCGAGTATATCATGGTCATCGGTCTGGCAGGCATCGACAAAGAGGTGGAAAACCCCTATGAATTCATGAGCGATCCCGGTCAGGAGACAGCCACCGAGTCCGCCCCCGGTCTGGATGAGCTGCTCCGTCAGAGCAGCGAGGCCAGGCGCGGCACAAGGATGGCATACGATCCCCACGACTTCTACCAGTTCCGCTGGGACAAGATGAAAGTCACCGTCAACGGCAAGGCCATGCAGGAGGGCACCGACTGGATCCGCCACAACTCTTACGGCGAAGAATATCTGGTGCTGGTCTACCGCTTTACCGTCAAGGATGAGACGGCCCGTATCGTGGCCGATCCGCGGAACGCGGCCGGCTCCGTGGGTGAGAGCGTCACCTTCGCCGTGGAGGCCGCCGGCACGGCCGTGGCCTATCAGTGGCAGTACTGCGCCGCCGGCAGCACCACGTGGCACAACTCCTCCGCGGAAGGCGCCAACACGCCCATGCTGAACGTGGACGTCACCTCCGCCCGCAACGGTCAGCAGTACCGCTGCGTCATCAGCGACTACAAGGGCAATACGGCCACCTCCAAGGCCGCCGCGCTGACCGTCAGCGACAAGCCGGTGATCCAGACCCAGCCCAAGAGCGTCACCGCCGGCGTGGGCACCGACGTCACCTTCACCGTGTCCGCCGCGGGCCGCATGCCGTGGGTCCTGAGTTATCAGTGGCAGTACCGCACCTCCTCCACCGGCACGTGGAAGGATTCCGGCGCCACCGGCTGCCATACCCCCACGCTGCACATCCAGGCCACCGCTGCCCGCAACGGTTACCAGTACCGCTGCAAGGTCACCGATTTCCAGAAGGAGGTCACCGTCACCTCCTCCGCCGCTACGCTGACGGTCGCCGCCAAGCCCGCCGTCACCACCCAGCCCCATAACATCTCCGCTACCATCGGCGACACCGCCGTCTTCAAGGTGGCGGCCTCCGGCACGGGCCTTACCTACCAGTGGCAGTACTATACCGGCAGCAAGTGGATCAACTCCGGCCTCACCGGCAACAAGACGGCCAGCCTCAGCGTGCCCGTCACCGTTGCCCGCAACGGCCAGAAGTACCGCTGCGTCGTCACCGACAGCAAGGGCGTCTCGACCACCAGCTCCACCGCCGTGCTGAAGGTGAAGACCAAGATCACCGCCCAGCCCAAGACGGTCACCGCCCCCATCGGCGACACCGCCAAGTTCACCGTCACCGCCACCGGCGTGGGCCTCACGTATCAGTGGCAGTACTACACCGGCAGCAAGTGGGTGAGCTCCGGCTTCACCGGCAATAAGACCGCCAGCTTGAGCGTGCCCGTCACCGCCGCACGGAACGGCCAGAAGTACCGCTGCGTCATCACGAACGCCAACGGCGTCACCACCACCAGCTCCGTCGGCGTGCTGAAGGTGGAGACGGTCATCACCGCCCAGCCCAAGAGCGTCACCGCCACGGCCGGCAGCACCGCCAAGTTCACCGTCACCGCCACCGGCGCGGGCCTCACGTACCAGTGGCAGTACTACACCGGCAGCAACTGGGTGGATTCCAGCCTCACCGGCAATAAGACGGCCACGCTGAGCGTGGGCGCCACCACCGCCCGCAACGGCCAGAAGTACCGCTGCGTCATCACCGACGCCAACGGCGTCACCACCACCAGCTCCACCGCCACGCTGACGGTGAAGTAAGGCGCCGCTCCGCTCCCGTCATTGCGAGGACACGAACGGGAAGGTTCCCACGCCAAGCCTTCTCCTTGAGGAGAAGGTGGCGCGAAGCGCCGGATGAGGTGTTGTTGGTGCACAGAGTACGGATTCCCACGTCGGATGCATTCGCATCCTCCTCGGAATGACGGGTGCGCTGATATAGAGTGTCATTGCGAGGCGGCGCAGCCGTCGTGGCAATCCGAAGGACCCCATCCTGTCATTGCGAAGAGAACGCCGCCCGGTCGGGCGGCGTTCTCTGTGGCAATCCGTCATACCCTATCCCGTCATTGCGAGGATACGAAGTGCCCGCGGCAATCCGCAATGCCCCCGTTCTGTCATTGCGAGGAGCGAAGCGACGTGGCAATCCGTAATACCCGGAGAGGACGGATTCCCACGTCGGCCCTGCGGGCCTCCTCGGAATGACGGAGAAAGAAAGAACACCCGTCATTGCGAGGGCCGCCTGCGGCCCATGGCAATCCGTAATGCCCCCGTTCTGTCATTGCGAGGCGGCGCAGCCGCCGTGGCAATCCGTAATACCCCATCCTGTCATTGCGAAGAGAACGCCGCCCGGTCGGGCGGCGTTTTCTGTGGCAATCCGTCATACCCTATCCTGTCATTGCGAGGGCACGAAGTGCCCGCGGCAACCCGTATTCCCCGTCTGCACTGAACGCCGCCGGGCCAGAGTCTGCTGCCTCTGCGCCATCCCCATGCTGCCCCCAGCATAAAAGAGCCCCCGGAGATCATACCTCCGGGGGCTGCAGACTGTCAAAACAGTCCGTAAAGCGTTGGTTCTCGGA
>DGHJ01000101.1:12103-17629 GCA_002392625.1 Oscillospiraceae bacterium UBA3851
CAGCTTGTCAAAAAAGCGGCTTTGCCGCTTTTTTGACAAGCTGAGCCCCCGGAGGTCATCCCTCCGGGGGCGTTATCCTGTTTGCGGTGCGTTATTTCTGCTCCGACGCCACCAGCCGCTCGCCGGCGCGGTAGATGTCGCCGGCGCCAACGGTCAGCACCAGATCGCCGGCGCGTACGATGCCCGCCAGCGTCTCCGTCACCCGGTCCAGGGTGGGGCAGTACACGGCGCCGGGGATCTGGGCCGCCAGATCCCGCGAGGAGATGCCGAACTCGTTGCGCTCCCGCGCGGCGTAGATCTCCGCCAGCACGGTGACGTCCGGCAGCCGCAGCTCCTCCACGAACCGGTCGAACAGTGCCTTGGTCCGGGAATAGGTGTGGGGCTGGAAGGCGCACACGATGCGCTCATAGGGCAGCTGCCGGGCCATGGTCAGCAGGGCGTGGAGCTCGTCGGGGTGGTGGGCGTAGTCGTCGTACACGTCGGCGCCCCGATAGGTCCCCTTGCGCTCGAACCGCCGCCCGGCGCCCTGGAACACGCCCAGGCCCTCCTCCACGGCCTTGCCGCCGACGCCCAGCACGTAGGCCGAGCAGGCGGCGGCCAGGGCGTTGGCGATGTTGTGCTTGCCGCCCACCTGGAGAGACACGTGGGCGTACACCTTGCCTCGGATCACCACGTCGAAGGTGGGCAGGCCGTCGAAGAAGGCCACGTTGTCGGCATAGCAGTCGGCAGTGCGGTCAAAGAGGCTGAACCACAATATCCGGCCGGGATAGCTGGCCAGCGTCTCCCGCGCGCCGGGGTCGTCCCGGTTGGCGATGACGCAGCCTGTGGGGGGCACCAGCTCGGCGAAGGCCCGGAAGGACCGCTCGATAGCCTTCAGGTCGGCGAAATAATCCAGGTGGTCGGCGGCCACGTTGAGGATCACCGCCACGGTGGGGAAGAAGTTCAGGAAGGAGTCGCAGTACTCGCAGCTCTCCAGGATGATGGTCTCGCCCTTGCCCACCCGGTAGCCGGCGTGGTGCAGCAGGGGCAGCGTGCCGCCGATCATCACGGTGGGGTCGGCGCCCGCCGCCATGAAGATGTGGGTGGCCATGGAGGTGGTGGTGGTCTTGCCGTGGGTGCCGGAGATGCACAGGGCGTTGCGGTACTCCCGCATGATGGCGCCCCAGGCCTGGGCCCGCTCGTACACGGGGATGCCCCGCGTGATGGCCCCGGCGATCTCCGGGTTGTCGTCCTTGATGGCGGCGGTGCGGACCACCACGTCGCACTGGCCCAGGTTCTCGGCGCTGTGTCCGATGGCCACGGGGATGCCCAGGGAGCGCAGGTGCTGAACTGTGACGCTTTCGTTCATATCCGAGCCCTGGACCGTAAGGCCCATGCCGTGGAGCACCTCCGCCAGCGGGCACATGGACACGCCGCCGATGCCCGCCAGATGGACGCGGACGCCGGGGCGCATGTATTCGGTGAAATCAACGGTGGGATGCAGCATACCGTTCTCCTCTCAAAACGGGGTGAATACCTCGTTGCATTTTTTCGTACCCTATATTATAATACGAACAGCCACTCAGCGCAACCGCTTTCTTTGTCGAATTGTGAAAAGGGGGGAGAACCGTATGCTGCCGCCAGATGTTTTGGCCGTCCTGCGCCGTCTCAACGGCGCGGGCTTTGCCGCCTGCGCCGTGGGCGGCTGCGTCCGGGACACCCTTCTGGGCCGTGTGCCGGAGGACTGGGACGTCACCACCGCCGCCCGGCCGGAGCAGGTCACGGCCCTGTTCCCCGGCCACGCTATCCCCACGGGGCTGCAGCACGGCACCGTCACCGTCCGGCAGGCGGGGCAGTCCTTCGAGGTCACCACCTTCCGCGCCGACGGGGTCTATTCCGACCACCGCCACCCGGACAAGGTGACCTTTTCCACCGACCTTGCCCAGGACCTGAAGCGCCGCGACTTCACGGTGAACGCCATGGCTCTGGACGCCTCCGGCGCGCTCACCGACCTGTTCGGCGGGCGGCAGGACCTGGAAAACCGGGTCATCCGCTGCATGGGGGACCCGGACCGCCGCTTTGACGAGGACGCCCTGCGCATCCTCCGGGCCCTGCGGTTTGCCGCCGTGCTGGACTTCACGGTAGAGGAGCACACCGCCGCCGCCATCCGCCGCAAGGCGCCCACCCTGCAAAGGATCGCCGTGGAGCGCATCACCGCCGAGATGACGAAGCTGCTGTGCGGTGCCGCCGCCTGCCGGGTGCTGCTGGACTTCCCGGACGTCATCGGCGTCTTTCTGCCGGAGGTGCTGCCCGCCGTGGGCTTCGACCAGCGCAATATCCACCATATCTACGACGTGTGGGGCCACACCGCCCACGCCGTGGGCGCCGCCATAGCGGACCCCATCGTCCGCTGGAGCCTTTTGTTTCACGACCTTGGCAAGCCAAAATGCTTTACAGTGGATGAGCAGGGCACCGGCCATTTTTACGGCCACGGGAAGGCCAGTCACGCCCTGGCGACGGACGCCATGGCCCGCCTGAAGTTCTCCAACGACCACCGCCGCGCCGTGGCCGCCCTGGTGGATTGGCACGACCGGGTGATCCCGGTGACGCCCAGGGGGCTGCGCCGCTGCCTCAACGCCCTGGGCGAGGAGGGCACCCGCCGCCTCATCGCCGTGAAGCGGGCCGACAATCTGGCCCAGGCCCCGGCCTACCGGGACCGGCAAAAGCAGCTGGACGAGGCGGAGAAGCTTCTTGCCGACCTGCTGGCCCAGGATGCCTGCTTCTCCTTACAGCAGCTGGCGGTGGACGGCAACGATATGATGGCCCTGGGCCTGGAGGGACCCGCCATCGGCCACATGCTCCGCGCCCTTTTGGAGCAGGTGGTGTCCGAGACCCTGCCCAACGACCGGGACGCCCTGCTGCAATGGGCAAAGGAAAACCTGTAAAATAAACCGCTGTAAGGGAAATCCACCTTACAGCGGTTATCTCTTTATCGACCAAAGCGCCTGTCATTGCGAGGCCCCGCAGGAGCCGTGGCAATCCGCAAAATCGAGCCACGGATTGGGCATTTCATGCCCTGGCAATGACGGCCGTTTTTGTCATTCCGAGGAGGGCGAAAGCCCGACGTGGGAATCCGTCTTTTCCCTCCTCTATTCCTTCTTCCCCGGCCAGTCGATCTCCATGATTACCAGACTGGCCAGCATGATGGCGGCGCCCACGTAGCCCAGGGGCCGCAGCCGTTCACCGGCGAAATAGGCCACGATGGCGGAGAACACCGGCTCCAGGGTGAAGATCAGCCCCACGTGGGTGGCGGTGGTGTACTGCTGCTGCACGCTCTGCACCACGAAGGCGACGCCGGAGCAGACGACGCCCAGGAACAGCGCCGCGCCCCAGGTGAAGGGGGTGGAGGGCAGCCGGGGCGTCTCAAAGAGCAGGGCCAGCGCCAGCGTGATGACGCCCACCACGCCCAGCTGGCACACGCCCAGGGCCAGCGGGTCCACGTCCGGCTCCCGGACGGCCCGCTCGGTAATCAGCAGGTCGATGGCGTAGCAAAGCGCCACGCCCAGGCACAAAAGGTCCCCGGACCGGGGCCGGAAGCTCTCGTTGAGGGTCAGCATGGCAAGGCCGGCGGCGCACAGGACCAGGGCCGCCAGCAGCACGGGCCGGGGCTTTTTCCGGTTGATGAGGAAATCCAGCACCGGGGTGAACACCACCGGCAGCGCGCAGATGAATCCGGCGTTGGACAGCGACGTGCGGGTGATGCCGTAGCCGTAGAACACGTAGGTCCCGGCCAGCGCCAGACCCACCAGCAGGCTGTATTTCACCGTGGCGCGACTGATGCGGGCCACGTTTTTGCAGAATATTGCCGAGAGCAGGGCAAAGGCGGTGAGGAAGCGGAAGGCGTTGAGGCCCATGGGAGTCATGCCCACCTCCAGACACCGGTCGGTCAGGTAGTAGGACATGCCCCAGCAGGCGGTCATGAGCACCAGCAGCAGATCGGCCCGCCGTTGTTTCGTCATATGTCCCGCCTCCTCTTGCGCCGCATGATGGTTTATCCTACCACAAAAGGCGCGAAAAGGGAAGAGGAAAAAGCCTGTGGGGGGGAGGGCGTCACGGTGCAGCCATGGCGGATGAGGGGGCGATCCGCCCCCCTCACTTCCACAGCTTCACGTACCCGGCGTCGTGGAGCTGCTTGATGAGCAGCACGGCCATGGGCAGCACCACCATGCCGCCCACCCCCAGGGTGCGGAACCCCACGTACATGGCGGCCAGCGCGCACAGCGGCGGCAGCCCCACCTGGGCGGCCACCAGCTTGGGCTCGGTGACGCTGCGCACCACGGCGATAACGGCGTACATGGCCACCAGTGCCAGGCCGCGGGGCACGTTGCCCACCAGGAAGAGGAGAGCGGCCCAGGGCAGCAGCACGGTGCCGGTGCCGAACACGGGCAGGGCGTCGATGAGGGCGATGAGGAAGGCCAGCAGCACGGCGTAGCGCAATCGCAGCAGCAAAAAGCCCGCCAGCAGCTGGGCGAAGGTGATCCCCAGCAGAATGGCCTGTGACCGCACCCACTTGCCCAAGGTGGAGAAGAGGCTGTCGCGCAGGCCCCGCACCCAGAGCCGCTGCTTTTCCGTCAGCTGCCGCCGGGCGAAGGCTGCGATGGCGGGATAGCTGCCCACGGAGAAGAACACCGCCAGCGCCGTGGTGGCGCAGAACAGGGCGGCGCGGGGCAGGGCTGCCGCCAGCGTCCCCATCCACCGCATCACCGCTGCGGACAGACCGCCCGCTGCTGCGCTGAGCTGCGCCGGCAGCCCCTGGATGAACGCGCCGATCTCCCGGCGCAGCTCGGCGGGACAGGCGGCGCAGAATTCGTCCAGCCGTGCCAGGATCCGGTCAAGGAGCGCCGGCAGCCCCGCCAGATAGAGGGGCAGCTGCCGGGCCGCCTCCTGGGCCTGCCGGGCCAGCTGGTCCGCCAGGGTGACGGCGGCGGCGGCCAGGGCGCCCACCAGGGCCAAGGTGAATACCGCCGCCAGAAAGCCCCGCTTCAGGTGCGTCCGCCGCCGGACGCGCTCCACGGCCGGCTCGATCAGCGCCGCCAGCGCCAGCGCCAGCAAGAAGGGCAGCACCCACGACAGGAGGTACCGCCCTGCCAGCCATACGGCGGCGGCGACGGCGGCCAGGCAGGCCAACCGGATCAGAAAGGATCGCTGCTTATCGTACAAGGGAACACCTCCCGGCCCGTTGTGTTCGTCATTTGCCCGCCGCTTCCGGGCGGCGGAACGTCTGTCTGTCTATTGTAGCCGCCGCCGGGGCAAATCATACGGCCGCGTCGCCGGCAGCCCCGGTGCCTTGTGCTTTGTAAGGGTGGCGTCCCCGTCCCCGCTCTGTCATTGCGGGGATTTCGCCGAAGCGCTGTGGCAATCCGTTCTCTCTCCTGCGGGCGGGCAGCCGGGGATAACGGATTCCCACGTCACCAGTCTGCGGACTGGTCTTGCCCACCGTCGTGTCAGCCGCTTCTCGCTCCCGTTGGTCGCGACAAGCGGGACACT
>DGHJ01000119.1 GCA_002392625.1 Oscillospiraceae bacterium UBA3851
GACTTTTTTGACAGTCTGGAAAAACAGACGCAGGTGGATGCCTGCGTCTGTTTTTTGCGCCTGCTGTGGCAAAGCCCGCACACCGCCGCGGCAATCCGCCGCACCCGTCTGTGCAAAGAGTACGGATTCCCACGTCACCAGTCTGCGGACTGGTTCCTCGGAATGACAGGTGCTGAAACGCCCCGTCTTTGTCATTGCGAGGCGGCGCAGCCGCCGTGGCAATCCGTATCCCCCGTCTGCCCGTGCCCCTGTCCGCCCCGCCGCGGCGGCGATAGCGTAATATGGCTTGCAAATGCCGTCTCATCACGATATAATGGAACCAACCTAACAGGAAGGGAGAGGTTTTCCCGTGAAACGAACCAAAGGGCTTCTGGGCGCGGTGCTGGCGGCCGTGCTGGCGCTTTTGCTGCTGCTGCCCGCCGTTCCGTCGGCCTGGGCCGAATCCGGCACGGCGGGGGACGTCAGATGGTCCATGGACAGCAACGGCTCCCTGACCATCTCCGGCAGCGGCGCCATCCCCGACTACGAGGACGGCTACGACGCCCCCTGGCCCCGCCGCCAGGTGACGTCCATCCGCATCCAGTCCGGCGTCACCGCCATCGGCTCCCACGCCTTCGACGGGTGCGACAAGGCCGCCTCCGTGGAGATCGGGGACACGGTTTGCTCCATCGGCGACGAGGCCTTCAAATACTGCGGCAAGCTGACCTCCGTCCGCCTGCCCTCCGCCGTCACCACGCTGGGCGAGGGCGTGTTCATGGAGTGCAGCGCCCTGCATGAGATCCTGGTGGACAACCGCAACGCGGCCTTCATCTCCCAGGACGGCGTGCTGTATAACCGGGGCGTCACCCGCCTGGTGCTGTGCCCCGCCGCCCGCACCGGCAGCTATACCGTGGCCGACACGGTGACGGAGATCGGCAGCTGCGCCTTTTTCGGCTGCGAGGGCCTGACGGAGATCGACCTGCCCGCCTCCGTCACGTCCATCGGCGACTGGGCCTTCTTCGGCTGCACCCACCTGCCGACGCTGGCCCTGCCCGACGCCCTTCGCACCATCGGCAGACGGGCCTTCGTCCGCTGTGACGACCTGGCCACCATGACCCTGCCCGCCGGCCTGACGTCCATCGGCGACATGGCATTCCAGTACAGCGGTCTCACCACCGTCACCATCCCCGCCGGCGCGGCGCTGGGGGAGAACGTCTTTGTCGGCTGCACCAGGCTGGCCAGCGTCTATGTGGCCGCCGGCAGCACACGCTACGCCTCCCGGGACGGCGTGCTGTTTGACCGGGACCTGACCACGCTGCTGCTGTACCCCGCCGGCAAGGGCGGCAAATATACCATCCCCGACACCGTCACCACCGTGGCCGCCGGCGCCTTTGGCAGCAGCGGGCTCACCATCGTCACCGTGCCCGACAGCGTCCGCACCCTGGGGGAGGGGGCCTTCAACAACTGCAAGAGTCTGATCCAGGCGAATCTGGGCGCCGGTCTGACGGAGATCCCCCGCAGCGCCTTCATCAACTGCACGGCGCTGGAGTCCTTCGCCATCCCCGCCGGGGTGAAGACGGTGTGCCGGGCCGCCTTTGCCTACTGCGATCATCTGCGCAGCGTCACGCTGGCCCGGTCCGTCACCACGGTGGAGCCCTACGCCTTCATGTACTGCAGCCAGCTGGCCCAGGTGGATCTGGGCGGCGCCGTCACCATCGGCGAGTCCGCCTTTACCAACTGCTCCGCCCTGGCGGAGCTGACGCTGCCCGACAGCGTCCGGTCCGTGGGCAGGGAGGCCTTCTACGGCTGCCACCTGCTCCGCGCCGTCACCTTCGGCAGCGGTCTGGCGGAGCTGGACGCCAGGGCCTTTTACTGGTGCACGGGGCTGGAGGCCTATATCTGCACCGGCACCAACCCCAACTTTGCCACCGAGAACGGCCTGCTGTACAGCAGCGACTTCACCCGCCTGATCCGGGTGCCGGAGGGCTTCCGGGGCGTGTGCGTGGTGAAGAACACCGTGACCGACGTGGACGCCGGTGCCTTTTCCGACTGCTCGCAGCTGACCGGCGCGGTGCTGGGTGACAAGGTGCGCACCATCGGCAGATACGCCTTCGGCGACTGCTACAACATGCACCGGGTGGCCCTGGGCAAGGCCCTGACCTCCGTGGGCGACGGGGCCTTCGGCAACACCTCCGCCAAGCAGCTGGACGACGTGTGGTACACCGGCACCGACAGCCAGTGGCTGGCCATCACGGTGGGGGAGAACAACACCGCCCTGGACCGGGCCACCCTCCACATGGTCACCAAACCGGTGATGGCCTTCCAGCCCGAGGACGTCACCGCCAAGCCGGAGGAGAGGGTCATCTTCTCCGCCGCCGTGGTGGGCGGCGAGCCGGTGCAGCTGCAGTGGTACTACCGCTCGGCCGACGGCAAGACCACGGGCGTGTCCAAGATGGTGGGCAGCGACACCAACAACCTGCGTGTCCCGGCCACCGCGGCGCGCAACGGCCAGCAGTACCGCATGATGGCCCGCATGAAGGACGGCACCGTGCTGTATTCGGATTGGGCCACCCTCTATGTGACGCCGGACCTGGCCATCACCGGCCAGCCCGCCGACGTGCGGGGGACCGTGGGCCAGAGAGCGCAGTTCACCGTGACGGCGGTCAGCAGCGACACCGTGTCCTACCGCTGGCAGTACCGGGCGGCCGGTACCTCCGTCTGGCGTGACTCCAGCCTCAACGGCCACGACGCCGCCACGCTGACGGTGCCCATCACCGTGGCCCGCAACGGCCAGCAGTACCGCTGCCTCGTCAGCGGCGCCGGGAAGACGATCACCTCCGACACGGCCACGCTGACCATCCGGCCCGTCATCACCAAGCAGCCCCACGACATCACCGCCCCCATCGGCGAGAGTGCCTGGTTCAAGGTGGTGGCCGCGGGCACGGGGCTGACGTACCAGTGGCAGTACAGGACCGCGGAGAGCGGCAGCACGTGGAAGAACTCCAGCATGCCCGGCAATCGGGAGCCGGTGCTGAAGGTCCCCACCACCGCCGCCCGCAACGGCCAGCAGTACCGCTGCGTCATCACCGACGCATACGGGGAGACGAAGTGGAGCGAGGCGGCGACGCTGCGGGCCAAGCTGGTGATCACCGGCCAGCCCAAGTCCGTCACCGCCAGGTCCGGCGATCCCGTCACGCTGACGGTGAAGGCCAGCGGCGCGGGGCTGATCTATCAGTGGCAGTATCTGGACGACAACGGCAACTGGAAATACTCCGGCCTCAGCGGCGCCACCACGGCCACGCTGACCATGACCATGGGCGCCTCGCGGGACGGCACCAGCTACCGCTGCCGGATCCGCGACCGCAACGGCGTGGAGATCTACTCCGATGTGGCCACGCTGACGCTGAAATGAGACAAGAACACCGCAACAAAAAAAGACCGCCCGAAGGGGCGGTCTTTTTTTTCACACATTGGGTATCACGGCGAACAGCACCAGAGGCTGGTCGCCGGTGTTGATGATGCTGTGGCTGTGGCCCGGCAGGCAGAGGTGCACGGTGCCGGGGGCCACGGGGAGCTCCGCCCCGTCGTCGATGCACACGCCGGCGCCGGAGAGAATGTAGATCACCTCGTAGTTTCCCTCGTGGGTGTGGAGGCCGATGGAGGAGCCGGGGGGCAGGGTGCCGTGCATGATCTTGCCGTGCTCGTCCTCCGTTATGCGGGCGTGGATCTCGCCCTCGCCGCCCTTGAAGTGGGGCTTGATCTGTACGGGGATGTCTTTGTAGTCAAGGGTCATGGGAGTACCTCCATGTTATATCCTGTCATTGCGAGCCGCGCAGCGGCGTAGCAATCCGTAATGCCCCCGTTCTGTCATTGCGAGGAGCGAAGCGACGTGGCAATCCGTAATACCCGGAGAGGACGGATTCCCACGTCGGCCCTGCGGGCCTCCTCGGAATGACAGACACGATACGTTACAACACCCTGTCATTGCGAGGCCCCAACGGGGCCGCGGCAATCCGTAATGCCCCCGTTCTGTCATTGCGAGGAGCGAAGCGACGTGGCAATCCGTAATACCCGGAGAGGACGGATTCCCACGTCGGCCCTGCGGGCCTCCTCGGAATGACAGGCACGGTACGTTACAACACCCTGTCATTGCGAGGCGGCGCCTGCGGCGCGGCAATCCGTTTCCGATCTCAGTTCAAAAAGTCCTTCAGCTTCTTGCTCCGGCTGGGGTGGCGGAGCTTGCGCAGGGCCTTGGCCTCGATCTGGCGGATGCGCTCACGGGTCACGTTGAACTCCTTGCCCACCTCCTCCAGGGTGCGGGTGCGGCCGTCCTCGATGCCGAAGCGCAGCTTCAGCACCTTCTCCTCGCGGGGAGTCAGGGTGCTGAGCACGTCCACCAGCTGCTCCTTGAGCAGGGTGAAGCTGGCGGCCTCGCTGGGCTCGCTGGCGCCCTCGTCGGGGATGAAGTCGCCCAGATGGCTGT
>DGHJ01000089.1 GCA_002392625.1 Oscillospiraceae bacterium UBA3851
AGGAAACGAATCTGGCGCTTTTTGAGGCGTTTGTCCTGTCCCACGGCGGCCAGTATCTCCAATCCGCCAAGTGGCCGGAGGCCAAGGAGGCCTGGGGCCACCGCTTTTACAGCGGATTTAGCGGGGAGGAACGAGTTCTCACCGCCGTGGTGCTGACCCGCTCCATCCCCGGCGCGGGGAGGCTGTGGTACTGTCCCGCCGGGCCGGTGTGCGATTACACCGACGGCGCCCTGCTGGAGCAGTTTGCCGCGTTCATGGTGTCCGAGATGAAGAAGCACGGCGGCTTTGCCCTGTTTCTGGACCCCTGCATCCCCCTGCGCATCAACGGGGAGAAGCAGGACAGCGGCGTGGCCGTCCACCGGGAGCTGCTGAAGGCCGGCTTCGTTCTGAATCCCACCGTGTCCAAATACGTCTACAAGGCGCCGGTCCAGATGATCGTGCCCCTCTTTGACGGCCAAAACAAGCCGGTCACGGCCCAGAGCCTGCTGAAGAGCTTTGAAAAGGGCGTGCGCTATTCCGTCCGCGTGGGGGAGAGCCGTGGCCTCACCGAGTCTGTCTATACCATCGACGACGTGGAGAAGGATCCTCACATTCTGGAGGATTTCTCCGCCATTATGGAAGATACCTCCGACCGCAACGACTTCACCCAGCGCAACAGCGAGTATGTGAAGAATCTCATGCAGGTCTTCGGCCCGGAGGGCATGGACGTCATGCTGATTTACTACGATAAGTGCAAGGACAGAGCGCTGGAGGAGGAGCGGCAAAAGAGAAGAGCCGCGCTGGAGGTCATGCTGGAGACGGCGCCGGAGAAGAAGCTCCGGGGCATCCGGGAGGAGATGGACAGCATCGACAAGCAGCACGAGCACTTTGCCGAGCGTATCCGGGAGACCGAGGGCATGGGCGACCGGGTGGCTGTGGCCGGCGGCGTCACCTCCAACTATGGCGGTATGCGCTCCTGCCTGTTCGGCGGCGCCAGGAATCTCCTGCGCAACAATCTGCGGGCCAGCCACTTCTTCAACTTCCGCCGCATCTGCCGGTCCATCGACCTGGGCTGCCGCTACCACGATCTGGGTTACGTTCTGGTGAACGACGCTCCGCCGGATGAGGACGGTACGCTGGGTAAATGCGAGCCGCGCCCGGACTTCGTGGGCATTGAGGCCTTCAAGCGCAGCTTTGGGGCGGATAATCTGGAGTTCATCGGGGAATATGCTTTGGTAGCAAATCGTGTAAAGTATTTCTCCTATACACACCTGATCGGCATTGCCAAGCAGGCTCTGGGCTTTGTCCACGGCGTGATCCGGAGATCCCGATAGATTTTATTGCAGCGCGGGGAACATTCCGTTCCTCGCGCTGTGTCCGTTTGGGAAGGAGATACATAGTATGGGTCGCAGGGCTGCCAACCCCTGCGAAAACAAAACGCGGAGCATCGGGGCTCTGCGCTCGGTGCTTCGCATCGGGAGGTCAATCTTTTGGCAATCTTTACGAATCAGTCGACCCTGACCTACACGGGTGGCACCGTTAACTCCAACGTAGTCACCGGCGAGATCCTGGAGGTCGTCTCAGTCAGCAAGACGGCGGTGGCCGACAGCTATATCCCCGGCGGCAGCATCGTCTACGTGGTCAGCCTTGTCAACAGCGGCGACACGCCGGTGGGCGGCGTCACCGTCACTGACGATCTGGGCGGCTACGAGTTCGAGGGCGAGACCGTATATCCCCTGTCCTATGTGGCAGGCAGCCTGGTCTATCTGGTGGACGGCGCCGTGGAGCCTGCTCCGGACGTGGAAGCAGGCCCTCCGCTGGTTATCAGCGATATCGAGATCCCCGCCCAGGCCAACGTGGTGCTGATTTACGAGACTCTGGTGACGCCCTATGCGCCCCTGGGGCCCGACGCGGAGATCACCAACACGGTAACCGTCACTGGCCCCTGCATCCCTGCCGCGCTGACCGCCTCTGCCTCCGTGCCTATGGAGATGGATCCGCGACTGTCCATCACCAAGTCCCTGAACCCGGAGGTCGTCTCTGGCTGCGATCAGCTGACCTATACCTTCATGATCCAGAATTCCGGCTCAGAGGCCGGCGAGGACGCCGCCATCGTGGTGTCCGACACCTTTGAGCCGATCCTCACCGACATCACGGTGACGCTGAACGGTCAGGCGCTGCCCTCCTCTGATTACAGCTATGACGAGGCCACCGGCGAGTTTGCCACCGAGAGCGGCCGGATCACCGTACCCGGCGCCGCCTTCACCCAGAATGAGGATGGCACCTGGACCACCGATCCCGGCACCGCCGCGCTGCAGATCGTCGGCATGATCTAAATCCGCAACTGTAAACACAAGACCTCCGGCTGATCCGGAGGTCTTGTGTTTACAGATAATCCCGCATATCCACCGCCAGCTTCTCCTCCAGGTTGATGAGCCGCTTGGTGATGTCCTTGGACACTTCATCGGCGGCCTCGTACTGGTTGAGATAGCGGTTCAGGGATTTGACGCCCATGTTGCAGCCGTCGGTCATCAGATCGGCGATGGTTTTGTCCGACTCATGCATGACCAGCATGACGTTGGCCTTGAGCCACGACATTCTTTGGGCGATGGGGCTGGGGTCCTTGCCCTCGTCTCGGTAGCGGTCCAGAAGCGTCTGGATCTCCCCGCCCAGCTTTTCATGCTCCCTTTTGCACTGTTCCAGAAGTGTTTTCAAATCGTGGGCGCGGACGTACCCCAGCACGTCGTCGATGGACGAAACGCCCATCTTCACTCCGGCGTCACACTCCCGCAGCAGCTTTACGGTATCCTGTTCGATCATAACGATAGCGCATCCTTTCGTACCTGTATAGCGGATAGAATGCCCTGCCCGGCGGTTCTCTATGCCTGGTTTTGTCACTTTCGCTCTGCCGGCGATTCGTGGGGCGGAGCAGACTGCTTCCGCGCAGGATCGCCCACCGTCTGCATAGGCTCGTCGCCTACCCATAGAGGCGGACGGGGCCGCTCAGGGCCTTTTTGTTCCCGTGGATCCATTTTGATCACCTCGACCTTATTCTGCCTGGCGATGAGGCATCTATGCAGGGTGGATTCTGGAAAAACGATGCGCTTATCAACTGTTTTTCGCTCTTGACACAGCCGGGGAAAGCGCATATAATAGAAAAGCTTTCGGGGTGTAGCGCAGCTGGT
>DGHJ01000066.1:0-3257 GCA_002392625.1 Oscillospiraceae bacterium UBA3851
CGAAGAAATAGATGGACATGCGCAGGTTCACGTCGCCCACGCCGTCGATGGTCAGGCCGATGCTGTTCTCTCCGGGATCGAACACGCCGTCCTTGCCGGTGCAGTCGTCCTTGAACTTCAGCAGGTAGTTGCCGTTGGGCAGAGCGTAGACGTTCTTGGTCTTGCCGGTGTACACGAGCTTCATTTCCATGGTGATTTCTCCTTTTCTATCATTCAATTTGGGTTATTTATTGTATTCCGCCTCGATGGCGGCGTTTTTCGCCAGTACCTTTTCAAGGCCCTCCCGGCGGCTCCGTGCCAGCTTGTCCGCCAGCTCCGGCTCGCCCAGGGCCAGGATCTCCACGGCCAGCAGCGCAGCGTTGGCGGCGCCGTCAATGGCCACGGTGGCCACGGGGATGCCGCTGGGCATCTGGACGGTGGACAGGAGGGCGTCCATCCCGTCCAGGGAGGACTTGATGGGGATGCCGATGACCGGCAGCGTGGTGTTGGCGGCGATGGCGCCGGCCAGATGGGCCGCCTTCCCCGCCGCGGCAATAATAACGCCCACGCCGTTTTCCCCGGCGCTGCGGGCAAACTGCGCCGTCTCCACCGGGCAGCGGTGGGCGGAAAACACGTGGACCTCAAAGGGAACGCCGTACTCCGCCAGCGTGTCCATGGCCTTTTTCACAACGGGCAGGTCGCTGTCGCTGCCCATGATGACCGCAACTCTCTTCATGCCAACTCTCCTTACATCGTCAAATCTCTTTCATTTCAACGGGTGCGCCGGTTTTCAACAGGTTTATTATACCTGAGAAGCGTACGCTTTCCAAATTCCGATTTTGGATAGTAATAATAAGCATAGCTTATAGTATCGTCTTTGACAGAAGCAAAACTTTTTATCACATTAAAGAGATGAGGCAGACACCTCGGTGTCTGCCTCATGGTCATTGGTGATTCCGTTGTGCTCCGGTTTTACCGGGCGGCGCGCTTTTTCAGGACCGATACCGCGGCCAGACCGGCGGCGGAGACGGTCAGCAGCGCCATCCACAGATAGACGTCGGCGTCGCCGGTGACGGGACCGACGGGCTGCTCAGGCTCCTCGTTCTCGGCGGGGTTGACGGTGAGGGTGGTGCTGACAGAGCCGTCGGTCAGCTTCACGGTGACGGTGTAGGCGCCCTCGGCGAGGTTCTCCAGATAGTCGCTCTTCAGCGTGACGTTGACGCTGCCGGCGGTGGCCTCGTAGTTGGCCGCGTCCAGCTCCTGGCCGTCCACCTCCACGCCCACGAAGCGGCTGAAGGTGCCCTCGTCGTCGGCGGTGGCCTTGACAGTCAGCAGCAGGTCTTGGCCGCAGCCCTTGGTCCAGGCGCTGTCGCCGCCGGCCACCAACTCGTAGGTGTGGGGCTGCTCCGGCTCCTGGCCGGGATTCTCGCCGGTGACGGTGATGGTCTGGGCCAGCAGATCGACGGTCATCTCCACGGTGACGGTCTCGCCGGTGGCC
The DNA here is from genome assembly GCA_002392625.1 of Oscillospiraceae bacterium UBA3851. GTDB lineage: Bacteria > Bacillota > Clostridia > Oscillospirales > Oscillospiraceae > Vescimonas. Next base: position 1,478 of record DGHJ01000066.1, read on the forward strand.
TTGACGCGCAGGGTCAGCGTGACAGGCTCCCGATCCCGGAAGGCGTACAGATTGGGGGCGTTGAGCATGTCCACGGTAAAGGTGCCGTCCTCGCTGAGCGCGGCGGTGGCGGTGGTCAGCTTGCCGTTTTCCACGGTGGGATAGGTCACCTGGTCGTAGGTGTCGTCCAGCATCTGCAGCACGGGGGCCACACGGAAGTTGTTGGAGTTGGGGCCGCCCACCACCCGCATCTGAGCGGTCTCGGCCACGCGGAAGGTATCCACCTCACTGGTGACAGCGGCGGTGACGGTCTCGTCATAGTCGCCCACGGTCAGCGTGGCGGCGTCCAGATCCAGCGCAAACTGGCGGGGATAGAAGGAGCGCTCCAGGGGATTCTCCCCCTTTTCGTACTTCTCCAGATAGGTGCTGGAGATGGACACCACGGGGATATAGGTCTCGCCCTCCGCCAGCGGGAATTCGAAGACCCACTTGCCATCCTCGTTCTGATAGCCGGCCACCCAGTTGTCGCGGTTGTCGCCGTTGTCCACGGCCTGGGCGTAATTGCCCTTGTAGAGATAGTGGTAGGTGCTGCCGGTGAGGGCCACCACCAGGGTGCTCTCGCCGTTCTCCGTCACCACGCAGGCGAACAGGGCCTTGAACATGCCGGTGGTGTTGATGATCTCCAGATCCACCCGGCCGTCCGCCGGCTCCGGGTCCACCGGCTCCACAGGCATCGGGTCCACAGGCTCCGGCTCCGGGTCAACGGGGTCCACAGGCTCCGGCTCCGGGTCCACAGGGTCCACGGGTTCCGGCTCCGGGTCCACGGGGTCCACGGGGTCCACGGGATCGACAGGCTCCACCGGATCCACGGGCGTCACGTCCTCCAGCTTGTCCTCTGCGGGGATGGCCAGATAATACTGGGCGGAGGTGGTGCCGCCGTCCTTGATCTTGATGGGCGCCACGGGGATGGCCCAGCCGCAGTTGTCCTTGGGCAGGGTGATGTCAAAGGTGCCGTCCTCGTTGAACGTCACGTCCTGGGTCAGCTCCTGGTCGCTGATGGCGCCGAAGTGGAGCCAGCCGTAGACGGTGGTGTTCTTGGGCACGTAGTGGATCTCCACGTTGTCGCCGTTGATGACGCAGGTGGTGCCCTCCTGGGCCGTGAACATGCCGAAGCCGCTGCCATCTTCCTTGATGAAGCTGACCTCGTCGCCGTCATAGGGGAAAGGCTCCACTGCGGGAACAGGCTCCGGGTCCACGGGGTCCACGGGATCTTCCGGCGTCACGTCCTCCAGCTTGTCCTCAGCAGGGATGGCCAGATAATACTGGGCGGAGGTGGTGCCGCCGTCGGACTTCTTGACGGGGGCCACGGGGATGGCCCAACCGCAGTTGTCCTTGGGCAGGATGATGTCAAAGGTGCCGTCCTCGTTGAACGTCACGTCCTGGGTCAGCTCCTCGTCGTCGATGGCGCCGAAGTGGAGCCAGCCGTAAACGGTGGTGTTCTTGGGCACGTAATGGATCTCCACGTTGTCACCGTTTACGACACACGTGGTGCCCTCCTGGGCCGTGAACATGCCGAAGCCGCTGCCGTCTTCCTTGATAAACGCAACGGCGTCGCCCTCATAGGCGAACGGCTCCACCGGCGTAACGTCCTCCAGCTTGTCCTCAGCAGGGATGGCCAGATAATACTGGGCGGAGGTGGTGCCGCCGTCGGACTTCTTGACGGGCGCCACGGGGATCGCCGTGCCGCAGTTGTCCTTGGGCAGGGTGATGTCGAACGTGCCGTCCTCGTTGAACGTCACGT
>DGHJ01000066.1:3327-3684 GCA_002392625.1 Oscillospiraceae bacterium UBA3851
TCACGTCCTGGGTCAGCTCCTCGTCATCGATGGCGCCGAAGTGCAGCCAGCCGTAGACGGTGGTGTTCTTGGGCACGTAGTGGATCTCCACGTTGTCGCCGTTGATGACGCACGTGGTGCCCTCCTGGGCCGTGAACATGCCGAAGCCGCTGCCGTCTTCCTTGATAAACGCAACGGCGTCGCCCTCATAGGCGAACGGCTCCACCGGCGTAACGTCCTCCAGCTTGTCCTCAGCAGGGATGGCCAGATAATACTGGGCAGAGGTGGTGCCGCCGTCGGACTTCTTGACGGGGGCCACGGGGATCGCCGTGCCGCAGTTGTCCTTGGGCAGGGTGATGTCAAAGGTGCCGTCCTCGT
>DGHJ01000136.1:0-131 GCA_002392625.1 Oscillospiraceae bacterium UBA3851
GGAATGACGGGGTTGGTTTGTAATATGCAACAGTTCCTGTTTTCTTTCAAATATTTACCGGCGGTAGACGGTGGTCTCGTCGGTCTTGACCTGGCTGACCAGCGTGCCGCTGCCATCGAAGGCATAGCGGT
>DGHJ01000136.1:226-17678 GCA_002392625.1 Oscillospiraceae bacterium UBA3851
GGGGAGAAGAAGGTGGAGGCGATGCCTTCCACGTCCCACGTCAGCGTACCCGTCCCATCCACGGTCAGCTTGCCGCCCAGGGAGCCCTCCACCGAGTAGAAGGTCTCCGGCTCGCCGTCCTTCGGGTCGACCACCAGCAGCAGCGCCGTGTAATTGTCCCGCACCAAAGGCGTCAGTTCCTCGCCGGGGATATCCCACTCCCCCCCGCTGCCACTGAATCTCCGCTCCAGCTCGTTGAGCACACCGGCAATCTCATAGCGGCCGCCGGCGTCGGACTCTCCGTCTTCCAACTTGGGCACGGCGTAGGCGGAGAGATAGACCCTGCCGCCAAACTCCGCCATGTCGGTGATATAATAATAGGCGTCCTCGCCGCCGTAGGAATAGGCCTCCGTCAAATTGCCGTCGTGATCCAGCTTGACGATCCGGGCGTGCTCGTTGTTGATATAGCTGACCAGCTGTACCAGATAGCCGTCTCCCAGGCGGGCAACGCATCCAACGCCGTAATTGCCCACGTCCAGCTTCTTCAGCAGCGTCTGCCGCCCGTCCGCCGTGTAGCGGCTGAAGCACAGGATCTTGTAATCGCCCCGGCTGACCACGGAATACCCGCCGTCGTCCTCCTCCAGCACGGCGTAAATATACTCATTATTGAACCCGTCTTCCAGATACCTGGTCCACACCACGTTGCCGTTCTCATCCAGCTTCGTTATCCCGGCGTATTGGGTCTGCCAGCTGCCGGAGAATTCGGAATGTCCCCATACCATGACGCCGCCCGCCGTAATCGGGCAGTATCTGTTGACGAAATAGTCACGGATATCGGTCTGCCACAGCAGCGTCTGGCCGTCGTATTTGGCGACGCTGCACTTCTCCAGGCCGATATAGGTGCCGTCCTCCGCTCTTTGCTCCACGTAGTCAATGGCGTAATGGACGTCCGTTCGGTGCAGCCCCTGGTAGTAAACCCTCCACATCTTCATCACCTGTTCGCGCGAGGGGGTGTCAGTGGGCTGCTCCTGCGTGATGGCGTAACCATCCACATGGGCGGTGGACAGGCTGTGGCTGATGACCTCCGCCGTCTTGCCATAGGTGAAGGACTCCGTGGTGATGTCCCGGTACACCGCTTTGATCTCCCCCCTCGTCAGTCCCTCGGTGCTGAGGCTGTTCTCACTGAAGAACCGCACCGCCTCGTTGTACGTTTTGTTCTCCGCCGCGTAGGCGTAGGTGCCCAGCCCCAGGACCAGGGCAAGGCAGGCGGCCACGGCCACCAGCCCCCGCAGGCGCCGGGGCCGTTTCGTCTGTCGCGCCGCAATTCCCGCGCTATCCAGCGCCGCGCGGCGGACGCGACGGGCAGTCATCTGATCCAGCCGGTCATCCTGCATGCCCTCCAGCACGCCGTCCAGCTCGCCCGGCTCCATATGGTCAAGCAGTTCTGAAAAGTTGCTCTTCATGTTCATTCACCTCCGAATTGTTCCCGCAGTTTTCCGATGGCTCTGTGGGTCCGTGTGTCCACATTGGACACCGTCATGTGCAGGGCTTTGGCGATCTCTTTGGAGGACTGGCCCAGCCAGTATTTCCGCACGATGATCTCCCGGTCCGGGTCACCCAGGGCCTTGACAGCCTCCGCCAGCTCCCGACGGAAGGCGCGGTCCTCCGGATCCCCCTCCACCGAGAAATCGTCGGCAACAGGGGCGGCGGACTCATCATCCAGGGATACCGTCTGTCCCGCCCGGCAGTGCTGCCGCAGGCGGTCCAGGGCGTTGTGGCGGGCAATGACGCACAGCCACGACTTGATGCTGCCCCGATCGGCACTGTACCGCTCCAGATCGCAGTAGAATTCGCTGAAGGTGTCCGCCACGCAGTGCTCCACGTCCGCCTGTCCGAAGGCGGAGGCGCGGAGCTTGCCCCTGACCACGGCATAGATCAGCCCGCCGTAAGCCTCGATCAGCGCCGTCATGCCGCGCTCCGGGTCCTTTCGCAGCTGCTCCAGCAGCTCCCGGTCCTCCATGGCCGCACCTCCCTTCCTGTTGCCATTGAATCGATTCATCTGTTACTGCGCCGGACGCGGCAAAATCTTACACCCGCCCGGCGGATTTTTGTAAAAAACGGGGAGATTGTCCTGCGTTCTCCCCTGTGACTCACACTTTTCTCGCGCAAATGAAGAGTCCGGCCACAGTGAGAACCACGCCTGCGGCGGTGTACCGGCCGGAGGGATCGCCCATGATGACGGCGGACACCATCGCCACCACGGTGGTCCAGCTGTTGCCCAGATTGGAGGCCACGGCGGTGTTCTCCACCCGGCTGAGCACGTAGTCCATCAGCAGATAGCACAGGCTGGAGCACAGCACGCCCAGAAAGAGGCAGGCCCGCCCCGCCTCCGGGCATGCGGCGAACGTACAGCGCAGGATCAGCGCCTGAATGGGGGCGGAGTGGGACATGGCTGTGTTGGCGGCCGGGAACGAAAGCCCCGGATGGAGCCCATGAATAGGATGACCAGCAGCGCCTTCCTGCCCGTCTTTTGTCCGTTCATTTTCCCCTTCGCCGTCCTTTAGCGCCGTTCGGACCGACCCGGCCGGCCGTGCTTCTACAAAATATTACAAAACCTGGGAAAGTGCAATCCGTTTTCCGGTGCAAAAACCGATTCGGCAAAAACCGATTCGACAGATTTTCCGGTTGCAAAATGGGAAAGCAGGTGCTATAATAGCTCCGTTCCACGCAGGGTTGGTATATCGGTATTACAGCGGCTTCCCAAGCCGTTAAGGCGGGTTCGACTCCCGTACCCTGCTCCAGCAATGAAACCTCTTTTGTCTACCGGGGCAAGAGAGGTTTTCTTGTTGTATCATAAAAGTGAACATGGTACAATCATCTCAACAAACCGGGATTTGCGGAGGATGATATGCAAAATATAGAAATCTGGGATTTGTATGATAAGCAGCGTCATTTGATGGGGCGTGATCATATTCGGGGAGAAGAAATACCGCAGGGGTATTATCATCTCGTTGTCCATGTTTGGATCAAAAACAGAAACGGTGAATATTTGATCTCGCAGCGCAGTGCGGATCGACCCATGCATCCGTTAAAGTGGGAATGTACAGGCGGATCTGCGTTAAAAGGGGAGGATAGTTTGACCGCAGCGCTTAGGGAAACAAAGGAAGAGATTGGTTTGACATTATCTCCCCACGCAGGGAAAATAGTATCTTCTATAGTTGGCAGAATTATTAACGGCGTCCAATTTTCAGATATAGTGGATGTATGGTTATTTGAATATGATGGTCCTGTTGATTTGACAAAGGCAACTACAGCGGAAGTCGCTCAAATTGCTTGGCTGAATAAGGAGCAGATAAAGCGTCTATTTGATGACAATGAGTTTGTGGATACTCTCGGATACTTTCTTGAATCAAGCACGTTTTAAATCAACAAATTCCTGTTTGCGGGGTTCTGCTCTGGTACACTTTTTGTCTTTCTTTCTGTGCTTTGGTGCACTTTTACGCGCTCTTATAGAGAAAAAAGCAGTGATTTGTCTACCAAATCACGCGTTTTTGAATGATGTTTGCCCTGTCGGGCAAATGATGTGTGCTTTGCACATGATGCTGCCTTCGGCAATGATGTGTGCCTGTGGGCACATGGGGCAAACATCGCATCATTGTGAGTGAAACGAACAGCATCATTTCGGAGCGCAGCGGGGAAGCATCATCAGCCGCCGGAGGCGGCGACATCATTGACATTTCAACAGCATTGATTCAAAATTGATATAGTCAGAAGTAGAAGGAGCAACGATGATTAAGTTAATTGTACCGAGTGAAAATTATCTGTCATCATACAGAGAAGCATACGACGAATATATTGAGAATCACATTTCTACCTATTCCTTTACCGACGCGTCTTCCTGTGACATTTTTGAAAAATTTGATCGTTACAGAAATGAACGCGATCTGCCGCCGGATCGGGTAGGTGAAGACAAATACTGGCTTGTTGACGATGAAAAAACATATTTTATCGGTGAGATAGCCATTCGTCACAGACTGAATGATGCGCTGGCGCAACGCGGCGGGCACATCGGATACGGTATTCGTTATTCGGAATGGAACCGCGGTTATGGAACGAAAATGTTGGCGCTGGCACTGGAAAAGGCAAAAGAAATGCACATTTCTCCCGTACTCATCACCTGTAACGACGATAACCTTGCATCCGCAAAAGTGATGGAAAAAAACGGCTTCACATTAGGGGATAAAATCATTGTTTCAAGAGATGGAAAGGACCTTCTTACAAGGCGGTATTGGAAAACAATACCGTAATAATTCCTGTTTGTCGCGCTGCACGCGTGTATCATTTGTGCGCTCTTTCACAACAAAAGAACACCCCCGCAGGGCGTTCTTTTTTGGGGCAGGGTGGTGATTTCATATGCCGGGAGGGGCATACCCTCTCCACCTGGACCCACCCCATGCAGACAGGCAGCTTCGGAGGTGTTCTTATGCAGTATCGCAGCGACAAATACGGCAACCCCGTGTCCGTGCTGGGCTACGGGTGCATGCGCTTCACCCAGAAGGCCGGGCGGATCGATCTGGACAAGGCCGAGAAAGAGCTGCTCTCCGCCATCGAGGCCGGGGTCAACTACTTCGACACCGCCTACATCTATCCTGGCAGCGAGGCGGCACTGGGCGCCATCCTGGAGCGCAACGGCCTGCGGGACAAGGTGAACATCGCCACCAAGCTGCCCCATTACCTCATCAAGACACGGGAGAGTCTGGACAGGTATTTCACCGAAGAGCTGCGCCGCCTGCGCACCGACCACGTGGACTACTACCTGATGCACATGCTCACCGATGACAAGACCTGGGAGCGGCTGAAGGGGCTTGGCATGGAGGAATGGCTGGCGGAGAAGAAGGCCGCCGGGGCCATCCGCCAGGTGGGCTTTTCCTACCACGGCAACTCCGACGTGTTCTGCCGCCTGGTGGACGCTTACGACTGGGACTTCTGCCAGATCCAGTACAACTATCTGGACGAGCACAGCCAGGCCGGGCGCACCGGATTGCAGTACGCCGCCGCCAAGGGGCTGATGACGGTCATCATGGAGCCGCTCCGGGGCGGACGGCTGGTGAACAACCTGCCGCCGGAGGCAAAGAAGCTGTTCGCCGCTCACCCCTCCCATCGCAGCGCCGCCGAGTGGGGATTGCGCTGGTTGTGGGACCAGAGTGAGGTCACCTGCGTGCTCAGCGGCATGAACTCCCTGGAGATGGTGGCGGAGAACGTGCGCATCGCCGACAGCGCCCGCCCCAGCGAGATGACAGAGGCGGATCACGCGCTGCTGGACAAGGTGGTGGCCGCCATCAACGCCAAAATGAAGGTGGGCTGCACCGGCTGCCGCTACTGCATGCCCTGTCCCCACGGGGTGGACATCCCCGGCACCTTCGCCGCCTACAACCGCTGCGCCTGCGACGGAAAGTTCCACGGCTTAAAGGACTACCTCATGTGCACCGCCCTGCGAAAGGAGTCCGCCGAGGCGTCCCGCTGCGTGGGCTGCGGCAAATGTGAGAAGCACTGCCCCCAGCACATCCCCATCCGGCAGGAGCTGCAAAACGCCCGCAAGGCCCTGGAGGGCCCCCTCTACCAGGTGGGCAAACGGGTGGTCAAGCTGGTGATGAAATACTGACGCGAAAACCGCCGTCCCGGCCGGGACGGCGGTTTTATATCTTATTTGCGGCGAGGGCGCGTCAGCAGGCGGCGGCAGAGCAGGTAAAACAGCACGCCCAGGATCACGCCAACGGCGTCCACGCCCACGTCGTAGAGCCGCGGGCCGCGGCCGGGGACCAGGAGCTGATGCAGCTCGTCCGTGGCGGCGTAGGCGGCGCCGATGACCCAGGCCCAGAGCCAGGGGCGGCGGATGGACATGTGTGTGCCCAGCGCGGCCAGATGCGCCCGCAGGGAAAAGCCCAGAGCGGCGAATTCGAGGAGATGGGCCGTCTTGCGGACCAGGACCGTCACCGCCCGCCGGATCTGCCGCTGATGCTCGTCGGTCAGAGACGGGAAATCGGGCAGGAAGAACCGGATCAGCCGCGTGACGAAGCCGCCGCTGGCGCCGCTGGACTGCTTGGCGGGCATGGCGGAAAAGGTAAAGATCACGCCCATGACCACCAGCACCAGCAGCAGGCTCAGCCATACGCGCCGATCCGCCCACCACCGTTTCGTCTTCTCCATGGGTCAGCTCTCCCTCCGCCCCAGGAGGGCGGCGCTGATGAGGGCGGTCAGCGGGATGGCCAGGATCATGCCGATGCTGCTGGCCACGCCGCTGATCAGCTCAATGGCCACGTAGGGGGAGCTGAGCAGCAGATACCGGTCCGGGCTCAGGGAGTAGAGGTACAGGATCAGCGTGAAGCCGCCGCCCAGGAAGGCCAGGATCAGCGTGTTGGTCATGGTGCCCACCATGTCCCGCCCGATGTTCATGCCCGAGCGGAACAGCGCCTTCAGCCCCAGAGCGGGGTTGGCGGCGTGGACCTCCTCCAGGGCGGAGGAGATGCTCATGGCCACGTCCATCACCGCGCCCAGGGCGCTGATGACCAGGCCGCCCACCAGCATGCCCCGCAGCCCCACGGGGGTGCCGGTCTGGCGCAGCTGGAGCAGGGCCTCCGCGTGGTCGATGCGCAAGCCGTCCACCCGCGCCAGATGCTGGGCCAGCAGGCCGAAGGCCAGGGCGATGGCAGTGCCGGCCACGGTGCCCAGCATGGCGCACACGCTCTTGCGGTGCAGCCCGCCCAGCACGGTGAAGCTGACTACGGCGATATAGACGCACACGGCAAACACGCCCGCCAGCGTGGGCACGCCATGCATCAGCATGGGCAGCAGGATGCGCAGCAGGCACGCCACGGTAAGCACCAGCGCCACCAGGGACTTGGCGCCGGTTCTGCGGCCCACCAGGATCGTCACCAGAAAGAACACCGCCGCCACGGCGATCAGGGCGCCGATGCGGTCATACTCCTGCACGTCCACCCGGACCTCCCCGTTGGAATACGTGGAAATGACCAGGATCACACCGTCGCCCTCCCGCAGGGGCACGCTGGTCAGGGGATTCACGGCGTAATTGCGCACCAGGTACGTCCTCCCGGCGTACTGGCCGGTTTTGACCTCCACGGTCAGCGTCTGCCCGCCCCGCCAGGCGTTGTCGGAGGCGGGGTCCTGCTCCGTGGAGCTGCTGAGCACAGCGGTGACCACCGCCCTTTCGTACTCTGCATAGTCCCCCTCCGGCAGGGGCTGGGCCTCCTCCGGCCGGAGCCACAGGCAGGCTGCGGCAAACAGCGCCGCCGCCAGCACCAGCACCAGGATGCTCCACTTTTCCCGCGCCAGCCAAGCGCCGACGCGGGGCTTCTTTTTGTCCTTCATGGCCGATCCTCCCCTGCCCGGAACAAATGGTTTCTCCCGTAGAGAATACCAATTTTGACGCCCCGTGTCAATCCGCCAAAAAATTGAGGAAAGGGATGAAAAAATACTGGAAATCACAGGGACATGCTGATATAATTACACTGTTTATCATAGCCGCATCAGGCGGCAATTCCGATAAAGGAGGACGACAGATGATCTCAAGCAAAACCCGGCGCATTCCGCGCAAGCTTCTGTCCCTGCTCCTCACTCTGGGCATGATCCTGACCATGCTGCCCATGAGTGTCTGGGCCGAGGACACGAGCTCCAACACCTGGACGGAGGTGGCGTGGGCCGACATCACGGCTGACGACACCATCGCCATCACCATGACCACCAGCGGAGGCACCTCCTATGTGTTGCCTTCCGCCGCCGCCACCAATGCACCGACGGCCACCGTTGTCAAATTGACCAGCGGAACGCTGACGGCGGACCCCGCCACCTTTGGCTGGACCATCACAGCCGTTGACGGCGGCTACAACATCGCCAACAGCAGCGGCGACTATCTCTATTTGATCAAAGGTAACAACTGCGTGCGCGTCGGCTCGACTGCGGCCGTCTGGAATGTGGCCAACGCTTACCTGACTGCGGCAGGCACGGATGGAACCACCCGTTATCTGGGCGTCTACACGACGAATCCGGATTGGCGTGCGTATACGTCCTACACCGCTGACAATATCGCTAACCAGACCCTGCAGTTCTGGAAGCTGACCACCGGCGACGCCCCCATCGTGGTGAAGCCCTCTGCCCCCACGGCTGACGTGGCCAGCGGCATGGTGGCCGCCGACACCGTGGTGACCTTCTCCACCACCACCGAGGGTGCAACCATCAGCTACAGCACCGACGGCGGCGCCAACTGGACGGCAGGCAGCACCTACACCGTCACCGCCGACGTGACGCTGACCGTGAAGGCCACTCTCGACGGGGTGGACAGCAACACCGCCACCTTTACCTACACCCTCATCCCTGCGCTTGTTCCCATCTCCACCGCTCTGGCCGGCGCCGCCGACACCTACTTCACGGTGCAGGGCGTAGTGACTATGGTGGACGGCCGGAACATCTACGTGCAGGATTCCACCGGCGGCATCTGCCTGTACTTTGACAAGGCTGTGACCGGCCTGGGGCTGGGCGACACCGTGACCTTCACCGGCAAGCGGGCCGAGTACAGGGGCCTGCCGGAGCTGGCGGGTCAGATCTATGAGGAGGGCACCGGCCTGACCCTCACCGCCAACGAGACCACCATCGGCGCCCTGACCACCGCCGACGTGTGCACCTACGTGAAGCTGACCGGTCTGGAGGTCACCGCCGTGGACGGCACCAACATCACGGTGAAGGACGCTACCGGCGCCACCATCCAGATCTACAAGGCCGTGCTGGGCCCCACTGAGCTGATCGCCGGCGACGTGATCACCTTCAACGGCGCGGTGGGCATCTTCAACTCCACCCTGCAGCTTCGCAACACCATGATCAGCGAGATCGAGGTGACGGACGCCGCCGTGCGCACCCCCACTGCCAGCGTGGCCGGCGGCACGGTGACCGCGGGCACCGTGGTGACCTTCTCCACCGCCACCGCAGGCGCCGTCATCATGATCAGCACCGACGGCGGCACCACCTGGACCGAGGGCCCCACCTACACCGTTAACGCCGACGTGACCCTGACCGTCAAGGCCGTCCTGGGCGAGAAGGAGAGCGCCACCGCCACCTTCACCTACACCACCGAGGCCCCGGCGATGACCGAGAACGACTACGGCCTGGCCTCCACCCTGGCCACCGGCGACAAGGTCATCCTCTACAACGCCAACAGCGGCATGGGCGTGGGCAACACCATCGCCAGCCACAAGATCACCGGCGTGGCTCTGACCCCGGTGAACGGCGTCATCACCACTGAGGACAGCACCGTGGTGTGGACGGTCACCGTCAACGACGACGGCACCTACACCTTCACCCAGGGCGACTACACCCTGGGCGGCGTGGTCAGCGGCAGCTACACCAATCTGGTCGTCACCGGCGCCACCAGCACCAGCTGGACGCCCACCGGTCCCGACGCCACGGACTTCCACTACTATCTGCGTCTTGACGATTTGTCCAACAACTACGGCAAGATGTACATGGAGTACTATAAGGGCTTCACCTTGTATGGCACCAGTAGCCCCACCGCAGCCGACTACGGCATCAACTTCTACAAGCAGGGCACCCCGGCCGAGACCCCGGCGACCCAGGTCACCGGCGATCTGGTCACCAGCCTGACCCAGCTGACCGACGGTACCACCGTGGCCATCTACAGCCCCGGCCACAAAACCGCCATCAGCACCAAGGAAAACGGCGACTGGTACCTGAAGGCCAACCCCTGCACCATCGACGAAAACGGCAAGGTGGCCCAGTTTACCAGCGACTTCGTGTGGAAGGTGCAGGTCAACGACAACGGCACCTACACCTTCGTCTCCAACAACAACGAGGCCCACAGCATCACCGTGTGGCCCAGCGACAAGTACGCCGAGCTGACCGTGGACTACGCGTCCTATTCGACCAACGGCGACAACACCTGGACGCTGACGCCCGCCAAGACGGCCAACTGCTTCTACTTCAGCAGCCCCACCGTCTCCGGCACCAGCGCCATCAGCTCCACCGGTCCGGCCCATATCGAGGCCTTCACCAAGGGCGGCATCGAGATGTTCTCCGGCTTCTTCATTGCCAACACCCATAACAAGTTCACCGAGGACGAGTTCGCCCTCCAGTTCTATCTGGTCAACCCGGACGACGCCGTGGCCGCCTATGACGACGGCGAGTGGGACGGCGTGCTGACCCCCGGCGAGCAGTACGTGGCCTACAACGCCAACGCAGGCGCCTCTCTGGGCCTGTTCAAGGAGGCCAACTACGCGCTGGACGCCATCCCCACCACCATCGAGGGCAGCCTGGCCAAGCCCGGCAACGGCGCCTATGCCTTCACCGTCGGCTCCATGGGCCGCTACTACACCTTCGAGGTAAACGGCAAGTATCTGGCCACCAACGCCTCCGAGGAGATGCTCTTCGTGGAGAAGAACGAGGACGGCACCATCCCCGAAAACGCCAAGTGGTTCCTGGTGGCCAACAACGACGGCTACGTCATCTACAACAAGGACGCCAACTACAAGGGCTCCCCGGTGTGCATCGAGTACTACAGCTCCGTGTTCTCCGGCTGGACCTTCAAGACCTCCGATCAGGACATCTTCCGCTTCAACTTCTACAAGGTCACGGACGATACCGTGGTCTATGAGAACGTGGTGCAGGCTCCCTCCGTCGTCTTCGACTGCGAGGACAGCCGCTACGTGGAGCAGGACTACCTGGTCTCCTTCAGCCTGGATGATCTGGCCCCCTCCATCAACTCCATCACCATCACCTACACCGCCGGCAACCGCACCGGCACCGTGGCGCTGGAGAACTGCACCGTCTCCTCCGACGGCAAGAGCTACAGCTTCACCATCCCCGCCGCTGACATCGACGGCGATGAGACTCTGACGTCCTTCGCCATCCAGGTGTCTGTGACCAACAGCTACGGCATCAGCTATACCGGCGAGAAGACCGTCGCCATCATTGACGAGCCCTTCTTCACCGACCTGACGCCCGCTCCCAACAGCCAGACCCGCGAGAACAAGCGTCCCACCATCTCCGTCAAGGTGGGCAACGTGGGCGAGAACCCCACCTTCACCATGACCGTCAACGGCGAGACCGTGGCCGCCACATTTGAAAATGGCGTCCTGTCCTATACCCCCGCCACCGACATGGCGGACGGCCGCGTCACCGTGGCTGTCTCCGCGGTGCGCGCCGACGGCGTGAAGGCCGAGAAGACCTGGAACTTCACCGTGGGCATCGCGGAGTATCAGCTGTACTTCGGCCAGCTCCACTCCCACACCACCTATTCCGACGGTTCCGGTACCCTGGATACCGCGCTGGAGTACATCGCCTCCCTGCCGGAGAGCGCCAACGTCCAGTTCGTGGCCTTCACCGACCACTCCAACTACTTCGATACCACCAGCGCCTCCAACCCCGCCGACGCTCTGAACGACAAGTCCCTGATGACTGACGCCAGCCGCGCTCTGTGGGAGGAGTACAAGAACAAGGCCGCCGCCTTCAACGAGGGCCACGAGGGCCTCATCGCCCTGGCCGGCTTTGAGATGACCTGGTCCGGCGGTCCCGGCCACATCAATACCTTCGATTCCGACGGTCTGGTCTCCCGCAACAACGCCGAGCTGAACAACAAGACCGGCGACGCGGGCATGAAGCTCTACTACGAGACCATCAACAAGGGCGACTCCATCAACCAGTTCAACCACCCCGGCAGCACCTTCGGCAACTTCACCGACTTCTCCTACCGGGATGATGAGACCGACGCCCACATGTTCCTGGTGGAGGTGGGCAACGGCGAGGGCCAGATCGGCGCCGGCGGCTACTATCCCAGCTACGAGCAGTACATCATCGCGCTGGACAAGGGCTGGCACGTGGCCCCCACCAACAACCAGGATAACCACAAGGGCCGCTGGGGCAACGCCAACGACGCCCGCGACGTCATCCTGACCAACGACTTCAGCGAGCAGGGCATCTACGACGCCATCCGCGCCCTGCGGGTCTACGCCACCGAGGACAAGAACCTCCAGATCAACTACACCGTCAACGATGAGCCCATGGGCACTGTTTTCACCGATGATAACGCGCCCGAAAAGCTGAACGTGGTGGTCACCCTCTACGATCCCGACGCCAGTGACTCCGTCAGCAAGGTGGAGCTGGTGGTGGACGGCGGCAAGACTGCCTACACCTGGGATGACGCCACCGAGCTGGCTTCCGGCCAGCTGTCTGCGGAGCTGGACAGCGAGTACAGCTACTACTTCGTCCGCGTGACCCAGAAGGACGGCGACCTGGCCGTTACCGCTCCCGTGTGGGTGGGCAACGCCATGAAGCTGGGCATCACCGACATCAAGGCCAATGCCGACGAGGTCTACAAGGACGAGGAGACCACCCTGGTCACCACCCTCTACAACAATGAGGCGACCGCTGCCACCGTCAAGAGCCTGGTCTACACGGTGGGCGGCGGTGAGGTCATCGGCACCGACACCAACACCTACACCATTCCCGCCGGCGGCACCCTGGGCGTCAACTTCGTCCACACCTTCGACACCGCCAAGCTCACCACCGTCACCGTGACGGCCATCGTGGAGCTGGACGGCAAGGAGTACACCTTTACCGCCAACGTGGAGCTGGATATCCTGGACCGCGAGACCGAGGGCCAGGTCACGCCGATCGCCCAGGTCCGCGCCGCCTCTGTGGTGAATGACACCGGCTACCGCTTCACCATCGAGGGTGTGGTCACCTCCAACGCCTCCGGCTACAACAAGGACACCGCTTTCTTCGACTGCATCTACGTGCAGGATGAGACCGGCGGCATCTGCTGCTTCCCCGTCTCCGGCGAGTACAAGATCGGCGACAAGGTCCGTATCGTAGGCCACACCGACTTCTACCAGGGCGAGCCTGAGCTGCAGGTGAAGACCATCGACGTCATCGGCGAGGGCTCCGTGGAACCCACCGAGATCACCGCATCCGAGCTGAACGACCGCAGCGCCGAGGGCAAACTGGTCACCGTCAAGGGCACCGTAGAGAGCGTCGAGGAGGCCAACGGCCTGATCCAGACCATCATGGTCAAGGATGCCGAGGGCAACCTGGCCCGCGTGTTCATCGACGGTTACATCACCACCGGCTATGAGGTGGAGAACTGTGTCGTCGGCGCCACCGTCAGCGCCACGGGTCTTGCCTCCTATGATGACACCTGGGATGACACCCAGTACTTCCCCCGCATCCGTATCCGCGACCGTGCCGACGTGGTCTGCACCGCTCCGGCCGAGGGTTACCGCATCATTGTGGACAACAGGACCGATGGCAGCGCGACGACCAGCATCGACGCTGAGCAGTTGTACAGCGGCGAGGTGGCCTTCACCGTGACCTGCGCCAACGCCTGTCTGGTGGCCATTGACAAGGGCAATGACGTCTACGAGGTGCTGGCGTGCACCGAGGTGGACGGCGCGCATCAGTTCACCGTCACCGTGACGGACGCCGACGTGACGGTCGTGATCGCCATCAAGGGCGACGCCAACCTGGACGGCAAGCAGGAATCTAAGGACGCCACCTTTGCGGCCCAGGCCATTGCCGGCAAGCGGACGCTGACCGCTCTGCAGAAGCTGGTGATGGACGGCACCGGCGACGGTGCGTTCGACGCCAAGGACGCCACCTACGCCGCTCAGGTGGTAGCCGGCAAGCGCAGCTACGCCTGGTAAACTGCCTCCTGTAAAATGGCGGCCAACCGCTTAAAAAGGTTCCCCCGGCTGCGAACAGCCGGGGGAACCTTTTCTCGTTTTTGTCGGCTCCATCAGCCCCACAGGGCGGTGAGCATGGGAATGACCTGCTTTTTCCGGGACATGACGCCGGGCAGGAACACGGTGTTGTCCTTTGGCTCCACGGCAAAGGCATTGCGGATCACGTCCTCGCTGCCCACGAACAGCAGCCTTGTGCCCTCCAGCAGCACGTCGGTAAACATGACGATCACCATGTCGTAGCCGCGCTGGCGCTGCATCTCGGCCATGACGGCCAGGAACTCGTCCCGGCGGTCCAGCATGCGGGCGGAGTCCATGCAGGTGATCTGCCCCACGCCCAGGTTGTGGTCGGCGATGTGGAACTGCTTGAAGTCGCTGACCAGCAGCTCCTGGGCCGACTTGCTGTCGGTATCGGCGGAGAACAGGTCCCGTCCCAGATCCTTCAGGGCCACGTTGGCCATGCGGGCCAGCCGCTCGGCCATGGAGATATCCCGCTTGGTGCAGGTGGGGGACTTGAACATGACGGTGTCGGACAGAATGGCCGCCGCCATCAGCCCCGCCAGCTTGGGCGAGGGCAGCACGCCGTGCTCCTGGAACATGGTGGCGATGATGGTGTTGGTGCTGCCCACCGGCTCGTTGCGCACGTGGACGGGCTGGGTGGTCTGGATATCCGCCAGGCGGTGGTGGTCGATGATGGCCAGCACCTCCGCCTGCTCCAGGCCGGGTACGGTCTGGGCCAGCTCGTTGTGGTCCACCAGCACCACCCGCTTGCGGCGGGGCTTCAGCAGGTGGAAGCGGGACAGCGTGCCCACCACGCGCTCGTTCTCGTCCAGCACCGGGTAGGCCCGGTAGCGGCTCTTCAGCACCACCTCGCGTACGTCGTCAATGTAATCGGTCAGGTGGAAGGTGGTCAGGTCGTGGGTGTGGCAGGGCCGTGAGATAGGGATGGCCTGGTAGATGAGCCGGGCCACCCGACTGGCCTCAAAGGGGGTGGAGATGACGCAGGTGTCCCCGGCGCCCTCCAGCCAGGCGGGGTCCACGTCCGTCTGGCACAGGATCAGGCAGGACACGCCGATCTCCAGCGCCCGGCGGATCATGTCCGGCTGGTTGCCGCACAGCACGATGCTGTCCCTGGTGTTGAACAGCAGGTTCTCGCAGCTCTGGGGCAGGGCGATAATCACCTGGCCGCTGACAGTCTCGGCCATGGCGCCGCTCTCGTTGAGAAGGCGGCCCTCCAGCACGCTGAGCAGGTTGAAAATGGGCAGCCGGTCCACGGTGGGATCGTTGATGGTCTCCATGTTGTAGGTGGCAATGTCCCCGGCGGACAGCAGGCCGTACAGCGTACCATCCTCGTTGCCCACGGGGAGCACCGAGATCCGGTTCTCCCGCATGGCGTTCCAGGCCCGGTCCATTGTCACGGACTGATCCATCACCGGCGGCGTGTCGAAGTCCAGGTCCATCACCTGGGTGCGCATGGACTGGATGAGCCGGGGCGGCTCCAGGCCAAAGCGGTCCAGGATGCGGCGGGTCTCGTCGTTCACGTCGCCCAGCCGGGCGGCCACGTACTCATGCTCGCCCAAGGCGTGGCGCAGCGCGGTGTAGGACATGGCGGCCACGATGGAGTCGGTATCCGGGTTCCGGTGCCCGGTGACAAATATCTCATTCATAGTGCGGTGACCTCCTCGTTTGCTTCATCATATTGCCATTATAAAGCAAAGCCCCCATTTGTCAACGGTCGGATCTGCCCCCATTTGTCAACGGTCGGATCGCCCTTGATTTGCCCGGCGGAGTGTGGTAAGATAGCCCCGTTGCGTAAAAAAAGAAACGGAGATGGCCCCATGAACGATCAGCAGCACGAAAAGTATATCCGCATGACCACGGCCCCGGTGGGCAGCCTTGTCTGCCGCCTGGCGGTGCCCACCATCATTTCCATGATGATCACCGCCGCCTACAACATGGTGGACACCTTCTTCGTGGGCCAGCTCCACAGCAACAGCGCCACCGGCGCCGTGGGCGTGGCCTTCTCCCTGATGGCCGTTTTCCAGGCCACGGGCTTCTTCTTCGGCCACGGCAGCGGCAACTTTATCTCCATGGAGCTGGGGCGGCAGAACACGGAGAACGCCGCCAGGATGGCCGCCACCGGCGTGGTGTACGCCCTGCTGGCCGGCGGCGTGATATTGACCCTGGGCGAGATCTTTCTCGACCCCCTGGCCCGGCTGCTGGGCTCCACCGAGACGATTTTGCCCTACGCCAGGGACTATCTGCGCATTATCCTCATCGGCGCGCCGTGGATCACCGCCTCCTTCGTGCTGAACAACCAACTCCGCTTCCAGGGCAGCGCGGCCTACGGCATGGTGGGCATCGTCATCGGCGCGGTGCTGAACGTGGGGCTGGACCCCCTGCTGATGTTCGTGTTCCACATGGGCATCTCCGGCGCGGCCCTGGCCACCATCATCAGCCAGTTCACCTCATTCTGCCTGCTGCTCATCATGTGTACGCGGGGCGGCAACCTGTCCATCCGGCTCAAGAACGTGCAGTTCGGCTGGCGGTGGTTCATCATGATCTGCAAGGGCGGCCTGCCTTCCCTGTGCCGCCAGGGCCTCATGTCCGTGGCCACCATCTGCCTGAACAGAGCCGCCGGCGTCTACGGCGACGCCGCCATCGCCGCCATGAGCGTGGTGCAGCGGGCCATGATGATGGCCAACTCCGCCCTCATCGGCTTCGGCCAGGGCTTCCAGCCGGTGTGCGGCTTCAACCACGGCGCCAGGAAATTCGACCGGGTGCTGAAGGGCTACTGGTTCTGCGTCCGCTGGTCCACGGTGTTTCTGGCCTTGGCCGGGGCGGTGATCTTCGTCTTCGCGCCCCAGATCATCGCCGTGTTCCGGGATGACCCGGACGTCATCGATTTCGGAAAGGTGGCCATGCGAGCCCAGTGCTGCACCTTCTTCCTTTGCGGCTTCAACATGATCTCCAGTATGATGACCCAGACCATCAACAAGGTGGCCCAGGCGTCCGTCCTGGCGGTGGCCCGGCAGGGGCTGTTCTTCATCCCCGCAGTGCTGATCCTGCCACAATTCCTGGGGCCTCTGGGCATCCAGCTGGCCCAGCCCATTTGCGACGTGTGCGCCTTTTTGCTGACCATCCCGCTGACAGCCGGCGTCCTGCGGGAGATGATACGGCAGCAAAAAGCGCCGGAAAACGGGTGAATGGCCTTTACATGGCGCCCGATTTCGGATATAATATATAGGATAAAGAACTTTTGAAGAACAGGAGACCACCGATATGGCAGTCATTGAATACGACGATTATAAGCAGAAGCTCCTGGCTCTGGAGGACACCCTGGGCGAGCTGGAGCGCGCACTGGGCATCCCCAAGGCCCGCGAGGAGCTGACCGCCCTGAAAAACGAGATGGAGCAGGACGGCTTCTGGAACGACCTGGACCGGAGCCAGAAGGTATCCCAGCAGATCAAGCGGCTGGAGAACAAAATCAAGAAGCACGACCGGCTGGTGGCCGATTGGGAGGATTGCCTGACCATGTGCGAGCTGGGCCAGGAGGAGGACGACGCCTCCCTGCTGGACGAGGTGACCGAGGGCTACAGCACCCTGGAAAAGGAGATCAGCGAGCGGCGTCTGGCGGCCCTCCTCAGCGGGGAGTACGACGGCAATAACGCCATCCTCACCTTCCACGCCGGCGCCGGCGGCACCGAGGCCCAGGA
>DGHJ01000042.1:0-10306 GCA_002392625.1 Oscillospiraceae bacterium UBA3851
ACGGGCCAGGTCCGCCTTCAGGGCGGAGGCGCTGTCGTATCGCTTCTCCGGGTAATAGGCACAGGCCTTCAGCAGGATCTCCGCCAGGCCCGGCGACGCGTCAGCCGGTGCGGGAATGGCCTCCCCGTTCATCCGGCGGTTCAGCGCTTCCTCCCGCTCCTTCGGGGAGACGATACGCTCCGATGGGTCGAGAAACGGCTCCTTGCCGCCGTTCATCAGCCGGTACAGGATCAGTCCCAGCTCGTAGATGTCGGCCCGCCGGTCATACCGCTTGCCGTGGTAGACCTCCGGTGCCATATAGGAAAAGGTACCTCTGACAGAATGGACAGACACGGTCCTCTCCAGGTCCTTGGCCTCGCCGAAATCGCAGAGCTTGAAGGCCCCTTCCTTCGTCACCAGAATGTTGTCGGGCTTTACGTCACGGTGGACGATCTTCTCCCTTTCGCACCTCTCCAGCGCACTGCACAGGTCCAGTCCCAGCCTGACAGCCTCCGCCTCTCCCAGCCGGTGGGTCGCCGCGTATTCGGAAAACGGCTCCAGCATCTCCATGAGAAGATACAGCTCGTATCCCTCCTCCGTCTCCCGGACCCGGTGGTCCATGACGGACACGATATGGGGATCATCCCGGAACCTCTGCAGGATCCGCACCTCGTCCAGCAGCTCCTCTGTTCTCTTTTTTGCCCACGCTTTCCTGTCAGGGTCGTCCTTGGCGAGCTGCTTCCAGGTCTCCCCTTCCTCCGCATCTCCGGGGATGCAAATCTTTTTCAGCGCGTATTCCTTTCCATCCAGGCAGGCGCGATAGACCGTTCCGTACGATCCAAACCCGATCTCCTCCCCCAGGGTGATCCCCGGCCAAAGCTGTTCACACTTCATACGACATCTCCCAT
Source organism: Oscillospiraceae bacterium UBA3851 (assembly GCA_002392625.1). Classification (GTDB taxonomy): domain Bacteria; phylum Bacillota; class Clostridia; order Oscillospirales; family Oscillospiraceae; genus Vescimonas. The sequence continues at coordinate 888 of DGHJ01000042.1, forward strand.
ACGTCATTGAATACACAGATCGGGTCATCCGTCAGAAGACACATCAGCAAAAAGCCCTCGTAGGGATTCACCGGATACAGCTCCCACAGATCGCATCGCCGCAGCAGGGCGTTGGCCTCGTCGATAAACCGCCCGAAGCGCTCCCTGGGGGCGATCTTCTCCCCGCCGGACGCCGAGTGGATCAAAAACAGCAGCGTCAGCAGGTCGAAGCGGTCCGGCTGCGCCTGTCCGTTGAGCAATCGCCCCAGATGCTGCCGGTCCAGTCGCTTCCTGCTGAACAGGGCCGACAGCATAGACCTTCCGGCGGGCTCCAGATTGTGGCCCGCCCCCCGCCGGATGCCGCTGTACAGCACTCTTTCGATATCGCAGGCGCCGGAGGATCCCCTTTCGGCGCTGACAAGCTCACCCGCTCCTGCCAGTATTCTTCTGGCAGCGGGGACTGCCTTTTCATAGAGTCGGGCAAACTCACCGGAGAGCCTGTCCGTCCGGTCCTGCTGCCGATCCCGAAGCCGGCGCAGATACGCACGCAGCATCACAGGATTGGTGAGATAGACCGGCAGCCGGTCGCCCACCGACTGCCAGAAGCCCGGCGCGATCTCGGTTTCCGGTTCCCCCGCATCATCCCCGTTTTGCAGGCTGACAGCCTCGGCATAGGGGAGCGCGTTGTGATAGCAGTACCAGAAGGCCGTCTCATCCGGGTCGTTAAAGTCAAAGTCCTGCTCCTTCAGGACCTTCTTCAGAAACATGGACACGTCCCCGTCGGTCATATTCAGCCCGAAGCCCAGCAGAAACACGGTGGAGCGGTGGACCGACATGCTGCGGAGCCACCGTTTGATGATATTCCTCCATTTTGACGTGACCGGCGCAAAGGAGCGGGGCGCGCGGTTCATGGCAAAGCTGTCGGCAATCAGGCCGATATACACGTCCTCCGGGATCTCTCGGAACGGCTCCTCCATCCCACACCTTTCATAGAGATATCGCTTCAGATAATCCCCGAAGGGGACCACCTCCATCTGATCTCTCAGATACCGGAAGATCGTCTCCGAGTCCTCCTCCCGAAACCGGGCAGAGTCCGTGAGCCGTTTCAGATTCACCGTGGAGCGCTTCGTAAAGTCATAATCCCGGATGGTACCCGACAGGTCCCAATAGGTGTCCATGGCGCTTCTCTCCTTTTTTCTGCATAGCGCAGGCCCTCAACGTTTTCATTATAATGGCACGGCGCCAAAACCGCAAGGGCGGATCTGCTGCCGCCGGCCTTCTCGGCCGGATGGCGTGCAGATAATTACCGTTGCTTTTTCCTCGAATCCCTGTAAAATGATACGTAGGCAGTTTCGGATCTCGCGCGGCGGCAGTCGGAAAAAAACGGACGCCGCGCCCTTGCATACGGGAGTATATGAGATGAAGATCGCGATCATTGAAGACGACAGGAACCTGAGGGACAGCCTGCGCGAGCTGTTTTCCGCCGAGGGCTATGAGGTCGCCGCGGCGGCGAGCCTTCGGGAGGCCGACGCCCTGGATGAGGCGGATCTCTGGCTGGTGGACGTGATGCTGCCGGACGGCTCCGGCATCGATTTCGTTCGGAAGAAACGGGAAGAGAGCAGCATGCCCATCATGATCCTGACCGCCCTTGACGGCGAGGACAGCATCATCACAGGGCTGCGGGCCGGTGCGGACGACTATATCGTCAAGCCGTTCCGTGCCGGTGAACTGCTGGCCAGGGCGGACGCCAACCTGCGGCGGGTGCTGCCGGCGCATTATGAGCTGACAAGCGGCGACGTCACCTACAGCTTTCCGGACGAGCATATCCGGCTCAGGACGGAGGAGCTGCATCTGCGCTCCATGGAGCGCAGGCTCCTGCGGCTGCTGCTGGAGAGCCGGGGGCGGCTGCTGACGAGAGAATACCTGCTGTACCAGCTCTGGGACCGGGAGGAGAACTATGTGGATGAGAACACCCTCTCGGTCCTGGTGTCTCGGCTGAGAAAAGAGCTGGGGCGCTTTCAGGGGGAGGATTACATCGAAACCGTTCGCGGCACCGGCTACCGCTGGCGGCTGCCCTGTCGCATGGGAGGGAATCAGAAATGAAACGCAGTGGACAAACCGGCATGCTGATCCTGGCGCTGGCGGCGTCCCTGCTCTGTCTTTTGGCCGGCGCGTTGACCAGGGAACTGGTGACAGAGCAGGCAAAATACGCCATCGGCGCGGTGTATGAGGCCGATCCGGAGGCCGCCGGGCTGATGGCGGAGGCTCTTTTGTCCGGCCGCAGAGGGGACGGAGCGGAAGCGGCGCAGGCGCTGGGCCTGACCGGCCGCTTCTTTGCCTTTCTCGATCAGAGAATATTCGGCTGGGGCTGGCTGGCCGTGATGCTCCTGCTGGCCTTGCTGCCGCCGGTCCTGCTGCTGCTTGTGAGAAGGACTGAGCGCACCCGGCAGGCGTCGCTTGCGCGGCGGGTGGAGAGCGCTCTGGCCGGAGAGCGCGTCTTTCTCCCGGAAAACAGGGAGGAAGTCCTGCTGGCAAAGGCCCTGGCGGCCTATGCAGACCTGCGGGAAAAGACAGCACAGCGGGAGGACGAACAGCGGCGCCGTGTGGAAAACATCGCCCACGAGCTGAAAACGCCGGCCTCCGGCATCCTGCTGACCCTGGATCTGGCGGAGAAGAACGGGATGACCCAGGAGCGCTTCAGCCGCATGAGAGACGCCGCGGAGAACATGCAGCGCTATATCGGGGAGCTGCTGACCCTGGCGCGGCTGCGGGCAGGAAAGGTACGGATCGTTCGCAAAGAGGTGGATCTGGCGGCGCTGCTGGCGGAGCTGGCGGAGGAGATGCCCGGCGTTTCCGTGACGGGAAACCGTGAGGCGGTGCTTCTGGGCGACCGGGAGCGGCTGTGGGAGGCCTTCCGCAACCTGGCGGCCAACGCGCTCCGCCACGGAGAGGATGGGACGTGCCGGATACGGCTTTTCAGGAGAGACGATGAGCTGCGCGTGGAGGTCAGGAACCGGGGCGGCAGCCTGCCGCAGCTGGAACGGTATGCGGCGGGACACGAGGACGGCACCTCAAGCGGACTGGGAACGGCCATCGCAGGGGAGATCGTCCGGGCCCATTTCGGCACCCTTGCCGCGTCGTCCGACCGGGGGGACACGGTCATGACCGCAATTTTCCCGCTGGACCGGCTGAAAAAGAAGGAGACGGTGTAAGCTTCCTGTAAGGTTGGCCTGCTATACTGCTTGGCAGGAGGTGATCCGGCACATGAGAGATCGAGGATGGAGCCTCTTTCGAAGAGGACTCAAGAGGCGGAAGAAGGAGGTGCTCCGGCTCCGCTTCATGATGGGGCTGGCCGTATTTCTCACGGCCTTCGTCCTGCTGTTTCAGGACAACATCAACGCCTACGTCATGCAGAACAATTATCAGCACTACGGCCGCTGGCTGTTCCGGACGGAGGCCGGCAGCCATCCGGACAGCCCCTATCTGGACTGGGACAGCATCTACGTAGGCGGCTATATCCAAAGGCTCCGCGACCTGGCGCCGGAGGTCGACATCGGCGGCGAGCCGGTGGAGACGGAGCCCGCTGAGCCGGAGGATCGGATCGAGGTCCCGGAGAGTGAAAATCACCGGCAGACGCCGGTCCGGATCGGCTCGCTGAGCCAAGCGTTTGCCGAGAGAAACGAGATCGGCCTTTACGAGGGCCGTATTCCCCAGGCGCCGGGAGAGATCGCCATGGAGCTGGGCGCCCTGCAGCAGCTGGGCTTGAGCTACGAGCTGGGGCAGGAGGTGAGCTTCTACGTGGCGGAGCCTGTGATCCAGCCCGCTCAACCGTCCCAGGGGGAGGGAGAGGAGACGATCCTGGTCCTGAACCGTGTCACCTTCACCCTCTGCGGCACGCTGGAGCGGTATACGGCCAGATGGGACGGCGGCAGCAGCCTGCCGGGTGCCTTGATCAGCAAGGAAGCTTACGACGCGCTGACCATGGATAAATCGGCCTACGACTTCGGCATGCTGAAGCCGGAATACACGGGCCACAGCGTGTGGCGCTTTGCCTCGGAGCTGATCGCCGGTATGGAGGAAACGGACGCCGACGGATCTCTGCTGGCCAACGAGGCGGCGTATTACAACCCCTTCTGGGGCGATCCCACCCTCTACCGCAACATGATCGCCGTGCTGCTGATCCTCTGCATCAGCCTGATCACCTATCTGATGGCCTCCTATCTGACCAAGAGGAAGCGCTTTTTCCTGCGGCTGCGGGAGATCGGCGCGTCGACGGCGGAGGTCTGGAAAATGGCGTCCTACGAGTGCGCGCTGGGCGTGCTGCCGGCGGTGTTCACGGGCATCGCCGCGGCCTACGCCGTGAGCCTGGCGGCGGTTTTCGCCATGACGCGGCTGGGCGGCTCGGCCTGGTTCTACGTCTTCTCCTGGGAGACGCTGCTGCGCATCATCGGCTGCATCGCAGCGACCTTTGGCGTCTCGCTGCTGGCGGCGCTGCTGATTTTCTCCGGCAGAGGGATCAGCGAAAAGCGGCGGGGGCTGTCGAAATCGGCCGCTGCCGCCATCCGGCGGAGAGCCACGGGGAAGCGATCCCCCGCCCCCGGCTACAGGGAGACCCTGAAGCGGGAGCGGATCAGCCACCCGCTGACCACCGTTTTGCGGCGGCTGGCCGCCGTGCTGGTCTGCGCCGTGCTGGTGTACAGCTTTGACGTGATCTCCGGCGCGGCAAAGCCCTACCATTTACACGTCACTCCCTTCTCCGGTTCCCGTATGACGACGGTGAGACAGACCTATAAGGTTCCCGACGGCCCTGCGAAAACACAGCGGGTCGAAGAGACGATCACGGCTCCGTTCCTGCGAAATACGATCCCGGAAGCCTTCTTCGCGGAGCTGGCGGAAAAGCCCGGCGTCGCCTCCTTTACCCGGATCCTCAACGACAGATTCCGGGCTGTAACCTGGGACGGGAAGGAGGGCAACGAGGCCTACCGGCAGTTTCTGGAAACCAGGGCTGAAATGTACTTCGGCAGCTTCAACAGGGAGAATCCCGCCGTTGACCCGTTATTGGAGCAGGTCGATCTATCCGTATTCTACGTCACCGTCCGCGAAAACGCCGAGGCAGTCTGGAAAAACAACGGCCTCAAACAGGACGGTCCCTATTACGATGCGTATCTGGAAGGAGACGCGGTGGTGCTGGCGGCAGGCCGCGACTTTCTGGAAATCACCGGATTGAAGAGCGGCGATACGCTGTACCTGCCCGGCGTCAACGGCGAGCTTTCCGTGACCGTGGCCGCTCTTGCGGAGGAGTTTTACGCCGACGGAGCGACCTTGTACGGGTCCCCCGCCTTTGGAGCCAGGCTGCAGGCCCTGGACGGCGCCGCCGGGCAGTGGAATACGTTCGTCACCACGTTCGACGCCCTCTCGGACAAGGAAAACACGGCCAAGGCCCTGGCGGAGCTGTGCGTCCGCTATGGGATCAACTATACGAGCAATGCGGAAATGCTTAAGGACATTGAAGAAGCCTATCTCCGCACCGGCATCACATACGGTTTCTTCTCCCTTTCGCTGCTGATCCTGTTTCTCTTTATGGCCTTCTCGGTGTCGGCGGAGCGGGACCTGCGGCTGAAGGACAAGCGGGACCTGCTGCGCAAGCTGGGCGCAGAGGAGAAGACCTTTGCGCGGGAGAAACGGAGAGAAGCGCTCCGGGAATCGCTGTGGTGCCTCGCCGCACTGCCTCTGGCCCTGGCCGCGCGGTACTATCTGATTTGGAAGCAGCTGGATCCGGACAGTGGATTTAGCATGTATTCCAAGATCCTCGGACGAACACTATACTATGGAGGCTTCGCAGAGAAGGAGTTCGACAGCCGCGGGCTCTATGCCCTCATGAATACCCTGGAAACGCGGAGCTGGCTCTGGCTGCTGATCCCGCTGACCCTGGCCGTGCTGCTGACCGCGCTTGCCTACGGAAAGACGGGGAAAGGAGATAAGAACAATGACTGAGATCAAGCCCGTATTGGAGGCCGGGGAGGTCTCCAGAACGTATCCGGGAGAGAGCCCGGTGTATGCGCTCAAGAGCACCAGCCTCCGCTTCATGCCGGGGGAGTTCACGGCCATCATCGGCCGCAGCGGCTCCGGCAAGAGCACCCTGCTGCGGATTCTGGGGACGCTGGATAAGTCGGACACAGGGGAGCTGATTATCGAGGGCCATTGCGTCAGCCGCCTGCCGGAGGCGGAGGTCGCCCGGTTCCGGAGGCGGCGCATCGGCTTCGTCCATCAGGACTACAACCTGTTCCCGGAGTACACGGCCTGGGAAAACGTGATCTTCCCCATCCGCCTGGACGGGGCGGCGGAGGACAGGGCGAAAACGGAGGAGCTGCTCAGCCGCCTGGGCATCCTCCCGTGCCGGGACCGGTTTCCCCACGAGCTGTCCGGCGGCGAGCAGCAGCGGGTGTCGCTGGCCCGCGCGCTGGTGACAAGGCCGGCCGTGATCCTGGCGGACGAGCCCACCGGCAACCTGGACGCGGAAAATTCCCAGCGGGTCGCGGAGCTGCTGCGCTTTGCCTGTGATGAATACCGCCAGACCATTATCATGGTCACCCATGACGCGGCCATGGCTGACTACGCCGACCGGATCCTGCGGATCAAGGACGGCGTGGTCAGCGAATGAGAGGGCGCGGAAACGCGCCTCACCACCGGCGGCGCACCGGGCGGGGCATTCAGAAGAATGATCGGACACAAGCCACGAGGGCGGGAGCCAAAGCTCCCGCCCCTGAGACTGTCAAAAAACGGCCTTGCCGTTTTTTGACAAAAGGCTTGCAGCCTACTGCGCGCACTCATTGTCCGCTAATGGCGGACAATTCGCACACTTCGTAGTCTGATAGGTGTATTTTGCCACGTACACGCCGCGGCAAAATACGATTAAATAGCTTCGCGCCGTGCGCGGCGCGAACTCTGCGAGGCTTTTTTGACAAGGCACGAGGGCGGGAGCCAAAGCTCCCGCCCTCGCATTATATTTTTATATTTTTTATTCGGCCCGGCCCAGCTCCCGGTTCTTCTCCCAGGCGGCGATCACCGCGTCCATGACGGTGCCCCGGAAGGCGCCCCGCTCCAGGGTGCGGACGCCCTGGATGGTGCTGCCCGCCGGGGAGCAGACGGCGTCCTTCAGCGCGCCGGGATGGTCGCCGGAAAGGCGGGCCATTCTGGCCGCGCCCTCCACCATCTGAGCGGCGTAGGCCATGGCCTTGGGCCGGGGCAAGCCGCAGGCCACGCCGCCGTCGGCCAGGGCTTCCAGGAAGAGGTCCACGAAAGCGGGGCCGCAGCCGGACAGGGCGGAGGCCGCGTCCATGAGTCCTTCCGGCAGGGGGTCCACCGTTCCCGCGGCGGAGAGCAGGGCGGCAAAGGCGGCCAGCTCGGCCTCCGTCACGCCCGCTCCGCAATACTGCACCGCCCCGGCGCCCACGGCGATGGGGGTGTTGGGCATCATGCGGATCACGGGCCAGTCGCCGCCGGCCATGGCCCGGATTGCCTCCACGGTGAGGCCGGCGGCCATAGTCACCAGCACGAAGTGGTCCTGCCGGGCCGCCAGCACCGGAGCGATCTCCGAGAGCACGCCGGGCATCATCTGGGGCTTGACGGCCAGGAAGATGAGGTCACACCGGCTGGCGATCTCACCGTTGGTGCTTACCTGGGCGGAGGGCAGCTTCGCAGCCAGCGCCGCCGCCTTCGCCTGCGTCCGGTTGGACAGGTACAGCTGCCCCTCCGGCGCCGACGCCGATACGATTTCCGCCACGGCGCCGCCCATGGTGCCGGTGCCGATCAATCCGATTTTTGAGAACATGGTGATCCGCTCCTTTCTCTTTGGGGGCATTGTACCATATCCCGGCGCTTTGCGCAACGGCGCGGCGTTTTTCTTTGCTATTTGGCCGGCCGTATGGTAAAATAGCCAAAAACGTGTTAAAGGACATGTCACTTATGCAGAACGTGACCGTTGGGATCCTGGCCCACGTGGACGCGGGAAAGACCACGCTGGCCGAGGCAATCTTATATCGCGCCGGGCTGCTGCGCCGGGCCGGGCGGGTGGACAGCGGCGACACCGCCATGGACACCCACGAGCTGGAGCGGCAGCGGGGCATCACCATCTTCGCCAGCCAGGCCAACCTGACGCTGGGGCCGTGGAACGTGACGCTGCTGGACACCCCCGGCCACGTGGACTTCTCCGGTGAAACGGAGCGGGTGCTCCAGGTGCTGGACTACGCCATCCTGGTCATCAGCGGCATCGACGGCGTACAGGCCCACACCCGCACGCTGTGGCGGCTGCTGGAGCACTACGCCGTGCCCACGGTGCTGTTCGTGACCAAGATGGACTTCGCCCGCCACAGCCGGGCCGAGCTGCTTCATAACCTGCGCCGGGAGCTGAGCGCCGACTGCGCCGACGCAGCCGGTCCCGATTTTGCCGAGCAGGCGGCCATGTGCCGGGAGGAACTGATGGAGTCCTATCTGTCCTCCGGCACGCTGACGGCAGCGGAGATGGGACAGGCCGTGGCCGCCCGGCAGCTCTTCCCCTGCTGGTTCGGCTCCGGGCTGAAGCTGGAGGGCGTGGACGAATTCCTGTCGGATCTGGAGCAGCTCATGCTGCCCCGGACGTACCCCGCCGACTTCGGCGCACGGGTGTTCAAGATCGGCCACGACGGCCAGGGCAACCGGCTGACGTATCTGAAGATCACCGGCGGCGCACTGCGCGTAAAGGACGCCGTGATCTATGACGGCCGCAGTGAGAAGGTGAATCAGATCCGGCTCTATACCGGGGCCAGATTCACTGCGGCGGAGGCAGTGACCGCCGGAGGCGTGTGCGCCGTGACCGGCCTCACCGCCACGGAGAACGGCCAGGGCCTGGGCGCCGAGAGCGCCGGAAAGCCGCCCCGGCTGGAGCCGGTGATGACCTACCGGGTAGCGCTGCCCGACGGCGTGGACAGCCAGACCATGCTGCCCAGGCTGCGCACGCTGGAGGAGGAAGACCCCCTGCTGCGCGTCACCTGGGACGAGCGGCTGCAGGAGATCCACGTGAGCCTCATGGGGCAGATCCAGGCGGAGATCTTGAAAAGCCTCATCGCCCGGCGCTTCGGCGTGGAGGTGGAGATCGACCGCGGCCGGGTGCTGTACAGGGAAACAATCGCCGACACGGTGGAGGGCGTGGGCCACTACGAGCCCCTGCGCCATTACGCCGAGGTGCATCTGCTGCTCTCCCCCCTGCCCCGCGGCAGCGGCATCCAGCTGGCCTCCGCCTGCAGCGAGGACGCCCTGGACCGCAACTGGCAGCGGCTGATATTGACCCACCTGGCGGAAAAGGTCCACCTGGGCGTGCTGACCGGCTCGCCCATCACCGATATGAAGATCACGCTGGCCGCCGGCCGTGCCCACATCAAGCACACCGAGGGCGGCGACTTCCG
>DGHJ01000042.1:10358-13424 GCA_002392625.1 Oscillospiraceae bacterium UBA3851
TTCCGCCAGGCCACCTACCGGGCCGTGCGCCAGGGGCTGATGCAGGCCCGATCGGTGCTGCTGGAGCCCTGGTACGCCTTCCGGCTGGAGGTGCCCGCCCACCAGCTGGGCCGGGCCATCAACGATATCCGCGCCCGCCACGGCACGCTGTCCCCGCCGGAGACGGGGCCGGAGCTGAGCCTGCTGCGGGGCCGTGCCCCCGTCACCGCCATGAACGGCTACGCCGCGGAGGTGGCGGCCTACACCGGCGGCCGGGGCCGCATTGCCCTGGAGCCGGACGGCTACGACCTGTGCCACGACCCGGAGGCGGTGATCGCCGCGGCGGCCTACGACCCGGAGAGCGACCTGGACAACACGCCGGACTCCGTGTTCTGCGCCCACGGCGGCGGCTTCACCGTCAAGTGGGACAAGGTCGGCGAATACATGCACCTGGACAGCTGCCTCAAAAAGCCGGAGCCCTTCTCCCCCAGCCTGCGGCGGCAGAACCTGTATCTGGACGAGAAGGAGCTGGAGGCCATCATGCTGCGGGAGTTTGGCCCTATCAGCCGCCCCGCCTACCGCACCCCCTCCGCCACCTTCGCCGGCGACGCCGACGCTCCCGTCCGGGCCAAAAAGCGGTGGTTCATCGTGGACGGCTACAACGTGATCTTCGCCTGGGACGAATTGAAGTCCCTGGCCCAGGCGGAGCTGGCCGCCGCACGGGACAAGCTGATGGAGCTGCTGGGCTCCTTCGCCGCCTTCCGGCGCTGCGAGGTGGTGCTGGTGTTCGACGGCTACCGGGTGCCCCAGAGCCGGGGCGAGCGCTTCGACTTCCACGGCGTACACGTGGTCTACACCCGTGAGCACGAAACGGCGGATATGTATATCGAGAAGCTGGTGCAGGAGATCGGCAAAAACCAGCAGGTCCGGGTGGTGACCTCCGACGGCCTCATCCAGCTCTCCGCCGTGCGCTCCGGCGTGCTGCGGATGTCGGCGCGGGAGTTCGGTGAGGAGATGGCCGCCGTCAGCGCGGAGATCGGCGCGCTGCTGGCGCGGCAGCCCGGCGCCGCCCAGAACGTGGGGGAGAACGCCATCATCAAGCGGAGCGAGTCCTGACAGCGTCTGTCATTGCGAGGCCCCAACGGGGCCGTGGCAATCCGTTATACCCTGTGGAAACGGATTCCCACGTCAGCCCTGCGGGCCTCCTCGGAATGACATCACAGAGAAATGCCGCATAAAAAGAGGTCTGTCCTGGCGGGCAGACCTCTTTTTGCGTTGTTCGGCAATGGCTTACTGGCCGGCCTTCTCGGCGGCGGCCTTTTCGGCAGCGGCCTTGGCGGCGGCAGCCTTGCGCTCGGCGGCGGCCTTCTGGGCGGCCTTGAACTTCTCCTTCTCCTCGGCGGTGGGGATGGGCTCAATGGCGTTCTTGGGGCAGGCCTTGGCGCACATGGTGCAGTTGCGGCACTTGTCGTAGTCGATGACGGCCACGTTGTTCACCACGTGGATGGCGTCGAACTTGCAGGTGCGCTCGCACATGCCGCAGGCGATGCAGGAGTTGGCGCAGACCTTGGTGACGGCGGGGCCCCGATCCTTGTTGGAGCAGTTGACGACCACCTTCTTGGCGTACGGGACCTGGACGATCAGCTTGCGGGGGCAGGCCTCGCGGCAGGCGCCGCAGTCGGTGCACTTCTCCTTGTCGACCACGGCCACGCCGTTGTCGCCGATGTGGATGGCGTCGAACTTGCAGGCGGCCACGCAGGAGCCGAAGCCCAGGCAGCCGTAGCGGCAGGCGGACGCGTCGCCGCCGCAGACCTTGGTGGCAGCCAGACAGTCGGTGACGCCGCGATACTCAAAGTTCTTCACGGCGTTGGTGCCGCCGTTGCACAGCACGTGGGCCACCATCTTCTCGCCGGTGGGAGCCTCCATGCCCATGATGGCGGCGATCTTGGCGGCGCCCTCGGCGCCGGCGGGGGCGCAGGCGCTCACAGGCGCCTTGCCGGCCAGGATGGCCTCGGCGCAGCCGGCACAGCCGGGATAGCCGCAGCCGCCGCAGTTGGCGCCGGCCAGAGCGGCCTGGATCTGGGGCAGGCGGGGGTCAACCTCCACCTCGAAGACCTTGGCGGCGATGGCCAGGATCAGGCCGAAAACCACGGCCATGGCGCCCAGCACGATAACAGCATAGACAATATTCATTGTTCCTCTACCTCCTTACCAGACCTTCAGGCCGCTGAAGCCCATGAAGGCCAGGGCGATCAGGCCGGCGGTGATCAGGGCGATGGGGAAGCCGTCAAAGCACTTGGGGTTGTCGGCGAACTCCAGCTGCTCGCGGACGGCCGCGAACAGGAAGATGGCCAGCAGGAAGCCCAAGCCGCCGGTGATGCCGTAGACCACGGACTCGATGAAGTTGTAGTCGTTCTGCACGTTCAGCAGGGCCACGCCCAGCACGGCGCAGTTGGTGGTGATCAGGGGCAGATACACGCCCAGGGCGGTGTACAGGGTGGGTACGTTCTTCTTCAGGAACATCTCCACGAACTGCACCAGGGCGGCGATGACCAGGATGAAGGCCACCGTCTGCATGTACTCCAGGTGGGCGATGACCAGCAGCTGGTTGATGCCGTAGCAGACGGCGGAGGCCAGGCCCATGACGAAGGTCACGGCGGCGCCCATGCCCACGGCGGTGTCGATCTTCTTGCTGACGCCCAGGAACGGGCAGATGCCCAGGAACTGGGCGAAGATGAAGTTATTGGTGAGAATGGCGCCAAGGGAGATGGCGAGCAAAGTGGTGATACTCATGACTTACTCCGCCTCCTTTTCTTCCTTGTTTTCTTTCTTCTTGGCGGACTTGGCCATGGCCCACTGCATCACGGCGATGAGCACGCCCAGGCACAGGAAGCCGCCCACGGGCAGGGTCAGGACGCCGATGGGGGTATACCAGTCGCCCAGGATCTGGATATCCAGCAGCTTGCCGGCGCCGAACAGCTCGCGGAAGAAGCACATGATCAGCAGCACCACGGTGTAGCCCAGGCCCTGGAAGATACCGTCCAGGAAGGACGCGCCCACAGAGTTCTTGGAGGCAAAGGCCTCGGC
>DGHJ01000042.1:13509-19401 GCA_002392625.1 Oscillospiraceae bacterium UBA3851
ACGATCAGCGGGATGAACACGCCCAGGCTCTTGTCGATGTCCGGCAGGAAGGCCTTGAGCAGCAGCTGCACGCAGGTGACGAAGCCGGCGATGACCACGATGAAGCAGGCAATGCGGACCTCGTTGGGGATGATCTTGCGCAGCAGGGAAATGATGACGTTGGAGAGGGTCAGGATGATGATGACGCTGACGCCCATGCCCAGGCCGTTCATGATGGACGTGGTGATGGCCATGGTGGAGCACATGCCCAGCAGCTGGACCAGCACCGGGTTCTGGGTCAGCAGGCCCTCCTTGAATTGCTTTTTCACATTCATGGTTCAAGCTCCCCCTTTCTCAGCCCAGCGCGGCCACAGCGGCCAGCGCGGCGTTGGCGCCCATGGTGACGCCCTTGGTGGAAACGGTAGCGCCGGTGATAGGCGTCACGTTCTTCTTGACCTCCAGGGTGCCGGCGCCGCTGAGACCGATGAACTGATCCAGCACGGGCACGCCGGCGTCGTTGGGCAGGTTGGTCATGACCTTGGAGCCGATACCGGCGGTCTCGGCGTTCTCCACGATGGAGATGCCGGTGATCTTGCTCTCGGCGTCCACGCCAACGATCATTACGATGGTGCCCTGAGAGCCGGAGGCGGACACCTTGCAGGCGTAGCCGCCGGTGGACACGGTGTACATCTCGATGAGCTTGCCGCCCTGCTCGGAAGCAGCTTCCTTAACCGCGTCGGAGATCTCCTTGATCTCCTCACAGGTGGAACCCTCCGGGGTCACGGCCGCCAGGGCCTCGCGGGTGGCGGCGGCGGTCAGCTCGGCGATGCGGTCCTCGGTCACGGAGTTGACCAGGCCCAGCAGAGCGGCCACCACCAGAGCGATGGCGGTCAGGGTGCCGGCCACCTTCAGCATGAATTTGGCGCTCATGTTTTTCATTTGGCAGCCGCCTCCTTCTTTTCCTTCTTGGGTGCGCCGTAGATCACGGGACGGATGTACTTATCCAGCAGCCAGGTGGTGCAGTTCATGATCAGGATGGAATAGCACACGCCCTCCGGATAGGAGCCGAAGCGCCGGATGAAGCAGGTGATGAGACCGCAGCCCACGCCGAAAACGATCTGCCCCACCTTGGTGACGGGGGAGGTGGCGTAGTCGGTGGCCATGAAGATGGCGCCCAGGAACAATCCGCCGCCCAGCACGCTGTAGAGCATGTAGTCCACGTTGCTCACGCCGGCGGGAGCGGCGATCAGGGAAACAATGGCCACGGTGGCGATGAAGGCCACGGGGATGTGCCAGGAGATGACCTTGCGGATCAGCAGATAGACGCCGCCCAGCAGCAGCATCAGGGCGGAGGTCTCGCCCAGGGAGCCGCCGATCTTGCCCAGGAACATGTCGGCCAGGGAAACGTTGGCCGTCAGCTGGTTGAACGCATCGGCGCTGCCGCCCTTCATGACGGCCAGGGGGGTGGCGGCGGTGGTTACGTCAGCGGCGGAGGAGAACACGGGGATCACCGCGTCAGCGGCGGCCCAGGTGGTCATGGCGCCGGCGAAGCTGGCCACCAGGATGGCGCGGCCGGCCAGAGCGGGGTTGAGGAAGTTGCAGCCGATGCCGCCGTAGAGCTGCTTGACAACGACGATGGAGAAGAACGCGCCCATGACGATCATCCAGTAGGGGATGGTGACGGGGCACACGAAGGCCAGCAGCATGCCGGTGACCACGGCGCTCAGATCGCCGATCATCTGGGGCTTCTTCATCAGCTTGCGGTACAGCCACTCCCAGAACACGCAGCTGATGACGCTCACCAGCGTCATGGTCAGGGCGCGGAGGTTCCAGTTGCCGAAGTTCCACACGCTCATCAGCAGGGCCGGGCACAGGGCGATGATCACGTCCAGCATGATGGACCGGGTGCTGACGTCGGAGCGGATGTGGGGGGAGGAGGACGCGATCAGCTTGAGATTCTTGTAATCAGTCATGGTTTACGCCTCCTTCTTTGCGGCCTGGGCCTTCTCGGCCTCGGCCCTGGCCTTGGCGGCCATTCTCGCGTTGTTGACCTGCTGCTTGCCCATGCGGAAGGCGTGGGTCAGGGGCAGACGGGCCGGGCAGGTGTAGGTGCAGGCGCCGCACTCGATGCAGTCCATGCCGTGGAGCTGATCGCGGAAGGCCTCCCAGTTGCCCTTCATCAGGTACTTGTACATGAACACCGGCTCCAGGCGGATGGGGCAAACGCCCACGCACTTGCCGCAGCGGATGCACTGGGGGTTCTCCACGTACTTCTCCTCGTCCCCGGCGAAGGCCAGCATGCAGCCGGTGCCCTTGCCCACGGAAACGTCGGTGGTGTACTGGGCCATGCCCATCATGGGGCCGCCCATGATCAGCTTGTAGGTGTCGTCCTTCAAGCCGCCGCAGGCGTCAAACAGCTTGCTGACGGGGGTGCCGATGGGGCACTCCAGGTTCTTCGGCTCGATGACGCCGGAGCCGGACACGGTGACGATCTTGTTCACCACGGGCATGCCGGTGTACACGGCCCGATAGATGGCGCAGGTGGTGTTCAGGTTGAAAATGCAGCAGCCGGCGTCGGCGGGCAGCTTGCCCGACGGCACTTGCCGGCCGGACACGGCCTGGCAGAGCTGCTTTTCAGCGCCCTGGGGGTAGCGGGTGTGGAGCACCTCCACCACCACGGGGGCCTTCAGCTCGGCGATCTTGGCGTTCAGCACGTCGGCCGCGTTGCGCTTGTTGGCCTCCACGCCGATGTAGACCTTGTCCACGCCGAAGCAGTGGGCCAGCAGCGTGGCGCCCTTGATGACCTGGTCGGGCCGCTCCAGCATGGTGCGGTGGTCGCCGGTGATGTAGGGCTCGCACTCAGCGGCGTTGATGATTACGTAGTCCACCTTGCCCAGGCCGGAGCTGATCTTCACGTGGGTGGGGAAGGTGGCGCCGCCCTGGCCCACGATGCCGGCGTTCTTGACGATCTCCGTCAACTGCTCCGGCGTCAGGCTGTCGGGATCGGCCACGGGCTTGACGTCCTCGGACACGGTGTTCTGGAAATCGTTCTCGATCACCACGCTCATCACGGTGCCGCCCATGGAGGAGGGGCGGGGCTCCACGGCCTTGACCCTGCCGGACACGGAGGCGTGGATGGGGGCGGAAACGAAGCCGCCCGGCTCGCCGATCCGCTGGCCGATCTTCACCAGATCGCCCACGGCGACGATGGGCTTGCAAGGTGCGCCGATGTGCATGGACATGGGAATGACCACCTCCGCCGGCGGTGCCAGCTGTTCAATGGCCTTCTCATTGGTTGCGGCCTTCATGTCGTTGGGATGAACGCCGCCAAAGAAAGCTTGTGCCATAGTCTTCACCTCATCTTACTACTTCGGTGGCGCTATGCCACCACATACTGCGTTGTATTTTACTACAATCCCGGTGGATTGTCCAGTACTTCCCGGCCACTTTCCACGTCTTTTCGGCGGAAATCGTTTCCATTCGCCATGGATGGCGCGCCGGGGCCGGACACGCCGCGGCCCTTGTAATTTATGCCGGTCGGTGCTATACTGATGAGCGCAAAACCGGCCGGAAAGGACGTGATACGCATGCTCGACCGCGTACAGCTCAAACAGGAGGCGAAGGGGATCCTGCGCCGCGCCAGCGTGTCGCCCTTCGTGTTCGCCCTGATCTACCTGCTCATAACGAATGGCATGAACTACGTGGACGCCTGCACCTCCGGCACCATGGCGGAGTATATGCAGCTCTACTACCCCCAGCTGAGCGTGCCGGACCTGCTGCGACGGGCCGCGGAGGTCCCCTACGCGGTGTCCACCTTCATCAGCGTGGCGGTCTATCTCCTGGGCGAGGTGCTGCGCGCCGGCAACGCTCTGTACCACCTGGGCATCCGCCGGGGCAAAGCCATGCCCTACTCCACCCTGTTTGACGGTCTGGCCGTGGCCGGGCGGGTGATCTGGCTGTCCGTGGTGGAGACGGCGCTGATCCTGCTGTGGTCCGTGCTGCTGATCATCCCCGGCATCGTGGCGGCCTACCGCTACCGCTTCGCCATGTATAACCTGCTGGAGGACCCGTCCCTGCGGGTGTGGGACGCCCTGCGCATGAGCAAGGAGCAGACCGACGGCTTCAAGCTGGATCTGTTCGTGCTGGATCTCAGCTTTCTGGGCTGGGCGCTGGCCTCCGTGTTCACCCTGGGCGTCCTGTCCGTCTGGCTGACCCCCTACATGGCCCAGACCAGCGTGGGCTTCTTTCAGGCTGTCAAGCGCATCAAGGGCGTGGGATATTTCCCGGAGAAGGACGACCCGTCCGCCGGACCAAGGTAACGCGCCGGGCCGGGTAAAAAGCCTCTCGTAATATATACCGCGTTTCTTCCCGATTTCCTCTCTTTTTGACGTAAATTTATTGACAAAATTTTTGTGCGCGATGGCGTGTTCCAAAATGCACATTCCTGTCATTGCGAGGCCCCAGCGGGGCCGTGGCACCCCAAGGGCATTTGCCTTTGTTGCCGCTCCTCCGTTGCGGACAAAGGCCGGCACAATCCGTTTTCCTCACAATAGGGAGCGGATTCCCACACCATAAGTAAGCGCCCAAATCTTCGATTTGGCTGCGCGAACTTAAGCGTTAGCTGTGACATCGGTCACTGGTTCGGAATGACGGCTGCCATGCATTTTGCAACACGCCCTTTTCTCTCCCTCTTTTCTCCCTCTCTTTTTGTTGTCATTGTCTTTGCCTTTTTCTTTGTCTTTTTGGGTTACGGTAGCTTTCATCACCTTATCCGACCTTTCCGCACCTTGCCCGACCTTTTGGGGTGTTTCACCCGGTTTCAGGCCCATCCTTGCCATATCGGATGGGGCGCATTTCCATTTTCCGGCAACTTTACGGACACAACGATGCGCAGGCATACGAAAACGGCCCGTGCAATGGTTGCTCCCGGCGTCTTTTGTCTATTCTGCACAGAAGGCGCGTTCACGTTTTGTTAATCTTTTCACCGCTGTCATCTTGCTTTTTCCAAACTTCGTTATATAATTAACACATCTGTTTATCTTTTCACGCGGGGGCCGGCAGTCCCCCCGGAAGAGAGCCAAACCGATAGAAAAAAAGGAGAGTGAGAACGAATATGTTCAAAAAGTTCACCAACGCCTGCGTTCGCGTGGTCAACCGCTGGCTGCCTGACGCGTTCCTGTTCGCCATCATCCTGACCATCGTGGTCTTCATCGGCGCACTGATCGCCACCAAGCTGCCCGTGATCAACCTTGAGCGCGTTGACACCACCACCGAGACTGGCGTCATTAAGATCCAGGACGATGCGCTGGAGCTGAAGACCAATGATGTCAAGGGCGATGCCTTCAAGGCTCTTGCCGCCGACGTTGAGGTCAAGGATCCCCAGTATGTCGTGACTGCCAGCAAAGAGACCTTTAAGGACGTTGTCGCCGGCCTGGAAGCCAAGGGCTTCAAGGTCACCCCCAACATCGACGATTACACCGTCTTCGTTGCTTACAAGGACGGTGCTCCCACCCAGGCGGATGTGGATGCTGCCGCCAAGGAGCTGGGCGCCACCGCCAAGTTTAACGGCACCATCTACACCATCAAGACCGCCAGCGACAAGCTGGACGAGGTGAAGGCCGCTCTGGAAGGCAATGGCTACACCATCGCCAGTGCTGAGGTCGTCTCCAAGACCACCAAGAGCTTCGGCCCCTCCATCTTCACCGCCTGGGGCAGCGGCACCGGCTTCTGGAGCCTGCTGGCCTTCGCCATGCAGATGGCTCTGGTCGTGGTGTTCGGCTCCGCCGCCGCCTCCTCCGGCCCCATGAAGAAGCTTCTGCGCGCCATCGCCGGCCTGTGCCACAACAACATGCAGGCCATCGTGATCACCACCGTGGTGTCCACCATCTGCTGCTGGCTCAACTGGGGCTTCGG
>DGHJ01000042.1:19528-21470 GCA_002392625.1 Oscillospiraceae bacterium UBA3851
CCGGCTTCGTGATCTGGCACGCCGGCTTCTCCGGCTCCATCCCCCTGAAGCTCACCGGCGCCGGCACCACCTTTGCCGGTGTGGCCTACACCGCTGACATCACCCAGACCATCCTGCACCCCGTGAACCTGATCATGTGCGGCGTCGTCCTGGTGTTCATGCCCTTCGTGAACTACGCCATGCACCCCACCAAGGACAAGACCGTGACCATCGATCCCGCCCTGCTGCAGGACGAGGCCGAGAAGGTCTATCCCGCCGCCAAGGACCGCACTCCCGCCGAGAAGATGGAGTTCTCCAAGATCCTGTGGGTCATCACCTGGGCTATGGGCTTCATCTACATCATCATCTACTTCATCCAGCAGGGCAAGCTGGGCATCAGCGTGGGCAACTCCCTGAACCTGGATATCGTCAACATGATCTTCCTGTTCCTGGGCATCCTGCTCCACGGCAGCCTGCGCCGCTACGTGGATGCCATTGCTGACGCCGCCTCCGGCGCTGCCGGCATCCTGCTGCAGTTCCCGTTCTACGCCGGTATCATGGGCCTGATGGTGGCCAAGAACGCCGCCGGCGTGTCCCTGGCTGGCGTCATCTCCGACTTCTTCGTCAGCATCTCCAACAACATCACCTTCCCGATGCTGACCTTCCTGGCTGCCGGTATCGTGAACTTCTTCGTTCCCTCCGGCGGCGGCCAGTGGACCGTCCAGGGTCCCATCATGATGCCCGGCGGCGCCAAGCTGGGTATCGACGCCGGCCGCACCGCCATGGCTATCGCCTGGGGCGACCAGTGGACCAACATGATCCAGCCGTTCTGGGCTCTGCCCGCTCTGGCCATTGCCAAGCTGTCCGCCCGCGACGTTATGGGTTATCTGGTCATCGTGCTGCTGTTCACCGGCGTGGTGGCCTGCCTGGGCTTCCTGGCCTGGGGCCTGTGGTTCTAAAAATTTCAAACTGCCAAAACAGAGAGCGGCGCAGGCCGCTCTCTGTTTTTCATTGTCCAAAAAGCGGCTTTGCCGCTTTCAGACTGTAGACAAAGGTTCTTTGCGAAAAGGTTTCGTCACGCATGGGGGATTGTGAAGAGGGATGGGAGTCCCCCTTCACGTGAAATCCATGCAAATTCAGGAACTTTTTTGAATGTTCCTGAATTTGCCTCTCACGCTGTCGACAAAGTGTTGACAGCGTGAGAGCGGCCCAGGCCGCTCTCTGTTTTTCATTGTCAAAAAGCGGCTTTGCCGTTTATATTGACAGGCTGAGGCGTTTTCACGGGCGTCGGCTCCCTTTTATTTGCATGCCATGCCTTCTCCCCCACCGGCTTTCCGGAAAAAACTTGTTTTCCGCTGCGGAGCGTGCTATACTGAGTACAACTTTTGTAAGGAGGTATGTCCTATGAAAAAGTATCTGGCGGAAGCCATCGGCACCTGCATCCTGGTCACACTTGGCTGCGGAACCGCCATGCTGGTAGGCTGTGACGCGGCGGCAGGCGGCGGCTACATCCTCACCGCGCTGGCCTTCGGCCTGGCCATCGTCGCCACGGCCTACTGCATCGGCAACGTCTCCGGATGCCACGTCAACCCGGCCGTCTCCCTGGGTGTGCTGCTCTCCGGCGGCATGAAGGCCGGCGAGTTCGTGGGCTACGTCATCGCGCAGTGCATCGGCGCGCTGGGCGGCGCGGGCCTGCTGGCCGCCATCTTCTCTCTGGGCGGCGTGGAGGATAAAACCGGCGGCTTCGGCACCAACGGTCTGGCCGGCGTGGGCGGCAATGTTGTGGCCGGTCTGCTGGTGGAGGTCGTGCTGACCTTCATCTTCGTGCTGTGCATCCTCGGCGTCACCTCCAAGAAGGCCAAGCACGGCTCCTTCGGCGGCCTCATCATCGGCCTCACCCTCACCGGCGTGCACATTCTGGGCATCGGCCTGACGGGTACCTCCGTCAACCCCGCCCGCAGCC
>DGHJ01000149.1:0-232 GCA_002392625.1 Oscillospiraceae bacterium UBA3851
AGTCGATGCACAATACGTCGGCGCCCGCCTCGATGAGGGCGGGGACGCGCTCACGGTAATCGCGGGTGTTGATGCCGGCGCCCACCACGTAGCGCTTGTGGCTGTCCAGCAGCTCGTTGGGGTTCTTCTTATGGGTCTCATAGTCCTTGCGGAACACGAAGTACCGCAGGCGACCCTCCGCGTCCAGAATGGGCAGGGAGTTGAGCTTGTGGTCCCAGATGATGTCGTTGGC
>DGHJ01000149.1:299-7542 GCA_002392625.1 Oscillospiraceae bacterium UBA3851
CCTTGAGGGTGGTGCCCTCCGGCGCCCAGATCAGCTTTTCAAAGGGGGTCATGAACTCCCGCACCCTGGTATCGGGGTCCATGCGGCTGACGCGGTAGTCGCGGCTGGTGACGATGCCCACCAGCTTGCCCTCGGCGGTGCCGTCCACAGTGACGGCGGCGGTGGAGTGGCCGGTGCGCTCCTTCAGGGCCAGCACGTCCCGCAGGGTGTCGTCGGGGTGCAGGTTGGAGTCGCTGCGCACGAAGCCGGCCTTGTAGGCCTTGGCGCGGGCCACCATGGCGGCCTCGTCTTCGATGCTCTGGGAGCCGTAGATGAAGGAAACGCCGCCCTCAATGGCCAGGGCCACGGCCAGCCGGTCACCGGACACGGACTGCATAATGGCGGAGACCATGGGGATATTCATGGAGATGGCGGGCTCCTCGCCCCGGCGGAACTTCACCAGCGGCGTGCGCAGCGACACGTTCTCCGGCACGCACTGGGCGGAGGAATAACCGGGGATCAGCAGGTATTCGTTAAAAGTGTGGGCGGGTTCGTTGATGATCTTGGCCATGGGCGCATCCTCCTTCAAATTCGCTCCGTCCTGTCAAAACGGCTCATTATTTATCCATTATATCGCCCGACCCGGCGGTTTGTCAACGGCAAGCGTGCGATTCCCGCAGGGCGTAAACGCAGCGTTCAGATTTCATCTTTCCGCTTGACAATCCGGCGGATTTCTGATATAAATAACGCGTTGTATGAGGGAGTAGCTTGCACATTTTGTGTAACATATTTTCGTCAGTACGGGAGACTTCTCCCCGGAATATGTTCGAAGAAGCGAGACTTTTACTACATTTTTTGTAGGGGAAGTCTGGCTTTTTTTCTATGCTTCCCCGCCAAAAAAGGAGGTAATCTGCATGCTCGTTCCTGTTCTGCTTTTCATCGTCGGCCTGATCTGCCTCATCAAGGGCGGCGACTGGTTCGTGGACGGCGCGGCCGGCATCGCCCGGCGCTTCCACCTGCCGGAGCTGCTCATCGGCGCAACGGTGGTCTCCATCGGCACCACGCTGCCGGAGGTCATGGTGTCCACCACCTCCGCCCTGGGCGGACACGGCGAGATCGCCTACGGCAACGCCATCGGCTCCGTGATCTGCAACACGGCTCTGATTGCTGCGCTGACGGTGGCCATCCGGCCCGGCGCTGTCAACCGCGCTACGCTGCGCACCCCGGTGCTGTTCTTCTTCGGCGCCGCCGTGCTGTACGCCGTCGTGGCCTATACCACCGGCTATTTCAGCCGCCCCATTGGCTTTGCTTTGCTGGCCATCTTCGTGATCTATATGGTGGTCACAGTGCTCCAGATGAAAAAGAATCCTGACGCGGTGGAGGTGGAGGAGGAAGAGGCCAAGCAGCGAACCCTCTTCCTTGAGATCGTACTTCTTGTGATCGGCGCCGCCCTCATCGCCGTGGGCGCGCGGCTGCTGGTGGACAACGGCACCAAGATCGCCCAGGCGCTGGGCGTGCCGGAGTCCGTCATCGCCCTGACCTTCGTCGCCCTGGGCACCAGTCTGCCGGAGCTTGTCACCGCCATCACGTCCCTGGCCAAGGGTCACAGCGCCCTGTCCCTGGGCAACGTCATCGGCGCCAACCTCTTCAACATCGTGCTGGTCAGCGGCGCGTCTGTTGCTCTCAATCCCTTCACCATTCCCCAGAATTCCACCATCGCCGGCCGCAACGCCTCCCTGGTGATGGACTTTCCGGTGATGTTCGCCGTCATGCTGCTGCTGACGCTGCCCGCCCTGATCCGAGGCAAGCTCAGCCGCTGGCAGGGCATCGTGCTGCTGCTGATCTATGCCGCCTTCTGTGTTGTGCAGTTCACGATGTGACAAGGTTTGTAAAGGGAAAATACTGCACAGTGATATGATGGAATTGGATGAGAAGGTCCGCTCCGTCCGGGGCGCGATCCTGAGCCTTCTGACAAAAAAGAAGCGGCTGCTGGTAGCCATCGACGGACGCTGCGGGGCGGGCAAATCCACCCTGGCCGCTGCGCTGCACGACGAGTGCGGCTATCCGGTGGTCCACATGGACGATTTCTTCCTCCGTCCGGTCCAGCGGACGGAGGAGCGGCTGGCGACGCCGGGCGGGAACGTGGACCATGAGCGGTTCCTGGCGGAGGTGCTGGAGCCGCTGGCGGCGGGTGAGCCGGCGACGTACCGACCGTTCCTCTGCCGCACCATGACGCTGGGGGAGGAGACGACGGTTTCCCCGGCGGCGGTCATTCTGGTGGAGGGCAGCTACGCCTGCCACCCGCAGCTGCGGGACCGGTACGACCTGCGCATCTTCCTGGACGTGGATCCGGAGACGCAGCTGGAGCGCATCCGCCGCCGCAACGGAGAGGAGAAGGCGGAGGAATTTCGCACACGGTGGATCCCCCTGGAGGAGCTGTATTTTTCGGCCCTGGACGTGGCGGATCACTGCCAGCTGATCCTGAAATGATAAAACTCCCGGAGACAGGCTCTCCGGGAGTTTTTGTGTCATATGCCTTATGAAAGCAGGCTTTTGACCAGGATCTCGATACCGATGGCGATGAGGATGAGTCCGCCCAGTACCGAGGCCTTGCCGGCCAGCACCGTGCCGAACCGCTTGCCCAGGCGCAGGCCCACCAGACAGATGGCGAAGGTCACCGCGCCGATAATCAGCGATTCAGCCAGGGCAAAGGGCCAGGTGTAGTCGGCAATGGTGAAGCCTACGGACAGGGCGTCAATGGAGGTGGCCACCCCCTGCACCAGCAGGCCACGCATTCCCACGGGGGAAGGGGGATCGTTACCATCCCTGCGCTGCAAGCCCTCCCGGATCATGCCGCCGCCGATCCAGCAGAGCAGGATCAGCGCCATCCAGGGGATATACCGCTGCACCGTCTGGAAGGTCTCGGCGATGGTGTGGACCAGGACCCAGCCGATGAGGGGCATGACGACCTGAAAAAAGGCGAAGGTACCGGCGATGAGGCACATGGTTTGCCGGGGCATGCGGGGATGGCGCAGACCGTTGGCCAGCGAGACGGAAAAGGCGTCCATAGCCAGGCCCACGCCAAAGAGGATGCTGTTGAAGAAAAAGAGCGCAGACCAGTTCATGATCGTGCCTCCTCCGCAAAGAATGGTGTCAGCCCAGGATCTGCACCGTCTCGCCCTCTGCTTCCAGCACGGTGTTGTAGAAGGCGGTGACGGCGTCGGTAAAGTAGTCCACGTCAGCGGTGGCGCAGGTCTCCAGGCAGGAGTGCATGGCCAGCTGGCCCATGCCGATGTCCACGGTGCTCACCGGGGTCTTGGTATCGGCAATGTTGCCCAGGGTAGAGCCGCCGGCCATGTCGGGCCGGTTGGCGTAATGCTGCACCGGCACGCCGGCACGGCGGCAGATCTCGGCAAACACAGCGGCGGAGAGGCCGTCAGTAGCGTAGCGGGGGGAGTGCTTGATCACCACGCCGCCGCCCAGCACCGGCGCCTCGTTGGCGTCGGCCATCTCCGGGCGGTTGGGGTGGCGGGCGTGGCCGTTGTCGCAGGAAAGCAGCAGGGAGTTATCCAGCAGAGCGGCAAAGTCGGCGCCGGTCTCGGCAGCGATGCGGCGCAGCATGTCGTTGAGCGTCACGGCGGCGGCGCCCTGCTTGGTCTCGGAGCCGATCTCCTCGTTGTCGGAGACGTACAGAACCTGGACATCTCCGGTGGCCTTGGCGTTCAAAAACGCCTGGGCACAGGTGAACACGCAGGCCAGATCGTCCAGCCGGGGGGCGGAGAGAAACTCCGCCGCCGGACCCCAGACAAAGCCGTCCTGGTTGTTGTAAACAATGAGATCGGTGGCGAGGATGTCCTCATGGGCGCAGCCCAGCTTCTCCGCCAGCTGCGCGTTGAACTGCCCGGCGGAGGAAGCCAGGCCGTAGAGGGGCGTCAGATCCCGGACGGCGTCGTATTTATAGCCGTTGTTGGCCTCCCGGTTCATGTGAATGGCCAGCCGGGGGATCACCACCATGTCCTTCTCAAAGTCCACCAGCGCCGTGCGCACGCCGCTCTCCGTGCGGAGGGAGACGCGGCCGGCGATGCTCAGGGGACGGTCCAGCCAGCTGTCCTGCAGCATGCCGCCGTACCGTTCGGCGGACAGGCGCACGCAGTCGCCGCCTTTCAGCTCCGCCTTGTCACGAATGCGGAAGCAGGGGGAGTCGGCGTGGCTGGCGGTGATCATGAAGCCGGTGGGGGCGCCGACCGGCAGCCGGAAGGCGATCAGTGAGCTGCCGTGGGGCGCGGTGAAATACTTGCCGCCGGATACCAGTGTCTCGCTCCGGCGAAGGGGCTGATAGCCGTTTGCCAGCAGCTTTTGGCGCAGCGTCTCCACCGCGTGGAAGGCGGTGGGGCTTTTTTTCAGGTCATGCAGCAGGGTTGTGATCATAGTGACACCTCTTATTGTTATGTAGTCAGGATGGGAATAGTGCGTTTCTTGATATCCGCGTCCATTCTACCACAAGACGTTCAAAAGGTACAGCATTTTCTTTTGGCACGGCCACAGCCCAGGCGGCATAGGATGGAAAAAACTTTGAAAGGGGCGCGATCGCTATGGAATTGCAGATGAACGAGGGAATGCAGACGTCGGCTGAGAGCTCTTACGAGGCCTTTCTGCGCACCCATCCCGGCCGGGGGAACCTGAAGGTCCAGGTGTCCACGGCACGCGGCACCTTCCCGGTGGCCGGCGCGCTGGTGGAGGTGACCAAGGCCTTTGACGGGGTGGAGCGGGTGCTGTATAAAAACGTCACCGACCCCTCCGGCATCGTGGAGCGGATGATGCTGCCGGCTCTGCCGACGGGCTATTCCCGGCAGGAATCCACGGCGGAG
This sequence comes from Oscillospiraceae bacterium UBA3851, assembly GCA_002392625.1. Classification (GTDB taxonomy): domain Bacteria; phylum Bacillota; class Clostridia; order Oscillospirales; family Oscillospiraceae; genus Vescimonas. The sequence continues at coordinate 5,147 of DGHJ01000149.1, forward strand.
GAGAGCGGCACACAGTATCAGGTGTCGGTGTATCACCCGGCGTTCCTGCCCGTGCGCGGCAGCACCGTGGAGATCTACGACGGCATCGAGACCATCCTCCCGGTGGCGCTGCAGCCGCTGGTGCGGTAGGGAGGAGGGCGCAGATTTGGCAAGTCCCATCATCCCCAACACCATCACGGTCCATCTGGGCGCGCCGGACCAAAGCGCGGAGAACGTTACCGTTCCCTTTGCCGACTACATCAAAAACGTGGCCTCCAGTGAGATCTACCCCACCTGGCCGGAGAGCGCCATCCGGGCCAACGTGCTGGCGCAGATCTCCTTCGCCCTCAACCGCGTTTTCACGGAGTACTACCCCAGCCGGGGCTACGACTTTGACATCACCAGCACCACCCGCTACGACCAGGCCTACACCCAGGGCGGCGAGGTGTTTGAAAACATCGGGCAGATCGTGGATGAGATCTTCAACAACTACATTGTGCGGCAGGGCCGGGTAGAGCCGCTGTTTGCCCAGTTCTGCGACGGCGTGCAGACCCAGTGCCAGGGCCTGTCCCAGTGGGGCACCGTGTATCTGGCCAACCAGGGGCTGACGCCCTATCAGATTTTGCAGTACTACTACGGCAGCAACATCGGCATCGTGGAAAACGCCCCGGTGGGGACCAACGTGCCCTCCTATCCCGGCATCCCGCTGCAGCGGGGTTCCTTCGGCGAGGAGGTGCGGCAGCTCCAGATCGAGCTGAACCGCATCGGCAAGAATTTCCCGGCCATTCCCGCCATTCCCGCCGTCACCGGCGTGTTTGACGTGCCCACGGAGCAGGCGGTGATCAAGTTCCAGGACGTCTTCAACCTCTACGTGGACGGCATCGTGGGGAAGGCCACCTGGTACAAGGTGAAGGAGGTCTACAACGGCGTTAAGCGATTGTCGGAGCTGAGCAGCGAGGGGCTGACCTTCAGCGAGGCACAGCAGGTCTATCCCAGCGTCCTGCGCTACGGAGACACGGGCATTGCCGTGCGCATCGTACAGTATTACCTGGCGTTTCTGGGTTACTTCTACCCGGACCTGCCGCCCATCGCCATCGACGGCATCTTCGGCCAGGAGACCTACGACGCCGTGCTGACCTTCCAGAACAAGTACGGTCTGGACGTGGACGGCATCGTGGGCCGCCAGACCTGGAACGAGCTGCAGCGGGTCTACCGGGCCACAGTACGGGATCTGTCCCCGGACTATCAGACTTATATCGGCGAGGCCTACCCCGGACGGTTTCTGGTGCGGGGCGACACCGGCGCCGCCGTGTCACGGCTCCAGAGCAACCTGCGGCGCATTGCCGAGAGCGACTCGTCCATCCCCGCGGTGCAGGTGACGGGGGAGTTCGACGCTGCTACGGACGCGGCGGTGAAGGCCCTGCAGCGCCAGCTGGGCTTTGACCCAACCGGGGCGGTGGGTCCGATCCTCTGGAGTGAGATCAGCACCCGCGGCAGGGGCTATTAGAAAAAGAAAAGTAAAAATAGGGCTATCATTTCTCTACAAGCCGTGATATAATTTTTATATCGTGTACAACACCATGAGATTATTCGGATACAGGAGGAATGACGCACATGGAAACCTACGGACTGGAGAAACTGGGCATCATCAACGCTACCGCTGTCTATCGGAACCTGACCCCCGCGCAGCTGACCGAGCACGCTCTGCGCCGCGGCGAGGGCACGCTGTCCCTGACCGGCGCCCTGGTGGTCAAGACCGGCAAGTATACCGGCCGCAGCGCCAACGACAAGTTCATTGTGGACACCCCCGCCGTGCACGACGATATCGCCTGGGGCAAGGTGAACCGACCCATCGAGAAGGCAAAGTATGACGCCATCCGCGCCAAGGTCGTTGCCTACCTGCAGGGCAAGGAGGTCTTTGTTTTCGACGGCTTTGCAGGCGCCGATCCCAAGTACACCAAGGCTTTCCGCATCGTCAACGAGCTGGCCAGCCAGAACCTGTTCATCCATCAGCTGCTGCGCCGCCCCACAGCCGAGCAGCTTGCCGATTTCACCGCTGACTATACCATTATCGCCGCCCCCGGCTTCAAGTGCATCCCGGAGATCGACGGTACCCGCAGCGAGGCCGCCATTCTGGTGGACTACGAGGCCCACGAGGTGGTCATCGCCGGCACCCAGTATGCCGGTGAGATCAAGAAGTCCGTCTTTTCCGTCATGAACTACGTGCTGCCCAAGATGGGCGTGTTCCCCATGCACTGCTCCGCCAACATTGGGAAAGACGGCGACAGCGCCGTGTTCTTTGGCCTCAGCGGCACCGGCAAGACCACCCTGTCCGCCGATCCCCACCGCAAGCTCATCGGCGATGACGAGCACGGCTGGGCTGACGACTCCGTGTTCAACTTCGAGGGCGGCTGCTA
>DGHJ01000022.1 GCA_002392625.1 Oscillospiraceae bacterium UBA3851
TGACAAATATTAGCAAGATTTATCTGTTCCTTGTCGTTTGCGCCCCAAGTCAGTTGAACTTGTTCTGGGCCTTGTCCACGCCGTCCCGGATCAGCACCGGCACCGCGGCGACCGCCTTGTCCAGCGCCTCCATCAGGGGCTTCTGCTCGTCACCCATGGGACGGCCCGTGACCCAGTCGGCGATGTCGTAGTCGGCGTTTTCCGGCATGCCAACCCCCACCTTGATGCGGGGGAAGCGATCGCTGCCCAGATGCTGGATAATGTTCTTGAGGCCGTTGTGGCCGCCGGCGCTGCCGCCGCCCCGGATGCGCAGCTTGCCGATGGGCAGGCTGATGTCGTCGGAGATCACCAGCACGTGCTCCGGCGGAATTTTATAAAACCGGGCGGCCTGGCCCACGGACTCGCCGCTGAGATTCATGTAGGTCTGGGGCTTCATCACCAGCACCTGTTCTCCGCCCAGCTCCGCCGTGGCCGTCCACGCCTTGAAGCGCAGCTTGTTGAATTTGAAGCGCTCGTTCTCCGCCAGCTTATCCACGGCCAGAAAGCCCATGTTGTGGCGGGTGGACTCGTATTTGAGGCCGGGATTGCCCAGGCCCACCAGCAGCCAGGTATAGCCGCCGCTGTCGCGCTTGAAAAACATATATTCATGCTCCTTGAAAGAGATTTGCGCAAAAAATCAAAGGACTGCTCGCGCAGTCCTTTGATTATATCACACTTTTGTTCAGTTGAACAGCTTGGCGATAGAAATTTCCTGATAAATCCGCTCGATGGCCTCGGCAAACATGGGGGCAACGGACAGGTACTTGACCTTGCTGCAGCCCTCGCCCAGGTTGGTGGGCAGGGTGTTCAGCAATGCCAGCTCCTTGATGTAGCTGTTCTCCAGCCGCTCGATGGCGGGGCCGGACAGCAGGCCGTGGCTGGCGCAGGCGTACACGCTCCTGGCGCCGCCCACCTCCACGATGGCCTTGGCCGCGCCCACCAGGGAGCCGGCGGTGTCCACCATGTCGTCGAAGAGGATGCAGTCCTTCCCCTCCACGTCGCCGATGACGTTCATGACCTCGCTCTGGTTGGCCTTCTGACGGCGCTTATCCACGATGGCCAGACCCATGTGCAGCTTCTGGGCAAAGGTGCGGGCGCGGGCCACAGAGCCTACGTCGGGGGAGACCACCACCATGTCCGCGGCCTTCTCGCCGAACTTCTTGGCGTAATAGTCCACGAAAACGGGGTTGCCGAACAGATTGTCCACGGGGATATCAAAGAAGCCCTGGATCTGAGCGGCGTGGAGGTCCATGGTCAGCACCCGGTCAGCGCCGGCGGCGGTGATCATGTTGGCCACCAGCTTGGCGGAGATGGGGTCGCGGCTCTTGGCCTTGCGGTCCTGCCGGGCATAGCCGAAGTAGGGCACCACGGCGGTGATGCGGCCGGCGGAGGCGCGGCGGCAGGCGTCGATCATGATGAGCAGCTCCATGAGGCTGTCGTTGACGGGCTTGCAGGTGGAGTTGATCAGGAACACGTCGCTGCCGCGGACCGTCTCATACAGCGAAACGGAGACCTCGCCGTCGGCGAAGGTCTTGACCTCGGATTCGCCCAGCTTGGTGCCAATGATCTTGCAGATCTCGGCAGCCAGAGCCGGATTGGAGTTGCCGGTGAAAATCTTGATATCCTTGCCGTGAGAAATCATTTTTGCACACACTCGCTTTCTTTCGTATTCTCAAAATCGGTTTCTCATGTATGTAGAGGCAGGCGTTTGCCTGGAACTCACGCGGTTAATCTTCCTTACTTCTTCCCCCAGCTCTTGCGGAAGCGGGCGGCCCAGCCGTTGATGTTGGTCTGCCGGCTGCGGGCCATGGCCAGGGCGTCGGCAGGCACGTCCTCGGTGACGGTGGAGCCGGCGGCGGTGTAGCTGCCGTTGCCCAAGGTCACGGGGGCGATGAGGTTGGTATTGCAGCCCAGGAACACGTCGTCCCCGATGGTGCAGCGGTATTTCTTATGGCCGTCATAGTTGGTGGTGACGGTGCCGCAGCCGAAGTTGACACGCTCGCCCACGTCGCTGTCGCCCACGTAGGTCAGGTGGGAGATCTTGGTGCCGTTGCCGATGACGGAGTTTTTCACCTCCACAAAGTCGCCCACCCGGCAATGGTCGCCGATGGTGCAGCCCGGGCGCACGTAGGTGAAGGGGCCAACGGTGGTGTGGCGGCCCACGGTGCTCTCGTTGACCTGGGAGGCGTTGACGGTGGTGCCCTCGCCGATGGAGCTGTCACGGATCATGGCGTTGGGGCCGATCTCGCAGTTTTCGGCGATGTGGGTGTCGCCCCGCAGGATGGTGCCCGGCAGCAGCACGGTGCCCGCGCCCACGGTGCAGGTGGGGTCCACGTAGGTGTTGGAGGGGTCCATGACGGTGACGCCGCGCTGCTGCAGCTTTTTCAGCACCAGCTCCCGGCACAGGGGGGCCGCGGCGGTGATCGCCTCGGCGCCCGCCAGGAGCGTCAGGCCGCAGCTCGTTTCAACAGAGGGAACGGGCAGCACGGGGGCGTCGATCACCAGCACGTTCTCCATCGGCGTCTCGCCGTTGACCACGGCGTCATAGCACTTGACCGCCTTCTCCGCCTCGTCGCGCCATTCCTCGTCGCAGACGACAAAAAACCGCTCCACACCGCGCTCCTGCAGCTCCTGACACACCCAGGTCAAAACCGGGCAGAACAGAAGCGGGCGCAGCATGAGCGGCTTCTCCCGGTCGGCGCAGCCGTTCCGGAGATCCAGCAGGGCGATATGATAGGCCATGGGAACACGCCTCCCCTCTCATTGTCTGATCGTTCGTTTCTATTATAACAGAACTGCCGGGAAAATCCACCCCTTTTATCCAAATATCCGTCTCTTTTTTCCGGGAAGACGCTCTGCCGTTTTTCTCACTGTGCAGTTTGTCGATTTTCGTCGCAAAGGTGTGGCAATTTTTTATATCTCTATTAAATATGGCGTTTTTCATGAATTCACAGTTGAATTTTTCATTTTATTGGATTACAATGGGTTTCCTTGAGTGGAGGTGGGGACATGCTGCATATCGTGCTGGTGGAGCCGGAGATCCCGCAGAACTGCGGCAACATCGCCCGCACCTGCGCCGCCACGCGCAGCCAGCTCCATCTGGTGCGGCCTCTGGGGTTCGACATCTCAGAGCGGGCCGTCCGCCGGGCCGGGCTGGACTACTGGCATCTGGTGGACGTGTTCGACTACGAGGATCTGGACGCCTTTTTCGCCGCCCACCCCGACGCCATGGCCGACGGGTGGCTGGCCACCACCAAGGCGCCGCGGGACTACACCGCCGCCCGGTTTTCACCGGACAGCTGGCTGTTCTTCGGCAAGGAGACGGCGGGCCTGCCCGCCTGGCTGCGCCTAAAATATTACGACCGCTGCATCCGCCTCCCCATGCGCACGGAGGCCCGCAGCCTGAACCTGAGCAATTCCGTGGCCATCCTCACCTACGAGGCCCTGCGTCAAAACGGCTTTCCGGGGCTTTCCGGCGTGGGTGAGATGGCGGAGCAATCGCTATGAACATTATGAAGGAGGTCAATCGCTATGAACTATAACAAGAAGACCATCATGGACGTGGACGTGGCGGGGAAGAAGATCCTGCTGCGCTGCGATTTCAACGTGCCCCAGGACAAGAAGACCGGCGAGATCACCAGCGACAAGCGCATCGTAGCCGCCCTGCCCACCATCCGGTATCTGCTCTCGCAGGGCGCAGCCGTCATCGCCTGCTCCCATCTGGGCAAGCCCGTGGCCACCTTCTCCTCCTACGTGAAAAAGCAGGTGGAAAAGGGCAAGAACGAGGCTGAAATCACCGTTGAGGATTGGGTCAAGTCCCTGGAGAAGCTGACGCTGGCCCCCGTGGCAAAGCGTCTCAGTGAGCTGCTGGGCCAGGAGGTCATCTTCGCCGCCGACGTGGTGGGCGAGGACGCCCGCGCCAAGGCCGCCGCCCTGCAGCCCGGCCAGATCCTGCTGCTGGAGAACACCCGCTTTGAAAAGGGCGAGACCAAGAACGATCCGGAGCTGGCGAAGGCCCTGGCCGACATGGCCGAGCTGTTCGTGTCCGACGCCTTCGGCTCCGTGCACCGCGCTCACGCCTCCACCGCCGGTGTGGCCGCTTATCTGCCCGCCGTCAGCGGTTTCCTGGTAGCCAAGGAGCTGGAGATCATGGGCGGCGCCCTGGACGATCCCAAGCGCCCCTTCGTGGCGGTGCTGGGCGGCGCCAAGGTCAGCGACAAGATCGGCGTCATCAACAACCTGCTGGAGAAGGCCGACACCGTCATCATCGGCGGCGGCATGGCCTACACCTTTGCCAAGGCACAGGGCGGCTCCATCGGCACCAGCCTGTGCGAGAGCGACAAGCTGGACTACGCCCTGGAGATGATCGAAAAGGCGAAGGAGCGGGGCGTCGCCCTGCTGCTGCCCACCGACACCGTGGCCGCCAAGGAATTCGCCCCCGACGCTGAGGCCGCCGTGGTGCCCACCATGGCCATTCCCGACGACATGATGGGCCTGGACATCGGCCCGGAGACCACCGAGCGCTTCTGCGACGCGGTCCGCAATGCCGGCACCGTGGTGTGGAACGGCCCCATGGGCGTCTTTGAGTTCGAGCGCTTTGCCCATGGCACCCGCGCCATGGCCCAGGCCCTGGCTGACAGCGGCGCTGTGACCATCGTGGGCGGCGGCGACAGTGCGGCTGCCGTGGAGCAGATGGGCTTCGCCGACAAGATCACCCACATCTCCACCGGCGGCGGCGCCAGCCTGGAATTCCTGGAGGGCAAGGAGCTGCCTGGTGTAGCCTGCCTGCTGGACAAGTAATTTTTGCGCCGAGAGCGTATATAAATATATTAAATATAGATAGGAGTTATAGAAATGAATCGCAGATATCGTAAAACCGTCATCGCCGGCAACTGGAAGATGAACAAGACCGCCACCGAAACCCGGAAGTTCGCCGAGGAGCTGAAGACCGTGCTGCCCAAGGCCAAGTGGTGCGAGGTCGTGGTGTGTGTGCCGTCCGTGAACATCCAGACCGCCGTGAAAGCCTTCAAGGACCTGCGGGTATCCGTGGGCGCCCAGAACCTGTTCTATGAGAAGTCCGGCGCCTACACCGGTGAGGTGTCCGCCGACATGCTGAAGGATCTGGGCGTGAAGTACGTCATCATCGGCCACAGCGAGCGGCGCCAGTACTTCGGCGAGACGGACGTGACCGTGAACAAGAAGGTCCACGCCGCCCTGGAGGCGGGCTTGCACCCCATCATCTGCGTGGGCGAGAGCCTGGAGCAGCGGGAGATGGGCATCACCATGGAGCTGGTGACCCTGCAGGTCAAGGCTGCTCTGTGCGGCGTCAGCGCCGAGAAGGTCCGCAAGTGCGTCATCGCCTATGAGCCCGTGTGGGCCAT
>DGHJ01000005.1 GCA_002392625.1 Oscillospiraceae bacterium UBA3851
CGCCCACGGAGGTCATGGCGCAGGTTCCGTTGGTCATGCCCAGGCCTTCCTTGCTGACCAGCGTGTCCAGCGTGGGGATGCCGGCCCTGGCCATGGCCTCGGCGCCGGACATCCGCTCACCGCGGTAAATCGCCTCGCCGCGGCCCAGCATGGGCAGCGTCATATGGGCCAGAGGCGCCAGATCGCCGGAGGAGCCCAGAGAGCCCTTCTCCGGCACGATGGGGGTGACGCCCTTGTTCAGCATGTCGATCAACATCTCTGCCAGCAGGGGACGAACGCCGGAGAGGCCAAGACATAAGGCGTTGGCCCGCAGCAGCATCATGCCGCGCACGATCTCCTCGTCATAAGGGTCGCCTGCGGCGGTGCAGTGGCTGAGGATCAGATTGGTGGAGAGCTGATTGCTCATCTCCTTGGGCACGGCCACCTTCTGAAACTCGCCGAAGCCGGTGGTGATGCCGTAGGCCACGCGGCCCTCGGCAGCGATCTTCTCCGCCAGGGCGCGGGAGCGCTTCATCGCCTTTCGGGCAGTTGGGGCGAGCTGGACGGCTGCGCCGTGGCGGGCTACCGCCACGAACTGGTCCAGGGTGAGACTGATCCCGTCCAGAACGACATGGTCGTGAGAAGTGGGATGAATGGTTTTCATAGGAACACCTCCCAGACAGAATACTGTCAATTTAGATGCGGGATCAGGCAAGCAGTGCACTGACCAGCACGAAGAGCCAGTGGGCGCAGACCCCGGCAAACAACCCGCCTATGGTATGAGACAAGATAGCTTTAACGGTGAAGCGGCTGTAACCCAGCACATCCATCATGGAGACATGGGTGCAGAGATATCCGCTCCAGCACATGCACATGGCCGTAAAAACCGCGATATCGTTTGCACCGGCCTGACCGGCACTGACCAGCGGAGAGATCAGCCCCATGGCTGCACCGGCGGAGCCGAGAGCCGTAACGGGAACGGCCAAGTCAGCGGGATGGGTAAAACCAAACAGAGGATCGATGATGAAGTGCAGCTTGTTGGCGACAGCGGGAAGCAGACCGATCCCCTCGTATGCGCCTCCGGTATAGCCGCCTTCCGGCATGCCGCCGGTCAGCATCATCACCAGCGTGCAGATGATGAGGATGCCGGGGATGACAGCAAGACCCAGCTCCACGCCCTTCTTGCCGCCGGCCAGGAGCGTATTGACCAGGCGGATCATGCCGCGGTCCGTGGCGGCGTGGGTCGGCACAGAGACCGCTTCTGCCGTATCGCAGGCGTCTTTGCTGCGGCCGAGGGCCCTGGCGGTGAAGTGGAGCATGACCCGTGTGGAGAGGATGCTCCCGGCAATGGCCCCGGCTCCGCCGCACAGGACTGCTGATGTGACATGGGGGACGCTGTTTCCCAGCCCCAGGCAGAAAGACATGACGATGAGACCCATGCCGAAGGAGGTGCCCAGGTTCGTCAGAGCCGGGATCTGGTAGTCCTTGAAGAAGCGGCGATAGCCCTTGTCGTCGGCCAGCGTCAGAATGGCGGGATTGTCGGAGAGGAACGTGGTAACGATCCCCAGAGCGGCGGCGCCGGGCATACCGTACAGAGGCTTCATCAGTGGAGAGAGAATGTGGTTGAACAGCTCGATGATGCCGTATTCCGAGAACACGGCAGATATGGCGCCTGCCAGCACGGCCAGCGCCATGATGAACAGGGCTGTGTCCATCAGCAGCCGGTATGCGGTGTTCATCATGGTATTCAGGGTGTTGGCCAGTCCCATGGGAACCACAAATACAGCCATCACCGCCAGAAAGATGACCAGTGAGAGGAAGCTTTTTGTCAGCCGTTTTTTCAAGGGAACAGCGGCGCTTTTTTGCTGTGTTGTCTCCATAGGCGCCCCTCCTTTTCGGAAAGCATGATGGGACCGCGCCTCTGCGGGCAGATCGACAGTCCTGCTTATAATTTGCAAAATATATTATAAATATTATAAAATAAAAAGTCAAGAAGAGAAAAAGATGAAAAATAACTCTTTAACAAAAGCAAATATGGTGATATAATCAAATTGATTTTATAATATTATATTGATATTTTATAAAATAAGGAGGTAATCCCATGCAAAAGACAAAGCTGAAACAGTATGCCCGTCTGGTGGCTGAGGTGGGGGCCAATGTGCAGCCGGGACAGGAGGTGTTCATCGGCGCCGATCTGGACCAGCCTGCGTTCGTGGCGATGCTGGTGGAGGCCTGCTACCGGCGCAAGGCGAAAAAGGTGGTGGTGGAGTGGAGCTACCAGCCCCTGCAGAAGCTGCACTACCGTTATCAGGATGTGGAGACACTGGGACAGGTGCCTGCCTATGAGGAGGCCCGCTGGGCCCACTATGCGGAGCAATTCCCCGTTCGGATCTATGTGCTCAGCGAGGACCCGGACGGTCTGAAGGGGATCGACCAGCGGAAGATGGCCCTGGCCCAGCAGGCGCGTTATCCTGTGCTGAAGCCCTATAAGGATCGCCTGGAAAACAAATACCAGTGGTGCATCGTAGCGGTACCGGGAGAGAAGTGGGCCAAGAAGCTCTTCCCGCACCTGCGTGTCCACCAGGCGGTAGAGAAGATGTGGGAGACGATCCTGGGTATCTGCCGGGTATGGGACGACCCGGTGGAGGAGTGGGACCGGCACAACAGGTCGCTGAAGGACCACTGCGCGGTGCTGAATTCCCTCCAGATCGAAAAGCTCCACTACACCTCCGCCAACGGGACGGACTTCACCGTGGGCATGATCCCCCAGGCTCGGTTCTGCGGCGGCAGCGAGACCACCTTGGGCGGCGTTACCTTCAACCCCAATATGCCCACGGAGGAATGCTTCATCTCCCCCATGCGGGGCCAGGCCGAGGGCATCGTCTACGGGACAAAGCCCCTTTGCTACCACGGACAGCTGGTGGAGGGCTTCTGGATCCGGTTCCACGAGGGCAGGGCGGTGGAATGGCATGCAGATCAGAATGAGAGCCTGCTGACGGAGATTATCCGGATGGATGAGGGCAGCGCCTATCTGGGAGAGTGCGCGCTGGTGCCCTATGAAAGCCCGATCTGCAAGAGCGGTCTGATTTTCTACAACACCCTCTTTGATGAGAACGCCGTCTGCCACCTGGCGCTGGGGCAGGGCTTCGCGGATACCATCGAGGATTTCCACAACAGGACGCTGGAGGAGTGCCGCGCCCTGGGCGTCAACGAATCCATGGTCCATGAGGACTTTATGATCGGCAGTCCGGACCTGCAGATCGACGCCATTTGCGCCGGCGGCCAGGTCGTTCCCGTGTTCCGCAACGGCACCTGGGCGTTTTGAATTTGAGATGAGTTTGAGATAGAAAAAGAGACCGCCGGGGCGGTCTCTTTTTTCTGTCTTCTCTGATGGGTCATCTCACGATCTGCAGGTCCTTTGGATACCGGGTCAAAACCTCGCAGCCGGTCTCTGTCACCAGGACCAGATCCTCAATGCGGACCCCCACATCGCCCGGCAGGTAGATTCCCGGCTCAATGGAGAATACCATGCCCGGCTGGGCGATAAGATCGCAGTTGGAGCTGACGTCCGGCGGCTCGTGGACCATGGTTCCGATCCCGTGGCCGGTGCGGGTGATGAAGGCGTCTCCGTAACCGGCGTCCACGATCACCTGGCGCACGGCACCGTCGATCTCACTCATCTTCACACCGGGCTTCACGAAGTCGATGCCCGCCTGCTGGGCGGCCTTCACGATCTCGTAGACGTGGCGGTGATGCTCGGAGACGGTCTGGTAAAAGACGGTGCGGGTCATATCGCACCAGTAGCCGTTGATGGGGCAGAACTGGTCGATCAGCACGGCGTCACCGGGACGAAGCCGTGTCTCATCGGAATAGTGGTGGGGCTCGGCGGCGTTGGCGCCGTAGCAGACGATCTGGTATTGTCCCACCTGTTCTCCGCCGTTTTCCACGAAAAAGTCGTCGATCATATGGGACAGCTCGATCTCCGGACGCTCCGGGCTGATATGCTCGATGGCAAAGGCGATGGTTTTGTCGTTGACCCGGCCCGCCGCCCGCAGGAGCTCCAGCTCAGCGCTGTCCTTCCGGGCGCGGGCCATATCCACCGGGTCTGAGCCCAGAACGGGCGTGACGTCGCCGCGTTTTTGCAGCACGGGGAGCGCGTGGCGGCAAGGCCACTCCTTGTCAAAGCCCACCGTGCCGGGATCCAGCTCGTCGGCGATCATAGCGTAGACGTCCTGCCCGTCACGATATTCGTGGAGGGTGATGCCCTCCATAGGTTGGAAGCAGAAGAGCTTATTCATAAACGCGTGGATCTCGCCGCTGTCCTTGATGAGCAGGGCGCTGCAGCGCTCCATGGGCTCGATCTTACGCCCCAAAAGATAGTACATGGCGTTGTCATCTGACACGATGATCTGTTTGAGGCCGCAGACCTTCATGTTGGCGATCACGGTTTCCAGCCGTTGGCGATTCAGCATACGTATCCCTCCTCAATCCCGCTTTGCCTGGTACTCAGCATAGGCCTTCAGGGCGAATGCCATGTCGTACTGCAGGTGCTGGCGCATCTTGGCGGCGGCTTGGGCAAATTGTCCGGCCTTGATCATCTCAAAGATCTCCACGTGGTCCTGGTGGATCTTCCCGATGTTCTGCTCCTTATAGTACATGCAGGAGAGGACCTCCAGCTTTGCCCGGAGTCTGGCGTCGGCGACGTTGAGGTACTGGTTCTGCGCGTGGCGGTAGAATGCCACGTGGAACCCCTCGGAATAGTCCTTCCAACGGGCGTAGTCCGACTTTGCCAGCGCGTCGTTGCTGCCGTCAATGATCTCCTGCAGATCCAGGATCAGCGGCATCTGATTGAAGGAATTGGCGCAGAACTGGATGGCCATGGAGTCCAGCTCCGCGGCGAACTGATACAGCTCCCGGATATCGGTCTCCGTGAATTCGGTCACCACCACGCCGCAGTTGGAGTAGTAGGTCACCAGCCCGTTTTCGGACAGGCGCATCAGCGCCTCCCGGATGGGCGTATGGCTGACGTTGAAACGCTCCTTCAGCATTTTCAGGGTCAGCTTCTCGCCGCAGCGCAGACGCTGTTCCGTAATATCGTGGTACAGCTCGTCATAGATCTGGCCGGATAAGGTAGAACTTGCCATGGAATACCTCCCTGTTTATATAATTGATTATATACCATTATATAGAATGCTGTAAAGAAAAGCAAATATTTTATGAAATCTATCCGGTGAGAAAAATGCAAGTTAAAAATGCCGCCAATTCAGTCAGATTTTGTAATATAGTAATCTATTTTATAAAATACTGGACAGGAGACGGGATCAGAGTGTATAATACCAGAAAAAGGGGGTATGCGGATGGAACGAAAGTTTTTCGTGGGGAACCGCCAACGGCTGCAGCAGATGGCGCTTTTGGAGGGCGGCAGGACGGTGGAGGACTACCGCTGGCATACCATCAGCCAACATCCGGGCCTTGACACTCACGACGATAACGACTACGGTATGCCCATTGCGCCCGGCATGGTCTTTACCATGGAGGTGGGCGTGTACGTGGAGGACTGGGGAGAAGGCGTACGGGTGGAGGACAACATCCTCGTTACGGAAGACGGCTGCAAGAACCTGTCGATCCATATTCCCGGAGAGATCCATGAGATAGAGGCCGTGATGGCACAAGCATGATAGGAGGAGAACGATGCTGCCTACAAGTTTTTATGTGCAGAACCGGCAGGAGCTGTATGCAAAGCTGCCTGCTGACAGTGTGCTGGTAGTGTTTGCCGGCCGCGCGCCCCGGCAGAGCGCCGACGCGTATTATCCCTTTTTCACCAACCGGAATTTCCTGTACCTGACGGGGATGGAGGAGGAAAACCTCATCTTTATGGCAGTCAAACGGGGGGAGGAGGTCCGGGAGACCATTTTCCTGCAGCAGGCGGACCCGATGCAGGAGCGGTGGTTCGGCCGCCGCATCCATGCAGAGGACGTGCCGGAGACCTATGGAATCACCGAGTGCAGCTATGTGGATCGCTTTGCGGGCACCTTTGACCGGCTGGCCGCCGGCGGGACAGTTCAAACGCTGTGGCTGGACTTCGACCGGGAGGAGCCGGACGAGCAGCCCAATGCGGCCCAACTGTTTGCACAGAAGACGGGGGAGTCTTATCCGTATCTGTCTTTGTGCAACGCGCACCCCTTGCTGCGGGAGCTGCGGACCATCAAAAAGCCCTGCGAGATCGAAGCCATGCGCCGGGCCGTGCCCATCACGCGGGCGGGCATCGTGCGCATGATGCGCGCCTGCCGACCGGGGATGAAGGAGTACGAGCTGAAGGCGGAGTTTGACTACGCCCTGGCAAAGCACGGTGTCCGCACACCGGCGTTCCCATCCATCATCTGCTGCGGACAGAACAATTTCTGCATCCACTACTACGACTACACCGGCGAGGTACACGACGGCGACATGGTACTCAACGACGTGGGCGCCTGGTGGGATCACGAGTGCAACGACGTGTCCCGCGCCTGGCCCGCCAACGGGACCTTCAACGAGAGGCAGAAGGCTCTCTACCAATGCATCTATGAGACGTCGGAGCACATGTTCTCCATCATCAAGCCGGGAATGCCCATGCGCAGCATCGACGAGCTGGCGCGGCAGTTCTGCTTTGAGAAGCTGAAGGCGCTGGGCCTTATCGAGGACTTCCGGGATATTCGACGGATCATGTGGCATGACGGGGCTCACCATGTGGGCTTCGACGTCCACGACGTGGTGGATTACAGCCGCGATACGGCGCCGGGCATGGTCTTCTGCGTGGACATCGGCGTGTACGTGGAGGAGTGGGGCATCGGCTTCCGCCTGGAGGACAACTGCCTGGTGACGGAGACCGGCTGCGAGAATCTGACCCGATCCATTCCCCGCACGGTGGAGGAGATCGAGGCCGTGATGGCGGGAAAAGCGGAATAAAGAAGAGAACCAAAAAATGAGAGCGCCCACCGGGCGCTCTCATTTTTTGCCAGACTGTCAAAAAAGTCTGTAAA
>DGHJ01000104.1 GCA_002392625.1 Oscillospiraceae bacterium UBA3851
CAGCTTGTCAAAAAAGCGGCTTTGCCGCTTTTTTGACAAGCTGACGAACCCGCCGAGGAATCTCGGCGGGTTCGTCATGCCGCATGAGGTACAGCATCCAATCAGACGGAAAAAGAGCGGATCATGGTAAAAAGCATCTTTCAACAGGGGATTCCGCGTGGTATAATACGAAAAACGCATCCTAAAGATGCTGTATGATAAACCTTGCAGGAGGGGATTTCGATGAAAAAGGTCATGGGGATCGTCATCGCCGCCCTTTTGGCGATCTGCATAGGCAGCTCCCTGATGGAGCTGCGCAGGGCGCTGAGAGATCGGGATCGGGGCGTTGGCGCCGGAGATGCGGCACGATGATGGCATTCAAGCACACCGACAGAAAAGGCTTCTGGCTGGGCTTCGTGGATTTCTTCACGGCGGGGCTGTTCTTCCTGGCCTATATGCCCCTGGGCGGGCTGCAGCAGGAGCTGGAGGAGGTTCTGGGGCACAAGACCCAGCCCTATTGGCAGGCGTATCTCCTTGGCGTTCCCACCCTCTTTATTTACACCCTTGTCTGGATGGCACGGATTGCCCAGGAGCTGAAGGAAAAAGCGGAGGAGCTGGGCATCGAGGGACCCCACACGTCCTGGCGCCATATGTTCTGGTGGAATATGCTGGGGTGCCTCTGCTGCGGCCCCATGATCGCCACCATGCGGTTTTTCGACACGCTGAACAAGGTGGAGCGTCGGCTCAACCAGGCCCAGGCCGAGTGAAGCGGGGATAAACGAATATAATATAAGGAGAGACGCCGGACGTGGCGTCTCTCCGATTGCTGTATGATCTCTGCCCGGTCAGGAGAGAGCGTTCTCTACGATGCGGTAGTAGTCCAGATCGAGGACGTTTTGGGAGAAGAAGAAGCGGTTGGACACCGCCCGGCGGATTTCCGCCAGGTACGCCTCGTCCACCTCTGCCTCGCTTCCGGGCTGAACCGTGTATTCGCCCGTGGCGGCGTTGTAGGTCGCCTTGTCCGTCATCCAGCTGTAATTGGGCCAGATGACCAGGGGCGTGGCGTCGGAGAACACGTCCCGGCCTACCAGCAGGCGGGAATCGTAGGGCAGACCCATGAGGTTGGACACGGTGGGCACGATGTCCAGGCTGTAAACCGGTGTATCCACCACGATCGATTCTTCATCCTCCAGGCAGCCGCTCCAGATGATGAGGGCGCTGTGGTCCCGCTCCCAGGGGGTGGTGTAATCGTAGCCGTACAGGTCGCCCAGGGCGTTGCGGTGGTTTTCGGACGGCTCCGTCTCCAGCCCGTAGGGGTAGTGGTCGGTGCCCATGACGATGACGGTGTCATCCGCGATCCCGGCCGCCTCCAGCCGCTCGATGAGATAGGCAAGGCCACGGTCCAGCTCGATGCTGGCCGCCATATAGCCCTTGATGATCTCCGGCGCGTCCAGGTCGGCCACGGCGTCCCGGTTTTTGGAGGACATGGAGTTGCCCACCCAGGTGTAGGCGGCGTGACCGCTGACCGTCATATAGTAGATGCTGAAGGGCTGGCAGTTGATATACTCATCCACCGTCGCCTCCATCAGCTCCAGGTCGCTCTCCGGCCACACGGGGGTGATCCGGTCCTCCAGACCGTTGCCGTAGCCGATATACTTCTCATACCCCAGGTTCTCGTGGGTCAGGTGCCTGTCGTAGTAGGTGTAGGTGTGGGGGTGATAGGCCCGGCTGAAGTAGTCCTGCCGCATCAGCTGGTTGCCCAGGGTGAAGTACATGTCACAGTTGGCGGTGAGCTGCATGCTGGCCACGCCCCGCGTGGGGATCAGACCCGTCATATTGGAGAATTCGCCGGTGGAGGTGCTGCCGCCCCAGGCGGGCTGATAATAGTTGGTGAACCGGATGCCCTTGGTGTACAGCCGGTACAGCGTGGGCGTCAGCTCCGGGTCGATGGCTTCGGCGCTGAAGGCCTCTGCCGAGATCAGGATGAGGTTCTTCCCGGCGAACAGGCCTGTGTACGCGTTCTGCGGGGAGGGGGATAGGGACGCCACGTAGCTGTGAATATTGGCCACAGAACTGTTGGATTCCGCCTCGGCCAGGGCGGCAAAGTCAATGTCCAGGGCGTTGTCCCCGTACTCCACCACCGGCTCTGCCGGCTCGACAGGCTCTGTGGGCTCGACAGGCTCCGCCGGGTCCACAGGCTCCACCGGGTCCTCCGGCGCCGGGGGATCCTCCGCCGGGGGATCCTCTGCCGGGGGATCGTACTGAAAGCCCTGAGAGCTGCCGCCGATCACAAGATACGTTAGATCCAGCCGGGTGGCGGCGCCCATGCCGAAGGTGGTGGCGGCGGTGTCGAACTCGTAGTTGGCGTTGTAGCGGATCTCGGCGCTCTCATTCAGGCGGACCAGCAGCCTGCCCAGCAGCAGCAGGACCACCGCCAGCACGGCGGCAGCGATCCGCTGCCTTTTTGTGTAGGGCGCAAGGGAGATCACCTGCCCGCGGCGCAGGATGAGCACAGCGGCCAGGGGGATCAGCAGCAGCACCACCATCCACCATTTTCGGGCGATCAGGCTCAGCACCACGCCAAAGAAACCGCCCACCACGCCTTTTGTGCCGGTGAAGAGCGACGCCAGCGACATATAGTTGGAGAAAAACAGCTTGCAGAAATACTGTATGCCGAAGTAAACGGACAGCACGGCAAGAAGCCCAAAGAGAATGCCAAAATTGGTCTTCTCCCTCCGGCCAATGGTAGCCAGCAGCGTCATCACCGCCGCGCCGGAGGCGCTGAAAACGGCGACGTACAGCGCCGTGGACGCCGTGAGGGGCGTACCGTTGCCCAGAAACAGGTACAGCTCCAGATAGAACAGGGCGAGCCAGATCACCAGCGGAAGCGTCCAGG
>DGHJ01000100.1 GCA_002392625.1 Oscillospiraceae bacterium UBA3851
TGGTGTAGTTGATCATCTGCCCGGCGAAGACCAGGGCGGCCGTCACCGCCATGGTGGGCAGCTTCTGGGGTTCGTCGTCCTTTCTCAATTTGTGGATGGATACGCCGGCGGTCACGCCGGACGCCACGTACATGGTCGCTGCCACAGCCGGAGCCAGCAGCGCGTCTGCCATATGCATAGACAGTCTCCTCTCTCATCAGATAAGCTCAGTATACCATCCCACTTTTCCCGCACAAGCCCCCAGGGGGGTTGTTTTTTGCAGATTTGGCGATTATAATGAGGAAAAAAATAGACCGATCCCGTCCAAAGCCGGCGCGTCACAAGGAGGTTCGCCATGCACGAACACGTACACGAACACACCCACCATCATGAGAATACCGCCGCCGTGCTCAACCGGCTGTCCCGCGCCATCGGTCATCTGGAATCCGTCCGCCGCATGGTGGAGGACGGACGGGATTGCTCGGAGGTGCTGATCCAGCTGGCGGCCGTCCGCTCGGCCTTAAGCTCCACCAGCCGCATTATTCTCAAGGACCACATCCAGCACTGTGTGGTGGACGCGGTGGAGGCCCACGACCAGGAGGCCATCGACGAGCTGAACCGCGCCATCGACCACCTGTTCAAGTAAAACATTGTTTCCTGCCTATTTTGGAAAAGGGCGTGTTGCAAAATGCGCGTTTTCTGTCATTGCGAGGCCCCGACAGGGCCGTGGCAATCCGTTACCCCATCAAAACAGGGGCGGATTCCCACGCCTGTGACGTCGGTCACTGGTTCGGAATGACGGCTGCAACGCATCTTGCAACACGCCCTTTTCATCGTTCTTATCCTCCGATGGGCCACGTGGTGTCCCATCTCTGCCGTCCCGGAAGCTTAACGCGAAAAAGCGAGCCACAGATCTGTAAAAAATGCTAAAACATGTTATTTATTTGTGGACATTTTCATATAATGTGCTATAATAGCGGTGTAAAGTGGTGAACGGGTGAATCGTTCATTGCCCAATTTTCAGAAAGGGAGATCGAAACATGAGTAAAAAGCTGAAGAAACTCCTCGCATTGTTGCTCACGATGGTCATGCTGCTGGGCGCGCTGCCCACACTGGCCTTCGCAGCAGATTCCCGCTCGGACGGCGCCGCCAAGAAGGTCCACGTTTACACCAAGGCGGAAAATGCCAAGCTGGAAAACGGCGTTTTCGCCAGCATCCAGAGTGTCAAGAACGAAGCAGCTCAGCGTATGGGCGGCATGGAGAAGATGACCGAGGCAAACTATATCAGCCTCATCCCCCAGGTCGTCAAGGCCATTGAAAGCTCCGACACCTACGTGAAGGGCTCTCTTCAGAAAAACGGCAACTTCCTGGTGTGGCAGACCACCGTGGGCATCCCCTGCTGCTACGATCCCCGTATGGAAGCCGAGCTTCACAACACTGCCGACGCGCCCTCTGCTGAGGAGATCGCCCGCATTGAGGCCGACGCCGCCTCCCTGCTGAAGACCTACAACAATACCCGCGGCGGCAGCCCCACCTCCACCAACATCGGTCTGATCCAGCCCTATTGGGAGAGCAGCTCCAGCTATGATGACAGCTCCTTCCTGAACTACTCCCCCTACTACAAGACCACCTGGCAGAACCTGTACGGCGCCACCGGCGGCTCCGGCATGCGCTACTCCATGACCAACGCCACCGTGGACAACATCGCCAAGACCATCTCCCAGTGCGGTCTGGTCATCTTCGACTCCCACGGCACCACCGACTACTCCGGCTCCAACAGCGACTACACCTCCCGCGCCAACAGCTCCTACCTGTGCCTGACCACCAACTCCGGCGTCACCAGCACGGATACCGCAGCCCACACCGGCACCTACGGCACCTACTATGACTGCATGAAGGGCTCCGGCTATGCCTACGTCAACGGTCAGTGCATCGCCAACCACATGACCTCCAATGCGCCCCACAGCATGGTCTACATGGGCATCTGCCTTGGCATGGCCACCGACCGTATGGAGGCTCCTCTGCGCGCCAAGGGCGTTGAGGTGGTTTACGGCTATTCCCAGTCCGTCTCCTTCAAGGGCGAGCTGAAGAGCATCCAGTCCATCATGGGCTACATCCAGGACGGCATGCAGGCCGGCGCTGCCATTGAGCAGTCCCAGACGGATCTGGGCTGCCAGTGGGATCCGGCTTACCCCTCCTACACCGAGTCCCAGGCCAAGAGCAACAAGATCGCTTTCCCGGTGGTCGCCTCCTCTGAGGACACCTATCCCGGCCACGGCAACGTGGACTGCGTCCTGACCGCCAAGTCCACCTGGACGCTGCTGGGCAGCACCCCCTCCTACACCGTGACCGCCACCACCAATAACTCCAGCTACGGCACGGTCTCCGTCAACGGCTACACCATCACCGCAACCCCCAAGACCGGCTACTACGCCTCCGGCTACACCGTCACCAGCGGCACCGCCACCGTGACCCAGAACGGCAACACCTTTACGGTGACTCCGTCCTCTGACTGCACGGTGCGTATCAACTTCGCCGCCAAGACCCAGTACACCGTGACCCTGAAGGCAAACGGCTCCACCTACACCACCCTGAGCGCCTACTCCGGCGACTCCGTGACGCTGCCCAACACCGCCACTGCGGTTGATGGCTACACCTTCGCCGGCTGGGCTGCCAGCACCGTGGCTGAGACCACCACCAAACCCACCTTCTACGCCCCCGGCGCCGCCTACACGCCCACCGCTAACACCACGCTGTACGCCCTGTACACCCGCGTGGAGGACGGCACCGG
>DGHJ01000024.1:0-8380 GCA_002392625.1 Oscillospiraceae bacterium UBA3851
TTGCGGAGATGGTGGACAAGGATCAGCGCGATCTGATGCTCGTCCGCAATACGCTTGAGAAGACCCATGTCCTGGTAGTCGCTGGCGTAGAGATTTCCGTCGCCCGTCCCGCCGCGCACCTTCTGCAGCGTGTCGATGATGATCAGGTTCGTGTCACCGTGCTGGGTGAGGAAATCCTCCAGCTGATCGCACAGGCCGTCTGAGAGAGACTGGGAGAAGGTGGCCAGATGCAGTTCCTCCGGCGGCTCGTCTGTCAGCTCGGAGATCCGCTGCTGCAGCCGTGGATAGTTGTCCTCCAGACAGAGGGAGAGGACCGTGCCCTGCTCCGTGCGCAAGCCCCAGAGCGGTGTGCCGGAGGCGACAGCCAGCGCCAGCTGCAGCAGCAGCCAGCTCTTGCCCACCTTCGGTGCCCCCGCAAAGACGTGCAGTCCTCTCGGCAGAAGTCCGTCCACCACAAATCGAGTGGGGAGAAGCCTCATGTTGTAGAGGTCCTTGGCGGTGATGGTTTCGATTTTTTCCATTTGTGTTTCCTCCTCAAATTAGATTTGCTCCAAAAAGGTGGGAGCAGTATTCTTTTTATCTTTCTAATTGCTTTAGCGACCTTGCCGTGATACAATGTCCCCGGCAGGTGAAGAGAAAATGAAATTGAGATACCAGATCCACAGCGTATCCGCCATGACGCTCCTCGGTTACGGAGAGAATTGGATCGACCGCTACCGCTTCCGACTGAACGAAAGCGAAACGAAACGCTGCATCATAAGAGCGGACGACGAGCAGGAGGATAACGCTCTGTTCTATCAGATCATGTGCGTCCTGCACGACGGGAAGTTCCCGGAGCTGGAGAACGGCTCTGTCTGCAGGGAGCTTTCCGACGTGATCTTCTTCATGGATTTCTCCGGCATCTTCGACCGGGGCAGCAGCGGCAAGGCGCTGGAGCGGCAGGAAAAGGCGAGAGACATGTTTCGCAGCGCGGGTATAGAGCTGGACTTCGGCAACGGGCCGAAGCAGTATGTGGCTTTCGAGCGCTCCAACAGCATGAGCCGCCATGCGCGTCTTTCCTTTATTGACAGCAATCTGTATTGGCGTGTTCGTGATCGGATCATGCTGGATATGGATGTGTACGAGTGCCAGCTCAGCAAGCTCTACGCCTACAACGGACTTATGCTCTCCAGCGGCATCCGCATCGACGGGATCGACATCGAAAAGCCCCACCGTGTGATCGTGGTGGACAATCCCCAGCTCGAAACCGAACCGGTGGATGTGATCACGGTGGAGCCGGTGGGAGAACGCGAGGGTGTGAAGAAATACCGGCGCGTGGAAAAGAAAATGCCCCTCACCGTCACGGAGTTTGACGGCGAGGGGCTGGTGTCAAAACAATTTGCCAAGAGCATGAACGAGAAATACGGGGATGGAGTTGAGCATCAATCCTTTCAGATCCGCATGCCCTTCATCAAGGGCATGATCCACGAGGTGGATTTTCAGGACCTGCTCCCCAACGCGGGCGGCGAATATATAACGGATATCTGGGGCGAGAAGCATCCCATCAAGAATGTTGACGTTATTCTCACCAAGAGCATGTTCAAGGGCTATGGCTGGCTCACCGAGAACAAGATGAGCTGGCGGGACTACTGGACGAAGTTCAAAAAATACGATCACGCCCTGTACATCTCCAATGTCGGTTGGGCGGAGCCGGAGCAGCTCACGGAGCTGAACTATCAGTTCCTGACCACGCTGTCTATGACGACGGAGGAGTTTCGCCCGGCGGATCTCCCGAAGGGCTGGGACCACAGTCCGGCGGAGGACTCCCGACACTGGATCACCAAGACGACGGAGCAACGGTACTTTGACCTCTGCTGTAACGAAGCATACCGCCTCTCTGTATTCACGAGGGAGAAAAGCAGGCGGTCGAGGATTCTGAAAAAGAACCCGCTGTTTCTCCATGAGCCCGCCTTCATCAAACAGCTCAACGACATGGCGGAGAAGACCCTGAAAAACTACGCGGTCGGCAGACTCTTGGTGGCGGGTGACGTGCGCTTTCTCTCCGGCGACCTGCTGCAGTTCGTGGAGATGCTGCTGCAGGATCCCGTTGTGAAAAAGCGGCGGACGAAGAGCTACTATTCCGTGCTCAAGGGAGCACACTTCGGCACCACGTTGTTCTATGCCCCCGGCGCGGCCTACGAGAGCGACGGCGTCTGCACGATCCTCCGCAACCCCCATATCTCCCGCAACGAGGAGATCCGGCTTCAGGCCTATGACGCGAAGAAGGAAAAGGATCGGATGTGGGACTGGTATCTGCACCGCCTCACCAGCGTGGTGATGGTGGACTCCCGCATGCTGGCGGCGGAACGCCTGGGCGGCGCGGACTTCGACGGGGACGAGGTCAAGACCATCGCCGATCCGCTGGTGAACCGCTGTGTGCAGAGAAACTATGACGGTGGGATCGAGAACAGCGCCAACCTCCCGCTGCTGTATATCCCGGCGGAGGAGCCGGTGATCCGTAACGCCCACCAATGGACGGACCGGTATCTGACGGTGCGGGATACCTTCTCCTCCCGCGTGGGACAGATCTCCAACGCTGCCTTTGACCGCAGCGTCATTGCCTACAGCGAGAAGACTGATCCCGACGAGCGCGAGCGCTGCCGCCAGGATGTAGAGGCGCTGACCATTCTGACCGGTTTGGAGATCGATTCGGCCAAGAGTGGCGTCAAGCCCGATCTGGACGAATATCTGAAGCAGCGGCGCGTAACACGCAGCCCTTTCATCACTTACAAGAATCTGTTGGAGGACAAGACCCATAGCGTAATAAAACGGAAGGAGCTTCTTCGGAAAACAGATTGGAGCAAGGTGACCTCCAACGTGGAGTGGCTGCCCTTGTATGCCATGGAGCTGCTGGAGAATACCCCGAAGCTAAAACCCATGCCTGCGAAGGACGAGGAGCTGTTCAACTTCGCTGTTCCGGGCTGGAAGGACGCGCTGGATGCAGAGCTTGTTTCTTCTGTTGCTTCTCTGCTGCGGGATTACGAGGTCTGCCTCAACCGCATCTACCGATGCAGACTCCCCATCGCCGAGCGCAAGCGGGAGGGAGATATTCACCGCATCCTGTTCTCCCGCGGACAGGAGGGCAAATACGATGTGGAGACCCTGTACGCCACCTTCTCCGGTCTGGACCCTGTGCGCGTGGAAGAACTGCGCCGGGCGATCCTGGAACAGGACTGGCATCTGATGCGCCGGGAGGAGCGAATGATGTTTCTGGACGAGCAGCTTCCGGATTACAAGGAGTGGCATGATCTGCTCGCGGACTTCCGCTTCGGCGGCTACCGGGTGCTGGGAGACCTGATCTGCGACATTGACGACGCCAACCATGCCGAGGATCGAAAGCAGTTCCATCGGGACTCGGATTCCATCTCCTTTACCTACATGATGAACGCCTACGAGGAAAAGCCCTTTGCTACGGCCTACCAGAAGGCGGTGGCAGACGCCTGCCGCACGCTGTTGGATGAATTGGTCGAACTGGATGAGGCTGTAAAGTATGTGGTGGCGGCCGGATACCGCAGGCATTTATTTGACCTGCTGGAGGACAGGATCGAGGCTGTGACCTTGGAGAGAAAAGTATGATCAACGAGCGAAAAGAATTTGCCGCGTATACCGGAACAGTCAATTACACGGCAAAGAACAAGAATGACCGCACTTGGCTGGGGCGCTTCACCTTCGATATGCTCAAGGAGTTCGAGGGCATGGCGCGAGTGCTGACGATTCTGGCCCGCGGGTATATGTGGGAGGGCGACGAGCCGGACTGCGACCGCGCCCGCCGGGCGCTCTGCGCCTGGTGCAGCACTCCGGAAAGCAAAAATGCCAGCTCTCCCAAGAAGAGCTGGCAGGATCGGTACAGTTTTCCGGAGTTGCATGCAGAGTTCCCGGAGCTGGTGGATGACGAGGGAAAGGGCTGGCTGTTCCGGCATGTGAAGGCACTGTGCAGATTTGCGAAAAGCCATCCCGACCTTGTGGATGCCTACGCAAAGAAGGACTGTGAGATTCTGCAGAAGTCCTTCACTTCAAAGCTGCGGAAGAAGGTCTTACACTACCAGGTGCCGATCTTTTCCCCTACGACGGATCAGGCTTGGTCGCTCTCCTTTGACAGCGTGATCGCGGACGCGCTGGAGCTTGGGCCCCTGCGGGATAAGGATATCTCGTTCACAGCGGAGCAGCAGGCGTGGATGCGGGCCAACACACCGGGCAAAGTTCCGCCCCATGTGCTGGAGATGATGGTGGCATATTACATTGCCAACAAGCAAGAGGACAGCGACTGGGTGGTGCTGCCGGTCACAAACTTTGACGCCTACTTCGGCACCACCACCTTCAGCCGCAAATGGCTCCCCGCCCTGTGCAGGACCGCCATAGTGCGGGGCGAAAGCGGCTATGGCGTCAGCCGATTTCGGCTTGCGGACGGGTTTTCCGATGCGATAGGGGGCATTTACTTGTAAGTATCCTCCAGCCGATCTTTAGTACCCAATCAATATGCAACGGGATGGTGACCAGCACCATCCCGTTTTATCTGGTATTATGTTTGAGTTCCGTTCATCACGGGGCGGGGGGCTGCTTTGCTGCGCTTACTGCGCAACGGGGGACATGTAAAGCATCATAGCGTTTTGTCTGTTCTCAATACACGGGGGAAGGGTATGAGTATTCGTTGATTTGATTGCGATGGAGGGGGCAGACAGGCAGCCAAGCCGTCCTCATCAACAGGGCCAGTCTCCGCTGTGCCGGTACCTCTCCACCCCAAAAAACGGGCCGCAGGAGGCTCCGTTGAGCCTCCTGCGGCCCGTTTTATGCGTGAGCACAGCCCTTGTCCGTCACGCCTCGATCCCCTTGTTCTCGCCGAAGGTGGCATTCTTCATAAACTCTTTTCTCTCCTCCTGGGTCATCTCGGAGCCGGACTTGCCCAGGGCCTGGTCGTTGAGGACCTTGGTGGCGTCCAGATAGGAGGTGAGCACCGCGTCGGGCCCGTTGATGACCTTGTCGGCCAGCTGATCCGGGGTCATGGATTTCACCATCTTCTGGAAGGCCGGATCCTTCTCGATGATCTGCATGGCCTCGTTCAGCTTCTCGTTGGAGAGCACGACCTCCTGCATCTCCGGCGTGAACTTCTCCGGATTGTTCTGGATGAAGCTCAGGTACAGGGTGCGGGCGGCGTTTTCCTGCACCTGCTCGGGGTCCTTGCGGCTGTCCATGGTGTCGCGCTGAAGCTGATCCTCCAGCTTCTGGGCCATGGTGCGCCCATTCACCGTGTCCGCCATTTTGTCCAAGGCCTCGATGGCGTGGGTGGCGGCGTTGGCGCGGTCGGCGCCGGACTGATACCGGAAGCTGGTCTTTTTGCCGTCCTCCTCCACCTTGCGGCTGTAGGCCATGGTGTCGTTGCGGGCGTTGCGGATGGCCTGGTCCAGGGAGATATTCTTGAGCTTTTCCCGCTGCTCGGGGCTGATGCCCTCGGTTTCGCCCCGGAGCAGACGCTTTTTATCCTGCAGATCCTGCAGGCTCCTCATCATCTGCTGGTGCTCGGCGGAGTTCTCCTTGCTGACGAACCAGCCGGTCTTCTCCCGGGCCAGGATCTCGATCTGACGGTCCAGATCCGCCTCCGCCTTCTTCACCGGATCCAGCGCCAGGGTCCGCTTCTCGGTCTCCGCCTGGAGCTTGAGATAGCCGGGGGTGGTGCGGTCCTGGGCGGGGGCGGCCTCCAGCACCTTGCGGAAGGCGGTGACGGTGGCGACGTCCAGATCCTTTCCCGAATACGTGGTTTCGTTGCCCTCTTTGTCGATGCGCCCGGTCTCCGCCTGGGCGTCCGCCTTGATGCGGTCGGCCTTTTGGATCAGCGCCTCGTAGTCAAAGCCGCCCTTGCCCACGGTGCTGTGCAGGAGCTTGTCGGTGGAAAGCTCGCTCTTCCAGTTCTTTTTGGCGAGCTTCTCCGCCAGGACGTTCATATCCATCTGATCCCTGTACCACACACCGGAAAGCGCCCATGGGAAGCGGCTTTGGGGCGGTTCGCCACCCCGGTTTTTCCCCCCGAAAGCGCCCGGAGAAAAGCCCGGCCCGGTCAATGATGCCACCACAGAACAAAAAGCACCCCGGCCAACTGCTCCGTCTCATAGGGCAACTATGTGACAGGTCGGCAAGCCGGTACGGAAAAGCAAACAGAAAACGAAAGCAACGAGTCAATCTTCGGGTTGGCTCGTTACTTTCTGTTCTCATTCGGCACGGGGTGGCCCGCCTCGATGCACCGCAGCCCCGCCAGCGGGGCGGTAAAATGGCCGTATTTGCTGATGACCACGCCCTCCGTCACGCTCCGGGGCAGCACGTCCACCAACGCCCCCGCTGTATGCGCCCGCTGCCCTCCGCCCCGAAGCGGCAGGCGGGAAGTCGATTTCAGTATCCACGATTGCTTCCGAAAAGTCAAGACGGAGAAGGCCGAAACGCCGCGCCTCCTTTCACTTTTCCTTGCGTTTTGACGGTAAACAGTTTATACTGATTTCAAACCAATTCAGGTTGCCATCGGGAGGTGATTTGCCATGCAGACCTACACGCCGCGTCCCAGAGAATATGCCCGGGAATGCATTGAGGCCTACATCCTGACACACGATCTCCGGGCGGGAGACAGTCTGCCGCCGGAGCGGGACATGTGCGCCATGTGGGGTCTGAACCGCAGCACCCTGCGCAGTGCCATTGCCCGGCTGACGGCGGCAGGTCGGCTGGTGTCCGTACAGGGCAGCGGCACCCGGATCGCCCCCCGGTTTCGCCGGACGCTTCAGGATCTGCAAAGCTTTTCCGACTATGCCGCCAGCGGCGGTTTTACGGCGGAGACGCGGCTGCTGTCCTTCTCCACCGTGGAGTGCGACAAGCACCTTGCCCGCCGGTTTCGCCGTGTGCTGGGGGAGAAGCTGTACCGCATCTCCCGTCTGCGTATGCTGAACGACACCCCCGTACTCATCGAGACGGCCTACATCCCGGTGGAGTTGGCCCCCCATCTGGAGGAGCACGACCTGGTAAACGGCTCTTTGTTTGCCGTGTTGGAGGAGGTCTATGGCCTGCGGCTGGATCACGGCGAGGAGAAGGCCAGCATCACTCTGGCCAATGCCGAGGAGGCCGCCCACCTGCATATCCGGCCCGGTGACGCCGTGTTCTGGATCGTCAGCCGCACCGACGCTCCCGACGGCACTACCGTGGAGTACTGCCGCACCGTGGCCCGCGGCGATGTGGTGGAGATGGCCGGCGTGCTACGCTGGCGCAGTGGTGAGGAGGACGAGCCATGAACGATGTAAATTACCGCTCCCCCCTTTATATCCAGCTCCGTGAGGTCATCCGCAGCAAAATTGAGGAGGGTGAATACCCCGCCGGCACCGCCATCCCCTCGGAAAATCAGCTCAGCGAGCAATACGGCATCAACAGAGTCAGCGTCCGCAGCGCACTGGCGGCGCTGGAAAACGAGGGGCTGCTGCGATCCGTACAGGGCAAGGGAGTGTTTGTATGCGGCGAAAAGACGGAACGGGAACTGGATACGCTGGGCGGCTACCGCCATACCATGAAGGAGCGCTCCCGGGAGGCAACCACCCGGGTACTGGTGAAGGCGCTGCGCAAGGCCGGCCCCTACTATGCCCAGGTGCTGGGTCTGCACCCCGACGACGACGTGTGGTTTGTCCGCCGCATCGATTACAGCGGCGGCGAGCCGGTGGCCCTGGAGGAGATCTATATCCCTTACGCCGTACTGCCCGGTCTGGAGGACATTGACATTCAGCTTTTCTCCATCTACGACGCCTATCTGTGGAACGGCGTGCAGCCCAGCCGCGGCCATCAGGTGCTGCGCCTCACCCATCTGGAGCCGTCGGTGGCCAAGCTGATCGATCTGCCGCCCCAACAGGCGGTGATGGAGTTCTCCTGCGTCACCCGGGACACCGGCGGACGGGTCATTGAATTTGCCCGCAACTATGTGCGCGGCGACAAGACCGAGTTCCGCGTACACTATACAAATTCCCAATTGGTATAAAATCGAATTATAATTATTCTGTTTAATTCCCCGAATATCTACCGGTATTCGGGGAATTTTGCGCTTTTTATATACAATCTGCACAGAATAATCGAGTTTTATACCGTCATATCAGAGAAAATTGCCCCTCTATCTTGAAAATGGTATGAAATATAAATATACTTGTTGTAACAAGGGTAAGCGACCCAGTACCCATCATAAGGAATGAGGTGATCGTTTTGGCGGATTCCATCGTTTCCCTGCGGCATGTGGACAAGTGGTATGGCGGCAATCACGTGGTCAAGGACATGAATCTGGAGATTCGGTCCGGCGAGTTTTTGACGTTGCTGGGCCCCTCCGGCTGCGGCA
>DGHJ01000024.1:8430-31523 GCA_002392625.1 Oscillospiraceae bacterium UBA3851
GCGGCAAGACCACCACGCTGCGGATGATTGCAGGCTTTGAGGACGCCACCACTGGCATCATAGAGGTGCAGGGCCAGCGGGTGGAGGAGAAGGAACCGTATCAGCGGGATGTGAACACAGTCTTCCAGAACTACTCCCTGTTCCCCCACATGACGGTGTATGACAACGTGGCCTATGGGCCCACCATCAAAAAGTGGCCCAAGGCGCAAATCAAGGAGCAGGTCACCAAAATGCTGGAGCTGGTGCAGATGGCGGGCTATGAAAAGCGGAAGCCCGACGCCCTCTCCGGCGGTCAGAAACAGCGTGTGGCCATTGCCCGCGCCCTGATCAACAATCCCCGTGTGCTGCTTCTGGACGAGCCTCTGGGCGCGCTGGACCTGAAGCTGCGCAAGCAGATGCAGATCGAGCTGAAGCGGCTGCAGCGCAAGCTGGGCATCACCTTCGTATATGTCACCCACGATCAGGAGGAGGCCATGACCATGTCCGACCGCATCGCGGTGATGAAGGACGGCGTTATCCTGCAGATCGACGCGCCGCTGGAAATCTATGACCACCCCAACTGCCGGTTTGTGGCGGATTTCATCGGCGAGAGCAACGTCATCGAAGGCACGGTGGTCTCCGCAGAGGGGTCCCTCCTCTCCGTGGAAACCGATGGCGGTCTGGTGCGCACCCGGGGCGAGGGCTTTGCCGTGGGCGAGAGAATCTGTATCTCCGTCCGTCCGGAATACCTGGCCGTCAGCGCCGCGCCGGTTGAGGGCTTTACGATGAGGGGCCGGGTCAAGGACTTCATCTACATGGGCACGGTGATCAAAACCAGTCTGGATCTACCCGGCGGCCAGGAAGTCAAGTTCAGCCGCTTTGATCCCGACCCCACCCTCCGCGAAGGGGACGAGCGGTTCATCTACTGGCCGGAAAACAAATCCGTGCCCATCCACCTGACGGGGGAGGTGTCCCCATGACCGCCCCGAAAAAGCGCCGCAATCCGCTGCCGGCCATCGCTCAGGCGGGCCCTGTGTCGGTGTGGATGGTGCTGTTTGTCACGGTGCCCATGCTGTTCATCATCTACATCAGCTTCATGTCCCGGGGCACCTTCGGCGGTGTGGAGTACACACCCACCCTCACCTCCTATGAGACGCTGGCAGACGTGACCTACTTTGCCGTGATCCTCAAGAGCCTTCAGGTGGCCGTGGTGACCACGGCGGTATGCCTGCTGTTGGGCTATCCCTTTGCCTACTACATTGCCCGCAAGAGCGCGGACGTGGCCTCCCGGCTCATCATGCTGCTGATGATTCCCCTGTGGACCAACTCCCTCATGCGGCTGAACGCCTGGATGCTGTTGTTTCAGACAAACGGGCCCGTAAACAAGGCCCTGCTGGCGCTGGGCATCGTGCAATCCCCGGTGAAATTCATCTACACCGACGGGCTGGTGCTGCTGGGACTGATCACCAACTTCCTGCCCTTCGCCGTGCTTCCCATGTACTCCTCCATCGAGAAGCTGCAAAAGGCCATGCTGGAGGCGTCGGCTGATTTGGGCGCCACCCCTGCCACCACCTTTCGCAAGGTGACGCTGCCGCTCACCTTCCCCGGCATCTTCTCCGCCATCATTCTCACCTTTATCCCCGCCCTGGGTACCTATACCATCACCGACATGCTGGGCGGCGGCAAGGTGCTGTACATCGGCAACATCATCAAAAATCAGTTCGGCACCATCCGCAACTGGCCGCTGGGCGCAGCCCTGAGCGTACTGCTGCTGCTCATCACGGCGCTGCTGATCTTCCTCTATTCCCGCTTCGCCAAAATCGAGGATATGGAGGTGCTGTGATGAAAAACAAAAAGCTGCTGCGGCAGAGGCGCAACGCCTTCTGGAGCGCTCTGTATGCCGCCGTCATCTATGCGCTGTTCTATATCCCGGTGCTGGTGATGATCCAGTTCTCATTCAACGACGCCAAGCGGAACTACTCCTGGGAGGGCTTCACCACCCAGTGGTACGGCAAGCTCTTTTCCTTCGGCAACCACGACCTGTGGGAGTCGCTGGTCTACTCCCTGGCCATTGCCGTGGCGGCCACCGTAATCAGCGTGGTGGTGGGCGTGCTTGGCGGCATCGGATTGAAGAAATTCGAGTTCCGCGGCAAGAAGTTCATCAACCTCATGCTGTATGTCCCCATCGTGGTGCCGGAGATCGTGCTGGCCGTGTCCATGCTGATTATCTTCATGACCGTGGGCATCCGTCTGGGGATGGGCACCATCGTCATCGGCCACTGCACCTTCTGCATCCCCTATGCGGTGGTCACCATCAAGGGCCGCATCAGCGGTGATAACGAGACGCTGCAGGAGGCGTCCATGGACCTGGGCGCCAACCGGGTGCAGACCTTCTGGCGCGTCACCATTCCCAGCATCATGCCGGGCATCCTGTCGGCGGCCTTTCTCAGCTTCACCCTGTCCATCGACGACGTCATCATGTCCAACATGCTGGCCTCTGCCCGCCAGTCCACCCTGCCGGTGCTGATTTTGTCCGTCAATCGCACGGGTATCACGCCGGACATCAACGCGCTGACCACCCTGATGGTGCTGGTTATGGTGGCGGGCATGCTGGTGATGAGCGGTCTGCAGCGCCTGCGCCGCAAGAGAGAGGCCCGGGAGATGGCGGAGGCCGAACAGCGTATTTCCACCCTTCGCGGTTGAAATAAACACAATAATTATGTATTATGGGAGGTACGAACATGAAAAAAGCATTGTCCCTGATTCTGGTGCTGGTCATGGCGCTGACGCTGGTGGCCTGCGGCGGCCAGAGCGCGACCACGCCCTCCGGCGGCGAGGCAGCCGGCAGCAAGGAACTGAACATCTTCATGTGGAGCGACTACATGTCCGATGACC
Source organism: Oscillospiraceae bacterium UBA3851 (assembly GCA_002392625.1). GTDB lineage: Bacteria > Bacillota > Clostridia > Oscillospirales > Oscillospiraceae > Vescimonas. The sequence goes on from DGHJ01000024.1 coordinate 11,305, forward strand.
TGGTGGCCAACTTCGAGCAGGAGTACGGCATCAAGGTGAACCTCAGCTACATGAACGACAACGCCGACTCCATCACCAAGCTCACTGCAGGCGCCGGCGACGGCTACGACCTGATCATGACCTGCGACGCCTACATGGAGTCCCTCATCAACGGCGGCTATCTGGAGCAGTTGGATCTGAGCCAGATTCCCAACGCCAAAAACATCAACAAAGCCTATTGGTCGGAGCAGAATCAGGGCTACTGCGTACCCTACCTGATGAACTACATCTATGTGGTGTACGACACGGAGCGCTGCCCCATTGAGATCACCTGCTACAACGACCTGATCCGTCCCGAGATGAAGGGTCAGATCGGCTCCGTGGACGGCGCCCGCAACCTGTTCCCCATCGCCCTCATCGCGCTTGGCTACGACCCCAACTCCCGGGAGGAGAGCGAGATCGCCGAGGCCTATGAGTGGCTGGTGAAGTACAATGAGAACGTGGTGGCCTACGGCTCCACCGAGACCAACATGGTCAACGGCACCATCTCCTGCATGTTCACCTACGACGGCAACACCGCCGAGGCGATGGCCCAGCTCGGCGCCAACAACACCCTGACCGTGGCCCCCTTCACCGCCGATCCGGTGCAGCTGGGCTTCGATCTGTACGTCATCCCCAAGGGCGCCCAGCACATGGATGCCGCCTATCTGTTCCTCAACTACATCTGCGACGCTCAGGTCATGGCGGACAACCTGGTGGAGAACCCCTACTCCTGCCCCAATGACGCCGCAGTGGCCGCCGCATCCGAGGAGTATCGCAACGGCCCCGCCTTTGACTTTGACTACAAGACCAACGTGTTCTTCCAGGAGGACGTGGGCGACGCCATCACCATCTATGACAAGTACTATCAGATGCTGAAGGTGGGTTAATCAGGTAAGGAGGTACCCCCGTGGTTAAGTTTGACGAGCAAAAGCAAATCGACAGCGTCCGGGGCGCTCTGGCCCTGCGCAGTCAGATTGAAACCGTGGTGGATGCCATCTGGCAAAAAGGGCTTCGCAACCTGTGTTGGCTGGGCATCGGCGGTACCTGGGCCAGTTGCCGGCAGGTGGTGTGCCACATGAAGGAGCGGACGGATCTGGACGTGTTCGCCACCAATGCGGCGGAGTACTGTACCACCGGCGACCGCCGGGTGGGCCCGGGCACCTGCATGGTGATCTCCTCCGTTACCGGCACCACCACGGAGATTGCTGATGCCGTGGCAAAAGCCCGCGCCGCCGGCGCAGAGATCATCGGCTTTATCGACAAGGCCGACTCCCCCCTGGCCTCCGCCGTGGATCACTGCATCTCCTTTGCGGGAAACGAGCAGTTGAAATTCTTCATGGTGGCCGATCGGATTTTGTTCCTTCGGGGCGAGATGCCGGAATATGCGGCGATGTACGCCCAGTTTGACGCCAATCTTCCCCAGGCGCTGGTGGCGGTGGAGAAAGAGGCCGACGCCTTCGGTGAGGCCTTTGCCATCGCCCACAAGGATGATCCCCTCCACTACTTCGTGGGGGCCGGCACCCTCTACGGCGCCACCTATTCCTACGCAATGTGCTATTGGGAGGAGATGCACTGGATCCGCACCAAATCCATACATTCCGCGGAGTTCTTCCACGGCATGCTGGAGATTGTGGACCCGGATACGCCTGTTACCGTATTCGTAGGGGAGGATGCCCAGCGGCCTCTGAGCCAGCGGGTGGCCCGGTTCCTGCCCCGGATCTGCAAAAACTATACCATCATCGACACGGCGCAGTACCGTCTGTGCGGCATCGACGACCAATACCGCCCCCATGTGAGTCATCTGGTGATGCATGCGGTGACCAACCGCATCGACGCTCATCTGGAGGCCCTCTCCGGCCACGACATGACCATCCGCCGGTATTACCGGAAGATGGAATACTGATTAGCCACAGGGGCGGGCGTCAGCCCGCCCCTGGTCCGGTACAGGAGGTATCGCTTATGGAATGGGGTCTGTTTACCTGCCCTTACCAGCGTTTGCCGCTGGAGCAGGCCTTTGCAGACGCAAGGGCGCTGGGGTACGACTACATCGAGCTCTGGGGTGGGCGGCCCCATGCCTACGCCTATGATCTGCTCTCCGGCGATCTGGCGGACGTGCAGCGTCTGGCGGATCGCTACGCCATGCCGGTGCGATTTTACACCCCGGAGCACAACGCCTACCCCTACAACTATATGATGGGCCCGGAGCGCCAATGGGAGAGCGCCATGAACTACCTCACCGCCGCCTTGCGCTGCGGGAAGCTGCTGGGCTGTCAGGCGGTGCTGCTGTCTGTCGGTCACGGCGGCAGCGCACCGGAAGAGGCGCGGTATGACCGTCTCCTTCTCTCCCTGCGGCATCTGGTCCATCAGGCGGAAACACTGCGCCAGCCCATCGTTCTGGAAGCGCTGACCCCCTATGAGAGCAACACCTGCACCCGGCTTTCAGAGCTGGAGGAGGTGCTGCGGAAGGTGGATTCGCCGCTACTGCAGGGGATGTGCGACGTGGTGGCGCCCTTCGTGCAGGGTGAGGATCCCGCCGATTATCCCCGCCGTCTCGGCACCGCCATGGCCCACCTCCACCTTGTGGACAGCGACGGCGTCAGCGAGACCCATCTGATTCCCGGCGACGGGGTGATGGATTTGGGTGCCTTGCTGCGGGACATCCGCGCCGCAGGATATGACAGCACCGCCACACTGGAGCTGGTGACCCACTATATCGACAACCCCACCGACGCCGCCCGATGGGCGCTGCGGCGAGCAAAGGAGCTGATGGACGCATGATGCGCATTGCCTGCGCCGGCGACAACTGTATCGACTATTACGACGCCACCGGCGAAGCCTTTCCCGGCGGCAATCCGGTAAACGTGGCGGTGTATCTGCGCCGTTTGGGGGCGGATGCCTCCTATATCGGTGCGGTGGGCGACGACGCCTACGGCCGCCTGCTCCGCACCGCTTTGGCGGAGAAGGGCGTGGACGTCAGCCATCTGCGGTCAGAGCGGGGCGCCACGGCGCTGAGTCATGTGTCGCTGGTGGAGGGCGACCGGGTATTCGGCGATTATGAGGAGGGCGTGATGGCCGATTTCCGCCTGACGGCGGAGGAACTGGACTTCATCGCCGCCCACGATCTGCTGGTCACGGGTCTGTGGAGCCACACCGAGGACCACCTGCCCTCCCTCCGGGCGAGAGGCATCCCCGTGGCCTTTGACGGGGCCGACCGGCCCTTTGCGACTGCCGCCAGAAAGGCCCTGCCCCATGTGTCGGTGTTTTTCTTCTCCGATGACGGCAGAGATGATGCCGCCTTGCAAGACAGACTCCGGCAGCTGGCCGCCTTCGGCCCTGCGCTGACGGTTGCCACTCGGGGCAGCAGGGGCAGCATGGCCTGGGACGGCCGGCGGTTTTATTCCGCCGGCATCGTGCCCTGCCGCGTGGTGGACACCATGGGGGCGGGGGACAGCTTCATCGCCGGTTTCCTGCTCTCCTGGCTGCAGGGGCAGCCTGTGGACGCCTGTCTGACCGCCGGCGCCCGGAACGCCGCCGTAACCATCGGCTACCGGGGTGCATGGTGAACGCGCAGGCCGCCGGGTCATACGCCCGCCTTGTCCCACAAAAAAGTGATTGAGTGCTGTCTTTTCGGCAGTTCTCAATCACTTTTTTATTCTCTATACGGGCCATTCGGGGATCGAGATTATTCTCGATCCGCCGCAGGATTTCTTCCACGCACGCATCCCGTTCCTCTTTCGGTCTTCTTTCTGACACCGTTTTGTTCCTCCTTGTCATTTTTCTTTTGTTTTCTATGCCCGTTATTTCATTGGCCACGCCCACAGCCACAGCCCAGCCGTGGCCGTGGGCGTATCTGTCCTTCCCTATCTCGCTTTTATTACGCCACGTCCTGAATATGCACCGGCTTGCCGTCCAGGAAAACCACGTCCTTACCGAAGTTACTGCTCACACTGCTGTCCAGGTTGTCCACCACCGCCAGCAGCTTGGCCTCCGGCGTGATGGGGCTCACGCCAACGCGGAAGGGATAGGCGGTGTGGTGGCTGGCCACCAGGTTTTCCAGCTTCCTTGCCTTATCCTCCGGCGTGCCCAGCTCCTGGGCCATCTCCCGGATCATCATGGCGCCCTCCAGCGCATGGGCGTTCTCCTTCATGGCTTCCGTGGGCCGCATCGCCGCGCCGGCGCTGTCAAAGCCATACTCACGCACCTTGCCGATGTCGTGGAGCACCGCCCCGGCAGTCAGCAACTCCCTATCAATGCCAAAGTCGTACGTGTCGTTATAGTACTCGGCAAAATTATACGCCCATTCCATCACCTCGTAGGTGTGGGTCAGCAGACCGCCCACGCAGGCGTGATGGCTGCCGGTGGACGCCGGGCAAGAGCTGAACACCTCCTTGTTTTCGTCCACCAACGCCTTGCACAACAGGAGATAGTCCCCGTCCTGAATCTTCGCCACCATGGCATCCCGGAACGTCTTAAACCCCTCTTCCCCCGACAACAACCCGTGGGGCAGCAGCGACCGAATGTCGTTCTGTGCGTCGTCAGCATCCAGCGGCCAGATGTCGAAAATCCGAATCTGGGGCGCCCCCTTGTAGGAGCCCATTCGACCCTGCACCATCACAGGAGTGCCGGCGCTGGACTCATCCAGCGTGCCGCCGTAGTCGAAGCAGATGCCGGCGATGGTGCCCTTGCAGTTCCGCAGCGTGCACGCCATATTCTGTCCGCCGTTCTTGTTCCGGTACAGCCGCACCTCCTGCAGAATGAAGGCGGCGCACACGTCGTAGCTGTTATAACAACCGGCCATCTTGAAGAAAGTCTCGGGATTGCACTGATAATCTTCCATTAAACTCATTTTAGTTACCTCTTTCGTAAAACATTTTTTGTGTGTGGGAGGGGCGCGGCCCCTCCCTGCCGTTGCAATAGTGTTTTTCCGTCCCCGCAGGGCGTATCACACCGCCCACTCCACGTGGGCCGTGTGCTCCGACACCTCCACGCGCCGGATGAACTGGGCGGCCACCAGCTTCTTCTCGTCGAAGGGCAGGTCATCGAATACCACCCGCTCCGGCAGATGGGGCCGCTGCTTCTCCCGCTGGCGCTGGCGCAGCACCTCCTGCCGCTCCGCCTCCAGCCGCTGCAATGCCCGCTGGATATAGGTGTTGGACATATCCTGGCTCTCGGCGAATGCGTCCACCAGCCGATCCGCCCGGCGGTCCAGCTCCTCCAGCCTGGCGGCGTAAACGTCCTTCTCCGCCGCGGGCTGCTCCACGGGGCAACGGTCAATGAGCTCCTGCAGCTCCCGGGCCACAGTCTCCTCTAGCTCCGTCAGGTTTACGCGGATGGTGGCGTCGCACCGGGCATTGTTGTACCGTCCGCTGCAGTTCATCCAGCGGTACTCCTTCTCCGTCTGGATCTTCACGCTGTAGCCGCACTTGGCGCACTTCAGCAGCCCCGTCAGCCAGGTGTGGGTGCCGGCATTGCCATTATGTACCTGTGCGTTGTGCCGCAGCTTTTCCTGCACCGTCAGCCACAGCGCCGCGTCCACCAGTCCCACGCTCCGCAGCACCGTCAAATGGTGCTCCTTCACGTTGGTGTACTTCCGCTCATTGGGTTCCCGCTTGCCGAACAGGAAAGCGTTGTGTACCCCGTCAAAGGCCTCCGCAGGCGAATCCACCTGGACGCCCAGCGCCTGATAGTGGAGCATCACCTGCTCGTCCGCCTTTACATAGAGCGGGCTGTGGAGCATACGGGACAGGGTGCTGGAGTCCCAGAAGTCCCGCTTTGCCCCGGGGATCATCCGGTTGTTCAGCTCCTTCACCACCGACCCCAGCGTGGCGCCGGGCTGTGCGTACAGGGAAAAAATCTCCTGCACGACGGCGGCGGTCTTGTCGTCGGGGACCAGTGAGGCGTAGCTGCGCCCGCTGCTGTCCACCGCCCTGCCCAGGGTGAAGCCGTAGGGCGCCGGACCGCCGGGCCAGGCGCCCTGTCCGGCCCGGGCGGCGTAGTTGTCATGGACACGCTCCGACGTGGTCTCCCGCTCCAACTGGGCGAACACCATGATGATGTGCAGCATGGCGCGTCCCATGGGGCTGGCGGTGTCGAAGTTCTCCGTCACGGAGATGAACTCCACGTTGTGCTTCTGCAGCGTCTTCCACAGCTGGGAGAAGTCCGCAATGGACCGGGAGAAGCGGTCCAGGCGGTAAACGTAGATCTTGCTGATTTTCCCTGCCCGGATGTCCTTGAGCAGTCGCTGGAAGTCGGGGCGGTCGGTGTTCTTGCCGGAGTAGCCCCGGTCCTGGTACAGCATGACCTCTTCCTCGCCCGCCGCGTTGCGGCACATCTCCTGCTGTCCCTCAATGGAGATGCTGTTCTTCTTTTCAATGGACTGGCGGGCATAAATTGCCGCGTACCGCATGGCTTACGCGATCTTGTGCCGTGGCGCAGCCTTGGCGGCATCCTCCTCCCGGCTCCGGCGGAGTGCGGCGCAGCAGGTCATCCAGGCGTCCTTCAGCGCCGCGTCGCGCTCCTGTTCGTTGGGATAGGCGGGGTGGGTGTGGGTGATGTCCATAGGCAGACCTCCTCGACCATACTATGCGGCCTCATGGTCTGTCTTACACGGTAACAAGCAGGGACTTTGTGTGCCAAAGTCCCATCAGAATCCACCCTTGACCGGGTGGATTCCCTCTTTGGGGGACGCTGTCCCCCAATTCCCCGAGAAAGGAGAGAGAATGAAAATGGGAAAAGACATCAGAATTGCCGTCCGTGTATCGGCAAAAGAGAAAGAACGGATCCAAGCCAAGGCCCGCAAGTGTGGGCTGAGCACAACGGAATATGTGAAGCAGAGAGCGTTGGGATATGAACCGCGAGGTGTTCCTCCCAACGTTCTCTTTGTTCTCCTGGAAAAGCTCGGGGAGCTGGCAGATAAGACCAGCTCCCCGAAGTTGGATCAGGAAATCGATATGCTTCTGCGGCAGATTGCCTCGGCGCTTCTGCTGCCGGAGAAGGGGTGATCTCAATGGCCGTAAGCCCAAAGGTTGTAAAGAGGAAAATTAGTGAAGCGTGCGTTCCTCGAATGACTTTTGAGATGCTCCAATCACGAGACCCATCCGGGGAAGTCATGGGATGGCTTCGTGATATATCGTTTATGGCGACGAACGACTAATACAATAAACCATCAGAAATAGCTGCGTTTTCTGCAATCAACTATATGCGTCAAACAGGGCTCGCAATCAGCGAGCCCCATTCGGCATTCATTTCGTCAGTCCCATTTATCCGTTAGAAGAAAATCCCGGATATTCCGGTGTTTGATTCCATCTATGCTCATGTCATAGTCATCCAGTGGGACTACATATTTAAAGCAGCCCCATCCAGCGAGACAATCTGAAGCAGTAAGGAAAAACAAAAAGCGGAGAGCCCAAAAAAGGCGCACTAATCCAAGCGTCTCGCATCGTGTTACCAGACATCGGGGGGCGGGAGGCAACCCCTCCCGCCCCTCGATAAACTGCCGTTGGGTACTACCAATGGCATTCTTCCGGCCAAGCTTGTGTTGATGACGCCAAAACCAATCACGGAAAGATGAATTGCATACTTTTACAGCCGCCCAACCTGCCTGACACAAAATGATTATCTGACTGAACCGATGTGCAGCCTTTTTCAATATGATCGTGTTACCGAATCCCGTGCTTAAGCTTCATGCGGTATTCCATGTAGTGCTTGCTCAGCAGGTAGTCGATGATCTTCACCTTGGGGATGTAATAGGTACAGCGGATGTAGAAGCATTGGACGTGTCCCTCCTTGAGCAGCTTCCGGGCTGTGCCGTCGGCAATGCCGCCCAGCATGGCGCGGAACTCATTGATGGTGACCACATCGGGAAAGTTGCGGAATCTCTTTTCGTAATCTCTTCTTGTCATGATCATTCTCCTATAATTGATTTGTCGATGGCAGATGATCTTGCAAGCTTTGACCTGTTGCGTCCGCTCCTGCGGTTTCGACCTTCAAACGACCTCCGTCTTCCGACCTTCTGTCGGTCATTTTCTGTGAGCCCCGCAGTAGCTGTCGCAGTGGACTTTCGGGCCTTTTTCGGTCCGTTTTTCCTTGAAACGCCGGGCCCTTTCAAGTTCTCCAGCGACCTCCGGGGGCTTTCAAAGTCCGCCAACTTCCGAAAAATCCGTATTACTCAAAATCCGTTGGTGGCGACACCGTGTGGGTTCGAGTCCCACCACCGGCACCATCAAAAAGCAGTGATTTGTCTACCAAATCACTGCTTTTTGAATGATGTTTGCCCTGCCGGGCAAATGATGCTGCCTTCGGCAATGATGCCGCTTTGCTAATGATGTGTGCCTTCGGCACATAGGGGCAAACATCGCATCATTGCGAGCAAAGCGAGCAGCATCATTTCGGAGCGAAGCGGAGAAACATCATTGCGACCGGAGGGGGCAACGTCACTACGCCGTAAGGCCCTCTTTAAGGGAAAGATGAACAAGCAGGCGCTTGTGTGCCCAAAAACATGACCACCGGCTTCTGCCGGTGGTCATATCTTTGTTTATGCGTGCTTATCCATTCACGATCTTTGTGATCTTGGCGACGACGTCATTCACATAGTCATCCCGGCCGAACTCCGTTGAAAGACCGAAGCCGTTTTTCATATCCGCTGTCCGGATGCTGAAGCCGTTGCTCTCGATGGAGCTCTCCTGGATGTTGGGCCTTACGGTGATCACGTTGCCTTTGACCGTCACGAGCAGCTGCAGCTCCAATCTCGGCTCGCGCTTGAAGGTGATGCGCTTGCCCAGAAAACTGGTCAGCTTGAAGGGCACGGGGAATTCGTCCTTATGCCGGTCGAGAAGGTCATACAACTCTTCGACGGTCATGCTTCGGCCCATCTCGATCTTCCTGGGAACTGCTGAGTAAGCTGCTTTTTTCAGATCATCTTTGATTGACATTGCGTTACCTCCTTGTTGTTTTAGACGGAGAAAAACTCCGGCAGATCAAGATGACGATCGCTGTTCCGTTTCAGTATGGATATGATACGAATTCTGACGGAACGATATCGCAAACGGGCCGTCCTGCGCAATACGGTGGAAATGTGATCCGATCCATATTACTTGACCGCCTGGTCATCTCCGCAGTTGTGGAGCCAGTAGGGGGCGGTCCGCTTCGCTTCGAAGAACGCCTGGGTGACCATCCCGGAAGAGATGCGAACCTTACCGGCGGTCAGGGCGTTCTCCCCATGGGAGGCAGCGGGATCCTCGGCCGAGAAGGCGCGGGAAATGGAGGCATTGTACCGCCAGCTCCAGTCGCTCTCTTCTGTGACGGTGTATTCACCGGCCGGTAAGCCGGCCACTGTGACGCTCCCTTCCGTGGCATCCGGGGCCAGCGTAACCATGACACGAAGCGAAATCCCGGCCTGATCACCGCTTTCAACGGCTTCGGTCTGCGCTCCTTCGATCCGGAACACGAAGGTCTGCTCCTTCCAGGCGTCGGCAGCAGTGCGGCTGATGTGCAGCACCAGCTTGCCCTCCGCCACCTTTGTGTTGATCACGTTGTAGCCGTCATAGCTGGTCTTGTAGCCCTCCACCGGATCCTCCGCAATGGTATACACGATGGCCTTCCCGTCCTTCGTCTTCGGCTGATCCGGGAAGCTGTACTTCCATTCGCCGGCCTTGGACGTCACGGCAGAGGCGACCTCCTGGCCGTCGGCAAGCAGACGGATCGTGATGGTTTCCGGACGGTTTTCTTCCTCATCGTCCTTCCAGATCTTCTGGCCGGAGATGGTGAACCGGTCCTTGTGCCAGGTGTTGATGAGGTCGTATCCGTCGGTCTCGCAGGTGTAGTCGTCCTTGTATTCGTAGTCCTCCGGGTACTCCTCCGAAACCACATAGGTCGCGTCCTCATCCGCATCCTCCGGCAGCTCCAGCGACCAGGTCCACTCGTCCTGACCCTCGAAGTCCGCCTTCTTCAGCTCAATGGGAGAGCCTTCGATGTCCTTGTCTCCGTCCTTGATATGGATGGTGAGCGTATCCGGCCGTTTTGCCTCCTCGTCGTCCTTCCAGATCTTGGCGCCTCTGAGAGTGTTGTCGTCCTCGCTGTCCCAGGTGATCTGGATATTGATGACGTTGGCCATCAGATGCCAGTCGTCCAGCAGGGTCGACGGGCCGAAATCCTTGATGTCGTCCATGGTCAGGGACTTGACTTTCTCCAGGGCGGCACCGGCCAATTTGGAGAAATCCAGCAAATCCCCCGGATCGGTGATCCCCATGAAGGTCCTGATCGCCTTTGTGGGGATGCTGATATATTTGTCGAAGGGGTTGAAGGATACGGGGATATCGACCTTGGTAATATATTTGACGATCTGCCGGATGACCTCGCTGGAGAGCTCCGCACCCTTATACTCCATGGGGATTCCCATGTTGTATTTGCTGACGACGAACGTTGCCTTCCAGTGGCTGTCCTCGTCCGCCTTGTCCATGGCCACCGTCGGGATTTTCACGCCGAAGATCTTCTCTGCCAGCTTGCCGATGATGCTCACATCCACGCCGATGGTCAGCTCGCTCAGCGTCGTCAGTATGTCCTTGCCGCCCTCCTCCGGGTTGATGACCGGGAACTCATAGCTCAGCACGCTGCCAAGGTCGACGCCCAGGGAGCCGGCAAGATCGGCGGCATTGTCCAGCGCGCCGGCCTTGGGCTTGCACATCAGCACCAGCCACGCCGAATCCGGGATATCGTCCCCGTTCAGGCTGATGACGTCCTCGCCGCCGATGGTGATCCAGCGCTTGATCACATCGATCTCCAGGATCGCCTTGTTGGTGATGGTAAAGGTATTGCCGTCCCGGTCGTAGGACACGCTGTATTTTGTGACGTGGGCGTCCTCCGTGCCGCCGGAGAGGACGGATGCGTAAGCGCCTACATGATAGGTCACGGCGTTGGTCTCCGGCTTGTCGTCGCCGTCCTTTCCCTTGACCTCGTCATCATCCTCGTCGTAGACGATCCGTCCCTCCGCGCAGGCAAAGTCCAGCTGCTCCATCAGCTTGTCATAGAGCGTCTGCGGCGTAGCGTTCAGCTTGTCCAGCAGCTTGTCGTAGCCCTGATCCGCCGCGTTCCGAATTCCTTCGGGCAGGCCGTCCCAATAGGTCTTGCCCTCGGTCTTGAGCCGGTTGAGCCACTCGTCGTACTTGTCCTTGCCCTGGTTGATGAGGTCGCGAAGCTTGCCGCCCAGCTCCTGCAGGGCCGTTTCCTCCTTCAGCTCCCGGACGCGGAACTCCGCGCCGTCGCCGCCGATTCCGTCCACAAATATGTTGGCCTTCCAGTCGTTGTCACCGCTCAGCTCCACCAGCTTGACGGTTTTCCAGGTATCACCGCTCTTCTTCTGGACAACGACCTGGATGCTGTCCGGCCGGTCATGCTTCTCCAGATCGATGTCCCATTCCTTTTCAATGGTGACCGTGGGATAGACGTTGGTGAAGATCACCCGATCCGACGTGTTTCCATTGGTGGGGATCATGTCCTCTCCGTCCTCGCCGACCCAGCTCTTAAAGCTCACCTCTCCGGTGTCGCTGTCCGTTGTTCTGAGGATCAGAATCTGCTTCTCCTTCTCATCGTAGACGCAGTTTTCGTTTTCTCCCTTCTCCTCCTGGATGGCGTAGAGGTACAGGCCGTCCTCATCGATCAAAAATCCCGCCTTCGTCTCGCCGGCGCCGGTGATCCGGAGCTCCTCCGTCAGCGGCGCAGGGAATTCCTGGCCCTCGCTGTCGCCTTCGGCCTTCGGCCGGACCTTGAAGATGTATTCCTCCTCACCCTCCGTGGGGTTGCCCTCGACGGTCTTTTTGACAGTGACCGGGTAATAGCCCGTCAGCCTGTTGATGACGTTGACCGTCCATGAACGGGAATCCTCGTCGTAGGACGGGTGGGAATAGCTTGTGCTGTAGCCGGTTACATGGCTCTCCAGCAAGGAGTAGCTCAGGGGATTTCCCTGTTGGTCCCTGCCCGGAAGGAGCTCTTTCTTGTAGGTGCCGTCTCCGTTCACGGGGATGTCGAAGGAATCAACCAGTTCCTCCTTGCTGTTGATCACGGCAATATGGACTTTCTCCGGGCGCAGATACTCCTTCCCCTGGTCGCCTTCCCAGGTGACCCTGCCGGCAAGGTTGACATAGTCCGCTCCGGCCCAGGTGTTGACCAGGGTAAAGTGGATATTGCTGCTTCCGGCCCAGCTTTGGGACACGGTGGTGTATTCCGCTTCCACCGAGGAGGTAAAGCCCTGGATCGGCTTTTCGACGATGGTGTATTCAAATTTATGGTAATCATTGCCTAAATAACCAAGGCGATACAGAGCGTCCCCCGCGCCGGTCGTTGTAATGTGGGCAGTACTCCACTCTGAGCCATCGTAGGTCAACTGCACATTACGAATGGGCTCCCCATCTCGGTATACTACCGCCTCCACCGCGTCGGGATAGATCGTCATGTCGTCCACATTGTCCCACCGTTTAGAAACGTCGATTTCCACAAAGCTCTGTTTCAGATAAACGACGGTATAAGCATAACATAGCTCGCCGGTAACTGAGGAGTGGTACATCGTCGGTTCCTTATAAAACCGCACCCAACCATCAATGTTATCCGTCTCAATCGAGACATTCGGCAGCGGCGACGTGAATGTGTACTGCTGTGTGAACTTATTTCCCGGCGTCAAGGCAAAGCTGCCTTGACGCACACCGTTGGAGAGAACGTTGCATTGGATTTCGCCCTGAAAATCCTCCGGGTCCTCAATGATGCACTGCACATACAATGAGGTTCGGTCCGGCGGCGTCCAATAGTTGACGATGTCGAGCCCATCATAGTACGCGACCCAGGGGGGCGAATTATAGATGCTGCCGGGCCACTCGCCGAAGTCCTCCCGGACGTAATAATTCGCACCCTCAACGATCCGATCATCGGTATAGCTCCAGGTCCAGACGGTGGAATATTCGAATTCGTCGGAACTGGAGTCTTCTATCTCATAGTCCGACCGATTTATCCGAAAAGAGTGAAGCCACGAGCCATTCGGATTGTAAATGGTGATTGTAACCCAATTGGGCTTAACCATAATGAAATCCAAACCATCATAGTCTCTGTACCATACCCATTGGATGGTACCGCTGATGGTATGGCTGTCATTATCTTTGTTGACGATCAAGGCAGAATAATCCCATTCATGGAACTGCTTGAGAGCCATGACAGGCTTCGTCACAAAGTTTCCGAAGGGAACAACCTGAACCTGCTTTTGAACATCATACTCGTAAAGGAGCAGATCCGAGATGACAGAGCTGTTCAGCTCTGTGCCCATGAACTGCATTTTGATTCCGCTGCGGTATTTCGGAACGGTGAAGGTGATGCTCCAATCGTTGTCCGCTGACACCTTTCCGATGGTCAGCGGCGCGTTTTCCACGCTGTACAAATCCTCGCCGGTCAGGATACCTGCGCTCATCAGGTCCCGCAGACTGCTTCCGTTGCCGGAGAGCGGACGAAGCGCCGGGATCCATTCCATCGGAACAGATACCGAGGCAGCCGTGTAATTCCAACCATCCGCGGGCTTTTGCAGGAGGGCCAGCCAGACGCTGTCCGCCTTATTCTGTTGATTCTGAAGGATCCATTGCTTATTCAGGGTCACATCCACCGCGGCGGTCTCTGTAATACGAATGGTCAGCTTGTCGTCCGTCTGGGTCGAAGAATAATTTACGATGAATTTTCCATCGTCGCTGCGCTCCGCCACATCCGCCACCGAGATGAAGCCGTTGACCGCATGGATCACAGAGCCGTTTTCCAAAACGGGTTCAAGATTTTTGCCCAGAACGACGGCGCGATATTCTATCAGGTACGCGCTTTGATCGATGATGGCATATTTCGGGCCGGTATAGTCCGCAGAAATACCGTCCTGGCCGTTGAACAAATAGGTTTTCACCGTCTGCCATGTGCCCGTGGCTTCGTTCCTGGCCTGCAGGCCAACTCGGGTAGCTTTGGGACGATCCTTGCCCTGAATGTCAGCGACCAAATTGTAGTCAATGTGTATCTCAACCTTTTCGTCCTGGGAGAGAACAATCGGGACCGTTTCGTTTACCCCCTGCACCATGTCGGAAGGCTGTATACCGGAACCCCTCAGCCTGGCATCACCGATTTCCAGCTCCGCCAGGATCGTATATCTGTAATTCGGCTGATATGCCAAATACAGGCTGGCTCTTCCGCCAAGAGTCCAGCACGTTGCCAAAGTGGCAGCAATCGGATCCGGCGCGGTATACTTGGTGGCCCGCACCTCGCAGTCCCCATTTGCCCTTTCCGTCATTGCGACGTCCATCCACACAGTCACGGGAACCTTGTAAAGCTTATGGGGACAGGGTCCGCTCAGAAAATGGTCTTCGAAGGTAAGTGAATTGTAGCTTTCCCTCTCGGCGACCGTTTTTTCTTCGGTGTCGCCGAAATGGTAGTCCCAATCATCAAAGTACAGATCGATCCTGCCGGAGAATGAGGTTTTCTTGACCTCCTTGATTTTCAGACTGATGCAGCCGGGAGATCCCTGTTTCGCACAGCTGTGGACCATCGGAGCCGTCCCGATATCGGAATTGGAAAACGTATCCTTCTCGTGCCTGGCGGTGAAGTAGCAGCCGCCGTACTGATCCAGATTCATGGTCAGAACAGGGCCGAAATCGATGTTGATGAACCAAACGTGGAAATGAATATCAAGATACGTGCCGTGAATGTAGAAATAGGTACCCAGATAAAAATGGATGTCCTTGTTATAATCCGCTTCATTCAGGACCTCCAGCTCGGTGATCGTCGTGGGATTCTTAAAGCTGATGCTCGGTGTTTTGAGGAGGTTTGCGGTATAAGTCAGATCCGAAGCGATCGTTCCCTTGATCCGCATCGGAACATCGTCGTCAAACTGGGCCTGAAGATTATAGACCGATTGAAAGTCAAAGAATATCATGGGCACGGTGATGGAAGCAATGTACGCCGTTTCCCTGCCGTTGGTGCGGCCGGTTGTTTCAATTTCAAAGCCGAGGTCGACCCGCAGATTGAGGGCCATCTCGAACTTCAGCTTCCAGATATTGATGGTCGTTGTGGCAGTCGGCAACGAGGGCAGAAAGCTCGTGATCTTACCGCTCCAGTTCGTTCCCTCGATATTTTGTTTGTAATCAAAGCCGAGGGCGCGGGTATCGGAGGGCAATGCCTTGGACGCGTCGGCGGTAATCTCCATCTCTCCGTCGGAAAACACCTCCGTGAGGAAGATATCCTCCGTGTTCTTCAGGGGAACGACCAGCTCCTCTCCGTCATAGAACCACTCGCCGCCGAACACCAGAATGTCGTCGCAGGTGATGTTCTCACCGAGAAAAACCAGACCCGTCCTGTCCTTGAGCAGGTCTGCGGGAATCGCGGGAGAGACATAGGCCGTCGTGCCATCCTCCGAGCGCCGAACCTGATAGCCCTGGCTGTCTTTTTCAGAGAAAATAAGGAAGCTGTCCCGGTAGACAAGATAGTTTTTCTCCGCATCATCCTCATCCTGCAGGAACCTCAGCCGCAGGGTGCCCTCATAATAGGAGGCCTCGTGGCATTCGGTGGGATAGGCCTGCAAATACGCCTCCCGCTGCTCCGGATCTTCACGCAGCTCATTGAACGCGTTGGCGAAGACCTCGCCGACGATATTGCTTGTCCGGGAAACCACCGTCACCTCCACTTCCCCCATGGGCTCCTGGGTGGGCGTCTCCGGCTCCTCCGGTCCGGCTTCCGTCACGGCAACAGGCTCAGTTTCCGTCACGGTTACAGGCTCAGTTTCTGTCACGGTTACAGGCACGGTTTCCGTCACGGTTACAGGCTCAGTTTCCGTCACGACTGCCGACTCGGTTTCCGGCTCCTGTGCTGCTTGTTCCGCAAAGACGGCGCCGGGCAGCATGGTGCACACCATGCACAGCATCAGCAAAAGGCTGAGAATTCTTCTGGACAATTTCGTTTTCATTCTCCCATCTCCTTCCCGATCACTTGCTGATGGTCATGTCTTCGTCCACTGTACAGCCCCAGGCGTCGGTGACGGCGGGGACGTCGTTCTCGTCCGTGGTGCCGGCACACTGGATCGCCTCCGCCGCCATGTCGGCCACCAGCTCGCAGCCCTCCGGCGCCGTGCCGGTCCGGGTCAGGCCGTTCAGGAGCGCCGTGGTGCTCTGCCCGCTCTCCACGGGGCTGGCGTAGTAGAAATATCCGTCGGAGCCCTTGCTCCATCCCTCGCCCGGCGTGAAGCTGTAATCCGTGCTCTCCTCCGGCGCGACGGCCAGCAGCTCGCCGGCTTCGTTGCGCCAGTTGACCGTGACGGTGGCCCGGATATAGACGGAATAGCCCGTGTCCCCCACGGTGACGGCAGAATCGCTGACCGTGAAGGTCGCGTCCGGCGCCAGCGTGTAGGCGTCCTCCACACCGTTGCCGATCCCCTTCGGGTCGAAGCACTCGGCGGCAGTCTTGTCCGTCTTGGCCCGGCAGAGGTAGGGATAGAAGGAGAGCTTCTTCCCCTCCCAGGATGCCGTGGGCAGCAGCTTGTGGCTGACCGTGACGGTGTCTTTCTTCAGAAGCGGGATCTCAATGGGGGCGTCCTCGTCCGGGGTCTCGTCCGCCCCTTCGTCCCTGCCGGTGGAATCGTCCACGGTCTCCTTGTAGGCGTAGACTGTGCCGTCCTTTGGGCCGGTGACGCCTTCCAGCTTTTTCCAGTCGTCGGTCAGGGCAAAGGCGACATTGTCGTCGGACAGCCCGTCCACCACCTCCACGTACAGGTAAGCGGGCGCGGCGGTTTTGCCCTGGATCCGCACGAAGACGTCCCGGGGCGCGTCGACGCCGGGCATGAGCACGTAGGCGTTGGCGGCAGTCTCCCCGCTCAGGAGAGTATAAACGCCGTCGGCGCCACGCTGCACCTCATGCTCGATACAGGCCAGGCTTTCGGCCAGGGTGGGATCGTAATAGATCGTGCCGTGTACGGCCACCTCCTGCCGGTACTTGGCGGAGACCCCTGCGCCAATGCCCGCCGCGGCCACCAGCAGCACCGCCGCCCCAATCAAAATAACGGCGCGCAATCTGACAGGCTTTCTCATATCCAACACGCTCCTTTTCGGCCATATGTATACAATCATCCATTATCCATTGTTTGATTTGTGTATAATACCCTACGCTGTCCAACAGATGTCCAACAAGTTTCACAAAAAAAGGCAGGCAGCCCGGCACGATATCCCCGTTGAGGCTGGAAAATAAAGGGGGACTGTGATATACTCAACCGAGCTGTAGCGATTTGATAAGCTCCTGAGGCGCCGCCATAGGGCGCCGGAGGGGCCGAGGGGAGGAATGCTGCTGTGCTTACCTATATCGCACAAGGAGAGCTTGTGCCCGTTATTACGCTGTTGCTGGAGATCGTCGGCCTGCTGCTGGTGGTCTTCATCGACCCCTATATCAAGCGGTCACACAGGCGGATCATGCTGATCAACATCGCGCTGATCGGTTCGTTGCTTGTTCAAGACCTGCTCAACGACTATCTTTCGATATTCGGCGACATTCCGCCCCTGCGAACGGTCGTCTCCATATACGGCTACGCCGTTCGGCCGGTGGTCCTGCTGTTGTTCTGTTATTTCATCGGCGAGGAGAGGAGGACTGTGTTCCTTTGGGCGCTCACGGGCATCAATGCGCTGATCCACCTCACCGCGCTTTTCAGTCGCGTTTGCTTCTATATTTCCGAATCAAACCATTTCTATCGCGGCACCCTCGGGTACAGCAGTCATGTCACCAGCGCGATGATCCTTTTGTATCTGGTGTGGCTGAGCTTGAAGGTGGAAACGGACCGGAAGGGTTTGCAGAGCATCGTCCCGGTGTTCAACGGAGCAACGATCATCGTCGCCGTTTTGCTGGATACTTTTATCGTCCAAACCCAGATGGGGATCACTTTTTTGTCGATCGCCATGGTAAACAGCGCCCTTTTCTACTATATCTGGCTGCACCTGCAGTTCGTCCGCGATCACGAGAATGCACTGATGGCGGAGCAGCGCATCAGGATCATGATGTCCCAGATCCAGCCCCATTTCCTCTATAACACGCTCTCCTCCATCCAGGCGCTTTGCCTCTCCGACCCGGAGAAGGCCTTTGACGTGACGGAGAGGTTCGGAACGTATCTGCGGCAGAACATCGACTCCCTCGACCAGCCCCAGCTGATCCCGTTTGCGAAGGAGCTGGAGCACACACGTATCTATTCCGAGATCGAGACGATCCGTTTCCCCTCTATCCGCATCGAATATGACACGCCGGATACGGCCTTCTCGATCCCCGCGCTGACCGTGCAGCCACTCGTGGAAAACGCGATCCGCCACGGCGTGCGCGGCGTCGAAAACGGCGTCGTCCGCGTTTCGTCGAAATTGGTCGGGGGGTATCACGAAATCACCATCAGCGACAACGGCAAGGGCTTTGACGCCGCCGCCTCCGAGGCTTCCGGCGGAACGCATATCGGCATCCGCAACGTGCGGGAGCGGATCGAGAAAATGTGCAGCGGCACGCTGACAGTTGAAAGCGTCATCGGTTCGGGAACGACGGTCACGATCCGCATAAGCGTTGCGGGCGGTGCCAAGCAGACGCGATCCTGATGTGTATGCAGGCTCCTTTGTTGGACATTTGTTGGACAGAAGTCATTATACTATACAAAACTGGGAGCGAATGAAAAAGAAGGAGATTTCTATATCAGCAATCGGATCCCGCTTGGCTGATATAGATCCGTATGGATGTCATATGAGGATAATCTGTGTAGATGACGAGCCGCTGATTCTGAACATGACGGTGGAGCTGTGTGAGAAGCTGCCGCAAGGTCCGAATGTCACGGGATTTTTACGGGCGAATGACGCCCTTTCCTGGCTGAAGGATCACGCGGCGGATATCGCGCTGCTGGATATCAACCTGCCCGATATGCACGGTCTGGAGCTGGCCGCCAGGATCCGGGAGATCGATCCCACCACGGCGATCATTTTCCTCACCGGTTATTCGGAATACGCGGTGGACGCATTCAAGCTGCATGCGTCGGGCTATCTGATGAAGCCCGTCAACAAGCTGCGCCTGGCCGAGGAGATCGAGCACGCGTGGAGGCAGCGCGCCGCCGCCGCGGAAGATGCCGTGAACACGCGGATTTCGGCGCGCACCTTCGGTGAATTTGATCTGTTCGTAGATGAAAAGGCGGTCTCGTTCCCCCGCTCCAAGGCCAAGGAGCTGCTGGCTTATCTCATCGACCGCCAGGGCGGCGGTATCACAAGAGCGGCTGCTTCCTCGGTGCTTTGGGAGAATTCGCTGTACGATCGCTCCATGCAAAAACAGCTGGACGTGATCATCCGCTCGCTCCGCTCGGCCCTGGAGGCGGTGGGGGCGCAGGATATTTTTGAAATCAAGAACGGGATCATGCGTGTGATACCGGAAAAGCTTGACTGCGACCTGTATCGCTTTCTCTCCGGTGACGCCGTCGCGGTCAATTCCTACCGTGGAGAGTACATGAGCGCCTACTCCTGGGCCAACATGACCGAGGCCTTTCTCACCCGGACGCAGACCAGGACGAAGTAGTGCTGAAATGAGAGGTTCATCATGATTCTGTTTGTCAATGCCTGCGTCCGTTCCGATTCCCGGACGCAGCGGCTGGCAAGAGCTCTGCTGGAGCAGCTCGGCGGCGAGCAGGAGGAGATCAAGCTCTCGGAGGCGAACTTGGAGCCGCTCTCCGAGGAAAGGCTCCGCAAACGGACAGAGCTGGTCGAAAGGCGGCAGTTCTCCGACTCCATGTTCCGCCTGGCACGGCAGTTTCAGCGGGCGGATCTCATCGTGATTGCCGCGCCCTATTGGGATCTGTCGTTCCCGGCGATCCTGAAGCTGTATCTGGAGAACATCTATGTGACGGGGCTGGTTTCGGAATATGCGGAATCCGGCGAGCCCCACGGCCTCTGTCAGGCCAGGAAGCTTTGGTATGTGACCACGGCAGGCGGCCCATATGTGCCCGACTTCAGCTACGATTATATTCGCGCCCTGGCCACCGGCTGCTTCGGCATCCCGGAGACGGAGCTGGTCATGGCGGAGATGCTGGACGTACAGGGCTATGACGCGGAAGCAATCGTGGCGGAGAGAATCTATGAGATTGAGCGCGGGATGCTGTAATGCTTGAAAGGACACCAGACGCCCCGGCCGGTTCATGAACCGGCCGG
>DGHJ01000024.1:31618-41578 GCA_002392625.1 Oscillospiraceae bacterium UBA3851
GAACCAACGCTTTACAGACTTTTTTGAAAGTCTGGTGTCTATCATATCAGGGATAATTCCGCCAAAAACCGTCGCAGTCCCTCCGGCCACAGGGCCGGATCGCCCAGGCCCGTGTCGCCCAGCCGCACCAGCTTGTTGGCCCCGTGGTAGTCACTGCCGGCGGTGACGTACAGTCCGTACCGCCGGGCAAGGGAGAGTACCTCCTCCCGAAGCCTTTTTGTAAAGCCGGAGTAGAAGGCCTCCACGCCCTGCAGGCCGAAGTCCATCAGCTTGCGCAGCCGGTTGTCCATTTCATCTCCGACAATCAGCTCGTCCCCGCTGCCGTAGGAGGGGTGGGCCAGCACCGGGATGCCGCCCCCGGCCAGGATGCCGCGGATAGCCTCCTCCGGGCGGAGAAACTGGGTGCGGCCCCGGAGCTTGTTGATATAGTCCCGGATGGCCTGCTCCTTCGTCTCGGCGTAGCCGTACCGGACCATCAGGTTGCCGATGTGGGGCTTGCCGGGGTTGTCCAGGGCCAGGAGCTGCCGGATCTCCTCGGCCGGGAAGGTGAAGCCGAACTCCGTTTTGAGAAAGTCCAGCCGGGCGCGCACCTTGTTCATGCGGTAGCCGTGGCCGGTCTCCACCAGCTTTTGGATAGACGGCGCGTCGGGATCATAGCCGTAGCCCAGGATGTGGTATTTCCCCTCCTCGTCCCGGCAGGAGAATTCCACCCCTGTCAAAAAGGCCGGGTCGTCCGCCGTTCGGATCGACCGAATGACCCCGCAGCCCTTGACCGCATCGTGGTCCGTCACCGCAAACAGGCCGATCCCGGCCTCCCGGACGTGGGCGAGGACCGCCTCCGGCGTGTCGGTGCCGTCGGAGACGGTGGTATGTATATGGAGATCAATCATCCGGGGATGCGCCATGGGGCACCTACTTTCAGAGGTTTTTGGTCAGCGTCAGGATATTCTGGCCGTCCTTGTACGTATAGGTCACGGCGTCCATGAACTTCTTGGTCATGAAAATGCCGAGGCCGCCCGCCTCCCGCTCGTCGGCCGGGAGGGTGATATCCGGGTCCTCCCTCGCCAGGGGATCGTAGGGGATGCCGTGATCCACAAAGGTGATCGTCACGGTGACGGGATCCTCCGAGACCTCCACACGCACGGTGGCCTTGCCCTTTTCCGGGGCGTAGGCATAGCTGGCGATGTTGACGAAAATCTCCTCCACCGCCACGTCGATCTGCATCTGGGCCTTCATGGGACAGGCGACCTTCTCCAGGCGCTCATCCACAAAGGCCAGCACGCGGGGCAGATTTTCCGTCACAGCCTCGATATCCAGCTCATCCGCCGGAGTGTTTCCGTCTGCAGGCACGTCGAAGGCAAGGGAATCCACCCGGCCCAGCAGCTCGATCAGCCGCTGCGTCCACAGCGCCACCGTGGCCCGGTCCTCCTCGTTTTCGACACCGTGGCGGCACTTCCAGTCGATCAGATCGGCGTAGGCGATGCAGCGGATCTTGTCCTCCACCGGGTTGACACGCCGGGGATCGTCCGTGCCCAGATAGGCCCGGAGGCTGTTTTTCCAGAACGCCCTGGCCACGGAGGCGGGATAGCCCTGGAATTGCAGCACGATGTCCTCGTTGTACTCGGAGAAGCCCACGTAGGAGTTGTACATCTGGGCCAGCTCGAAGATGGGATGGCCCACGGACAGGGTGTCCATGTCGATCAGCAGCACCTCGTCCCCCGCCAGGACGATGTTCTTCGTGTGATAGTCGCCGTGGATCATATGGTCGCTCTCCGGGATCTCCTCCGCCATGCGAAGGAGCTTCTCGCCGTATTCCGGGGGCAGCGTGTGCTGCATCCGGCGGATATACGCCAGGGCATCCGCCTTGATGGAGGGGAGCTTCCCCGTCGGCACGGTGATGCCGTGGACCATTTTCAGCAGCTTCACGTATTCCGCCACGCACCAGTCCATTCGCTCCGGCTCCTCGGCCAGAATTTTGGCAAAGGACCGGGCGTTCAGCAGCTCAAATACGGAGCCGTAGCTGTCCCCCACCCGGACCACGTCGTAGGAGATGGCTGTGGGGACGCCCAGAACCAGCGCCAGGCGGGCCACCTCCCGCTCGTGCTGGATGTCGGAAAGGGCGTCCGCGTTTTTGTAGACCTTCACCACGTTGTCCCGGTCGATGCGATAGACCTTGCCGTTGGCGCCCTCGCCGATGACCTCGCAGCCCTCTACGGAGACCACGCGGTAGGCCTTTTCCACCGTCATCATCTCGGTAAAGCCGGTCATGTCCAGAATCTCGTAGACCTCGGAGCTGACGCCCGTGATCTTCAGGTCCCGGTATGTCTTTTTCAGCCGCAATATCACCCGCAGACCGGCGCTGGAAATGTATTCCAGGTCCGTGGCGTCCAGCGTCACCGCCGCGTCGCTATGACCGGCGAGCCGGTCCCAGATCTCCTTTTCCACCTGGGAGGCGTTATTGGAGTCGATCCGGCCCTTCAGCTCAATCTTCATTGCTCAACCGTCCTTTCCCTTATACTCCAGACACATCATCGTCAGATCATCGAACTGCTCGGCGTCCCTGACAAAGCCATCCACCGCCGCGCGCACGTTTTGCAGAAGCTGCGCCGGCGCCGCGTCGGGGGCCTCGTTCAAGGCGTCCAGCATCCGCTGCGTGCCGAACATCCGGTTCTCCGCATCCGTGGCCTCCGGCACGCCGTCTGTGTACAGGAACAGCTTGGCGCCCGGCTGGAGCTGCAGCTCATACTCTTTGTATTTTGCGGTGTCCATGGCGCCGATGACCAGACCGTGCTTGTCCCTGATCAGCTCGAAAGCGCCGCCGGGACGTCTGAGGACCGGATACTCGTGCCCGGCGTTGGCGGCCGTCAGCTTCCCGGTGGAGAGTTCCAGGATCCCGATCCATACGGTGACGAACATCTCCACCTGGTTGTTGGCACACAGCGCCTCGTTGGTTTTTTGCAGGATCTCCGCGGCGGACCGGCCCAGCATGGCGCAGCTCTGCAGGATGGTCTTGGAGATCATCATAAACAGCGCCGCAGGGACACCCTTGCCGGATACGTCCGCCATAACCAGGCACAGATGGTCCTCGTCGATGAGGAAGAAGTCGTAGAAGTCGCCGCCCACCTCCTTGGCGGGGTCCATGCTGGCATAGACGTCAAATTCGTGCCGGTCGGGATAGGGCGGGAAGATGTGGGGCAGCATGCTGTTCTGGATCTGGTTGGCCATGTGCAGCTCCGTGCTGACCCGCTCCTTCTCCCGCGTGATCTCCGTGATTTGGCCGATGTAATTCCGCGTCCGCTTGGAGAGAGAGGCGAAAGACTCCGCCAAGATCTCGATCTCGTCATTGGTGCGGTAGACGTCCTCCATCTCAAAGGCCTGGTCGCTGCCGCTGAGCGCGTTGATCCGCTGTGTCATGCTCTCCAGAGGTTTCACCACCCGGCCGGCCACAACCAGCGCGCCGACGATCGACAGGATCAGGATGAGGACCGTCAGCAGAAGGATCGTCTGACCGGAATGCTTTGCGCCCCGCTCATAGATGCTCAGCGCATCGTCGTTGATCTCGTCGTACCGTGAGAGCATCAGCGCCGTCGGCCGGTGGGTGATCTCCTTGTCCACAGCCGTGACCACCGCCCATCCCACCGTGGGCATGGGCGAACCGGCCATATAGTACGGCCTGCCGTCGAGCGTCACGACGGCAATCTCTGTGGTCTCTGTCAACGCTTGATCCAAGAAGCGTGCGAGCTCCTCGTTGCCCAGTGTTCTCAAGTCCGGGGCTGTGTCGGATTCACCGGCGGCGAAGATTCCCGTCCGATCCGAGGAGATGATCACCTGGCCGCTGTCGTTCACGATGAACACGGTGCTGCCCTCGGAGGCGGCGCTCTGGTAATCGGACATGCTCTCCAGCACGATGTCGATGCCCACGACGCCGATCAGCTCTCCGTTGGCGACCACCGGGGCCGAGCAGGTGACCAGCAGCCTGCCGCTGAAGGCATCAGGTATGATGCCTGTGAAATAGACGCCGCCCGCCTCCACCGCGCCCGTGTACCAGGGCCGCTGGCGGACCGGGAAGGGGATGAGGTCTCCGTTCTCATCCAGCTTGATCGCGGACTTTTCATCCACACAGAGATCCGTGCCGTCAGCCAGGCCGATATACAGGCCGTCGATCTTGTCGGAGTTGCGGAGCATGGCGAGCATGGGGCTGCTCATGTGGGCGGCGACGCCCAGGTATTCCGACTGCGTGTAGTCCACGCCCTCCTCGCACAGCACCATGGCGGAGGGCGACCCGTCCAGGGACGGGTCGGGAAGGCTGGCCGCTACGGGCAAAAGGCTGTCCCTGTTCTCGAATAGGCCCTGGGCAATGGTCTGCAGCATGGAGACGTTGTTGACCACCTCGGCAAAGTCGTTGTCGGCCACTTTGGCCTGCAGCGCCGTGCTCTGCGTCATGGACGCGTCCAGCACAGAGCGCATCGTCTCCTCCGAGACGGCCTCGATGGACGCCTGCTGGGAAACGCTCGCCTCCTGCACGACCTTCGTCAGCGCTCTCTGCTGATACACGGATACGGCAGCATAGACGCCGATCAGCACGAGGATAAAGACCAGCATCAGATTAAAAATCTTCTGCTGCAGGCCGCCGAACTTGATCCCTCTTATGATTTTCATTCGATGGTCAAAATATCCGTAAAGCCCGTTACCTCAAAGATCTCCATGATGGTCTCGTTCACATGGACGACCTTCATTTCGCCGGCCTTTATCATGGTCTTCTGCGCAGACAGCAGCACCCGCAGTCCGGCGGAGGAGATGTAGTCCAGCTTCTCAAGGTCCAGCACAAGGGACGTCACGCCGTCCAGGCTGTCCCGCAGCTCCTTTTCCAGCGCCGGAGCGGTGGTGGTGTCCAGGCGGCCCTCCAGTGCGAAAACAGCCTTTTCGTTTTCCAGATTCTTTTCAATGTGCAGCATCGTGGTTCCTCCTTATGATGATCGGTATTTGATGTGGTTTCCTTTATGTCACGTCCGTCAGCTTCAGGTTCTTTACCCGCCGCAGCGCCAGGACGTTGATAATAACGGTAAAGACGACGGTGATCACCGCGCCCATCAGCCAGGCGAAAAAGCTGATCCGCCTGTCGAACTGGAAAAATGCCTGCTCCATGGAGCGGATGATCTTATACGCGATGCCGGAGCCCAGGGCCAGGCCCAGAAGGACGCCCAGCGCTGTGGTGAGCACGGTTTCCCGGATCATGTAGCCGATGACCTCCCCCACGGAGAAGCCGTTGACCCGCATGATGGTCAGCTCCCGCTTCTTCTGCAGGACGTACATGTTCGTCAGATTCATCAGCACCACGCCCGCCATAACGGCCGCCATGAAGATAAACAGGATCACCAGCGTGTCGATCACGGAGGTGGAGGCCTCAAAAAACGCCTTGTCCGTGTCGGAGGGGGTGCAGCCGTCGAAGCCGTCGACGGTGCGCAGCGCTTCCTCCAGCTGCCCGGCGTCGGCGCCGTTCAGCCGGACGAAGCAGGTGTTCACGCCGCAGCGCTCCTCATAGATCGCCTCGTAGCAGGCCGGGCTCATCACTATGGGACGGCCGATAAAGTGCTCGAAGATCCCCGCCACGCGGACGGTGGCCGTCCTGGTGCCGCCGACGGCGATCTCAAATTCGCTGCCCACGTCCAGGCCGTAGAGCTCCGCCAGCCGCCGCTGGATCAGAATGCCCTCGTCCGTGGGGGCCAGGGGCTCCCCGGTCTTCCAGTCCCGCAGGTGATAGAGGCGGTCGATGGCGGCCAGGTCGCCGCAAAACAGCTCGCCCACCTGGTTGTCAGTGATGCGGTAGGTGATGTTGGCGTCATAGAGCGCCACGTATTCCGCGCCGGATTCGGTCAGCCGGCGGCCGATCTTTTCGGCGCAGCCCGTGACCTCGGCGTCAAAGCTCACCTTCAGGTCGTAGTCCACGATCTCGGTATACTGCCGCTCCATGGAACCGGTCACGGCGGATTTCAGCGTAAAGCCGATTACCACCAGAGCGCAGCAGCCCGCCACGCTGACAACGGTCACGATCACACGGCGCAGGTCCGTGCGCATATTCAGCAGGATCAGCCGGGAGTAGAGGGACAAGACCCGCTTTCCGCCCCGCGCCTTCTTCGCCCCCTCCGGTACCTTGGGCTGCATAAGCTGGATGGCGGGGAGACGCAGCAGCCTGGTGCAGGCCAGCCAGACGGCGCATACGGCCAGCAGAATGCCCACCGCCAGCACCGTCAGCGTCGGCACGGCAAACAGAGCCGGCTTGGTGAGATCGAACACGAAATAGTTGTCAAAGCCCTTGAGGACGAAGCCCTCCATGGCAAAACGGGCGGCCAAAATGCCCAGCACCGTGCCCAGCACCGTGGCGGACACGCCGAAGGCCAGGTACTTGGCGAAGATCTCCCGGTTGAAAAAGCCCAGTGCCTTGGTGGTGCCCACCAGGCTGCGCTGCTCGTCGATCATCTTGCTGACGGTGGCAAAGATCACCAGTGCGCCCACCAGCACGAACAGCAGCGAGAAGGTCATCTCCAGACTGGCCAGGTTGCCGCTGCCGATGATCAGCTGAACAAAGCTGGCGCTGCCATGGGCGTCCAGCAGAAGCCACCGGCACTCGTCCTGTCCGGCCAGCTGCTGGCGTGCCTTGTCCACCTGGGCCTGGCTGTCGGCAAACTCCTCCAGCCCGGCTGCGTAGGAGATCTCGCCGTCCTCCAGCTCCTTCCGGCTGTCCTCCAGCCGCTTTTCGCCGTCCGCCAGGTCAATCATGCCCTGCTCGTACTGCTCCAGGCCCGCCTCGTAGGCCGCCGTGCCGGCGTCGTATTCCGCCAGCCCCGCCTCATAGGCCGCCTCTCCGTCGTGGTATTGCCGCTCGGCGGCGTCGTACTGTGCCTTCGCCGCCTGATACTCGGCAAGGCCGGCGCGGTAGGGCGCCAGGCCGGACAGGTATTCCGCGTGGGCGGCGTCCCACTGTCTGCACCCGTCTGCCAGCCGGTCATAATCCTGCTCATAGTCCTCGGAGGCGACGATGGCGGCGCTGGCAAGAATGGCTCTGGCTTTGCCGCGGTCGTAGCCCTCCATGGATCCCGTCTCGTTCTCGTAGCATTTCATCAGGACCTCGTCCGGGATCTCGTCGGAGTAGACAAAGGCCGTGATGTTGTTGCCCATAGGGCGGTTCAGATCGCAGCGATAGGTCTCCGTGATCCAGAAGTCCATGGCGGTGACACTGCTGCTGTTCAGATCCACGCCCCGCCTGGAGGCCCAGCGGATCTGGCCGGAGGTGTCGCCGCCGTAGGCCTTTTCTATCTCGCGGCGCATGGCGCCGCGGATCTCCGCCTTGGCGTTCTCCAGTTCATTCCAGCCGGTGGTCAGCTGCGTAGCGGCCTGACCGATTTCCGCCTCCGCCGCCTGCAGCTCCCGCTCGCTCTCGTCCAGCTGGGCCTTGGCAGCCGCCAGCTCCGGCCGACTTGCGTCCAGCTGCGCTCTTGCCGCGTCCAGCTGGGCCTGAGACGCCTCCAGCTGCTTCAGGGCGTCGTCCAGCTCCCTTTTCGACTGCTCCAGCTGCTCCTTGCCGTCGCGAAGCTCCTGTTCGCCGTCCGCCAGGGCATGCCAGCCCTCGTCCAGCTCTCTGCGGGCGTCGTCCAGCTCGGTGCGAGCCTCGTCCAGCTGGCTCTGGGCCTCATCGATCTGCCCCTGATACACGTCGCGCAGCGTGTCGCTGCGGAGTGATGCGCGCCCTTCCGCCAAATCGTTCAGATGCGCGTATACTGCAGCCACAGTGGCCTCATACGCCTGGCCAAAGCGGTTCAAGCCTGCCTCTTTCTCCACCACGACCTCGGCCTTCATAAAGCAGCCGTCCAGCGCCGCCTGGTCAAAGGCATCTTCGATGACCATGATATAAGGGGTTTCGGGCACGCTCAGGTTGGTGTGGTCGGGGTGGTTGACAATGCCGACGATGGTAAAAGCGCCGCCTGCGAGATACTGTCCCACTCCCCTCTGGGTCTGCAGCTCCACCCGGTCGCCCACGTGCCAGCCCATCTCATCGGCCAGCCGCTGTTCCACGGCGCATTCCGCGGCGGAAGCCGGCAGGCGCCCCTCCTCCACCTGGGGCAGGTTGATGCGCTCGGTGAGGGAGATGACGTTGACGCTGCGCCGCGTCTCCCCCGCGGAGACGCGGGCGGCGGACTGCCATACAGCCTCGGCATCCGCCACGCCCTCCGTTTGCCGGATGGCATCCAGATCCTCCGGGGTGAACAGTAGGGTGGACACCATCTCGATGTCGCGGAAATTCTGCCGGTCATACATCT
Source organism: Oscillospiraceae bacterium UBA3851 (assembly GCA_002392625.1). GTDB lineage: Bacteria > Bacillota > Clostridia > Oscillospirales > Oscillospiraceae > Vescimonas. The sequence goes on from DGHJ01000024.1 coordinate 39,934, forward strand.
CCGAGCCGTTGAGCCGCAGGGCACGGGTGGAGTAATCCACGCCCAGAAAGGTGGTGACGCCTAAAAAGGCGATGACAATAATGGAGAGATATGATACGACCTGCCTGACGATATTGCGCAGGGTGTCCTTGATCTGTGTTCTCTTCATGGGGACTCACCAGACCAGTTCTTCCGCGTGGAGCGGATGCATGTTTTTCTTGATGGAGGCGATCCGGCCGCTGCGCACCTTCACCACCCGGTCGGCCATCTTGGCAATCTCCGGGTTGTGGGTGACCATCATGACAGTGGCGCCCTGGTTTTTCACGATATCCTCGATGACCCGCAGCACCTCGATGCTGGTGGCGTAGTCCAGCGCCGCCGTGGGCTCGTCGGCCAGGATCAGCCTGGGCCGTTTGACGATGGCGCGGGCGATGGACACCCGCTGCTGCTGGCCGCCGGACATCTGGCCGGGATAGTTGTCGGCACGATCCTTCAAGCCCACCTTCTCGATTGCCTCCTCCGAGGGCATGGGATCATCCACCAGCTCGGCAATAAACTGCACGTTCTCCAGGGCGGTCAGGTTGGGCATAAGGTTGTATGCCTGAAAAATGAATCCCACGTATTCCCGGCGGTAGCGGGTCAGCTCCTCATCGGTGGGGTGGGAGAAGTCCTTCCCCTCGATCAGCAGCGTGCCGTCCGTCAGGAAGTCCATGCCGCCCACGATGTTCATCATGGTGGATTTGCCGCAGCCGGACTCGCCCAGCACCACCACGAACTCGTTTTTGTAGATCTCCAGATTGACCCCCTTGAGCACCCGGTTCACGCCGTCGCCGGAGGGAAACTCCTTGGTCACGTTTTTCAGCACCGCCAGCGGCTCCTTTTTCTCGCCCAGATCCACCAGCAGGCCCTTTTCATCAATGGTGATGGCGGCCAGAGACGCCATGCGCTCGCACAGCCGCAGCTCCTCGGCGTCGTACAGGCTGCCGTCCTGTTTGTTGACAATCTGCACGCAGCCAATCACGTCGTGGAGGTTGTTGAGGGGCACGCAGATCATTGTCTTCGTGACAAGGCCGTTGTCGTCGAACACGGTGCCGTCAAAGCGGGGATCGTTGGCCGCGTCCTCCACAATGACGGATTTGCCGGTCTTTGTGACGATGCCCTCCAGGCCCAGCCCGTTTTCCACCGTGATGTTGGAGATGTCGGCCGGGCCGATGTGGAACAGGGGGCTCAGCCGGTCGGTCTTCGGATCCAGCATCCAGATGGCGCCCGCTTCACTGTTCAGCGTCCTGACGATGGTGTCCAGACTGCCGGAGAGGGCGTCCTCCAGATTGTCCACCTCCAGAAGCTGCTCCATGATCTGCCACGTCGCCCTTGTGAATCTCTTTTCCTCTGCCATCGCTATATTCTCCTTTTTCCCGGAATGAAGCCGTTTGTCCTGTCACTGATCGTATAGCGGGACCCCCGCAAAAATGCAGGTTCGTATTCCTAAACAAAATAATTATATCAGCATCGGTTTAATATTTCAATCGGATAGAGCAGACTGTCAAAAAAGCTGTAAAGCGTTGGTTCTCGGAAAGGAAGATAGTCTGAAAGAAACCCATCAGGGGTGTCTTTCAGCTATTAAATCACCGTTTTCCGAACTTTTTTTGAAAGTTCGGAAAACGCC
>DGHJ01000024.1:41605-41827 GCA_002392625.1 Oscillospiraceae bacterium UBA3851
GAGGAGCTCCCCCGGCTTCGCCGGGGGAGCTCCTGATCGACATCACGAGTGCGCGTCGAATCGTCCGGAGGCATCCCACGGCGGGCCTTTTACTCAGGCCGCCCGGTCACCCTCCGGCGCACGCTGCGCCATATACTGTTCTGCGCGAAGCTGCACGTTCTGCTCCAGCGCCCGGAAGAAGAACTGGTAGTCATAGACGTGATACGCCCCCTCCGGCAGGCC
>DGHJ01000024.1:41915-46633 GCA_002392625.1 Oscillospiraceae bacterium UBA3851
GTCCGTGACCTTCACCACGCCGCGCTCTTCATCGATGTAGCAGCCGCAGAGCCCGGCAGCCTCCTGCCGGATCTCTCCGCTGTATTTGGTGAAGCATGCGCCGGGGTTCTCGCTCTTGTCCGCAGCGGTGCCGTCGGTTTTCCAGTTCAGCGGGTTGATGGTGAAGGCGGTCTGTCCCGCGGGGTTGATAAAGGTCTCCTCCACCTCCGGCGATTCGCAGTCAAAACTGATGACAACGCCGATGTCGTCCGCTGCGGCGGCGGGCCTGATCTGGGGATATTTCGCCGTCAGCTCCTCCGTGCAGGGCCATCCGATGGCATAGACGGCGACGAGCTGATCGTACAGGGCTTCGTCGCCGAAATACTCCGCCAGAAGCCGGTAGCACATGTCCGCTCCCTGGGAAAAGCCCGCCAGGACAATGGGCCGGCCGTTGTTTTCCTGCTCCAGGTACCGGGCAAAGGCCGCGGAGACGTCCCGATAGGCCAGCTCCAGCCAGGGCTCCCGCTGCTCGGGCGTCAGGCTGTAGACCTTCATGGCCGCCTGCCGGTAATAGGGGGCGAACATCCGCCCGCTCCCCTCATAGATCCCGCGCTCCATGTTCAGCGCGCCGAGGAAGCTGGCCCTGGTGTCCTCGTCGTCCAGAGACATGTTGAACTCGTCGTTCATATCCACCGTGGGGCAGACCAGAAACACGTCCGCCGGCTTGTCCGCATCCGTCTCGAAATAGGCCCAGTTGTCAGGGTTTTCGTAGGACACGCCGTCCGGCTCCGGGTCAGTGGCAGGCGTGGGGGCCTCTGCGGGCACGGGATCGGCGGTGGGCTTCTTCACGACGCCGTCACCGTATATGGTGGTCCAGTCGTTTTTCATGGAGATCGGCACCCAGTCGAACTCCTGGCACAGATCCAGCATCTTGCCTGCCTTCTCGTTGCTGCCGTTTTCCCGCACAGTGTCATCGCAGCAGAGCATGAAGGCCAGGCTGGGGTATGGGTTGTTGGTCGTCACGTATTCGGCCATGCTGCTGTCCCCGGTGCTGTTGCCGAAGGAGAGCACCGGCTGCACGCCAATCTCCTGCTGGATCACGGTGACCTTGTTCATCTTCAGGTTCTTGATGAGGAACTCGCCGCCCAGGACCAGCTGGTCGTTTTCGTCAAACACGTACTGCAGCCCGTCCGTGTCGCCCTGATCCGGCGTGACAAGGGATTCGTCCGACCCGATGATCTGGCGGGGCGGCACGTTCAGCGGGGAGTTGTCCACGATGCCGCGGACGATGAAGCGGTCAGTGCCGCTGACGATATAAACGGTGAAGTCGTTGGCCTGCAGATAATCCACCACCTGCAGCATGGGCTGATACCAGCCCCCGCCCCGGGTCATGCCCTCGTAGCTGGGCATGGGCAGCTTCTTGAACTCCTGGATGTATGCGTTGAACTCCTCCGGCGTCATCCCGGCAAAGGAGGAGGCGATGCACTGACCGTGATCCACCTCCAGGCCGGAGAAGGAAGCGCCGGTTTTGTTCTGCTCCACGATCTTCAGGGCGGTCTCCCGCTCGAAGTCGCTGGCCTTGTCGATGTAATCCGGGTCCTCCAGCACGCGGTGGACCAGCAGGGTATAGTCAAAATAGTTGGGGTCGGTCTCACAGAAGAGCGTGCCGTCCAGGTCGAATACGGCGATGCGGTTCTCCGTGGGGATATACCCTTCGCCGCCCTTCTGGACCGCCGCCTCCACGTAGGAAACCAGCTCTTTCTTCGCTTCCGCGTCTGCCGTCCAGAGGGAAAGGGTGTCGTTCCCGGCGGCCGGCGCGGACGCGGGCTTCTTCCAGCCCACCCCCAGCGCGTACAGGATGCTGACAATCAGCAGCAGGCAGATGGCCGTGATGGCGACGCCCCTCCAGGTTTTCAGTGATTTCGATAGCTTTTCCACGTCGTACGCTCCTGTCTTTTCTCGATCTTGGATCTGCCCTGCGGTCGTCCCATCTGGCCGGATCAAAGCAATGCCGTGTCTTTCACAGAGATTTGCCGCAGGATTGAATTATTATAGCGCTGCATGTCCAACAAATGTCCAACAATTCCGGGCGCTAACCCCTTGTGACATCCTCCGTATTCTCCTCGATCATCCCGGTTTTCTTTGCCGTACAGAGAAGCTCATGCTGCAGGCAGTACCCATTCATGGCGGGCAGGAGATAGCCGACCGTTGAGATTACGATGACGGCAAGGGGCATCATGGACGGCTCTGTTCCGCAGGCGGAAAACAGGATCGGGAGGACGGTAAAGCCGGATCCCGGAATGGGAGGCGCGGCGATGGCAACGATCATCGCCACAAGGGCGAGCTTTACCAGGGCCGCAATGCTGACCGGGCCCGTGGATATCGTGGTCAGCACCCAGGCCGTCGCCCCCAGCATGATCGCCCCGTTCGGCATAAAGACGACCATGCCAAACGGCATGCCGAAGTCCACGGCCTTCTTGCTGATGTGCCACTTTTCCGTGCAGCACTTCATGCTCTCCGGCAGTGCGGAGACCTGGGAGCTGGTGGTCAGGTTGATGAGAAGGGACGGGATCTGCGGCGGGAATATCTCCGAGAGGGGCTTTTTCGTTACGATCACCGTGCGGACGGTGGTGACGGCGATGGTGATCACCGCGCCGCCCAGGGTGATGATGAGGATCTTGGCGACGTTGGAGATCTGGGAGAGCCTGCCGCTCAAAAGCAGGTTGGTGATGCCGAGGTAGACGAAAAACGGAAGCAGCTTGCAGATCGCCGCCATCATTTTATAGATCAGCTCGCTGGCCTCATCCAGAAGCTGGCGCATCTTCTGCACTCTCGACCCCAGCGAGAGCAGGATGATGCCGATGAAGACGGCAATGACGATGACCTGCAGGTCGTTATCCACTCTGAACGGTTCCACCAGGTTATTGGGGACGATGTCCAGAACCAGCTGCAAAAGGTCGGAGAAGACGTTGCCGCCTCCGGAGGAGGGCCGGAGCGAGACGAGGCCGAAGGGCAGGCCCACCGCGACCATGGCCAGCATGGCGATCACGTATGACAGCAGCATCCGCCTCATCAGTCTGCCGCCGATCTTGCCGATGGATGACACGTCGCCCAGTCCGCCGATGCCTGTGATCACGGCGCAGAAGATGAGGGGCGTCGCCAGTGCGGAAAAGACGGCGGACATCTTGGCGAACAACCCGGAGATCAGCGGGATCAGATAGCCCTCGTTCACCTGGGCCGGGAGCTCGGTGGATATAAGGCATGTAAGCACCGCAAGCACAACTCCAATGCCGATATCAATTAGCATGCTGTTCTTCCGCGGCTTCAGGCCGACGCTGTACGTCACGGTGTTGAGCGAGAGCCGTTCATTATACGTATACCGGGGCTTTGCGATCAGCCGGGAGAGAATTTCCACCGGTAGGCTCTCCTCCTCGTCCGTCTTGAGCGGGTTGAACGGCGGAGCCTGCACGGAGACCTCAAAGCGGATACCTCCGCTTCCCTTGATGCCCTTGACACGGCAAATGGTGTCGGATCCGAAACTGTCTCTGAACCGAAGCAGAATCTCCTCCAGAGCAAGGCGGCATTTCACCGGGCTGTCCACACGCTTTGCGGCGATGGATTTGAGCGCACTTTCGGCTTTTGCCGTACAGGAATCGATCATCCCGTCCGAAAGCGCCTCTTTTACCTCAAAAAAGACCATATCACTTCTCCTAACAACTGTATTCTTCCATATGATCGTATGCAGGGTCGTCTCGGAGCGGCAACGTATATAGAGCCTTTTTCCGAGCCTTTGCAAAGAACACGACCAGCACGACCGCCAGCACCAGATCCAAAAAAGCCAGAGCGACAGCGACGATCATGAGATCCTCATGGAGGGCGACAAACTCCTCGCTCAGCGAGAAGTCATACAATCCGTGTACCAGCCACATCAGCAGAAAACCCAGGGCTTTCCAGCCGTTTTTGTCAGTCCTGGCGCCCTTGCCATAGTAATACCCCACCACAAAGCCATAGCCGCCGTGGGCGATGGTGACGCCGCGGATCAGCATCATCTCGACGCCGGAGCTGATAGCGATGAAGACGTTCTCCACCGCGCCGAAGCCGAGGCCCACCAGCGTCATCATCATGGTGACATCCAGCCACGAGCAGGGGGCGTCCGTCTTCATCAGCACGCGCCGGAAGGCCAGGAATTTCACTGCTTCCTCGGTAAGGGCGAGCACAACGAATGTGTGCAGCGCCTGATAGAGCAATGCGTTTGTATCCCGCAAGCCGGTCAGCCTCAGAGCCACTTCAAACACCCCGGACACTGCCAGTACCGCGAATGAGCACAGCGCGCCGCCGCGCAGCGATCTGTTGCAGAGCGTTTGATGCGCGGCATCTCCCTTCTTAAAGCTCCGCAGCCAACAGAACAGTGCGGCCGTGGGGATAAGGCTCACCAGCAGCCCAAGAATAAACACCAACATCTCGTAATCTCCTCTTCCTGTCTTTTCTCGCCCAAGTCCGGCACTGCCGTGCGAAACGGTTTTCACGGAAGCGGGTGAGTTCACCTGCTCAATGCATCCTCTCACAATACCAGAATGTTCATACCGGGCAGCGGATCAGCTGCCCGGTATGAATACTATGAATACATTGTGAAGCTCGTATCAGTCGCCGGAGGGCAGCATGGCGGCGATCATGCCGGCCAGTGCGCTGGCAGGCATGGTCTGGAGCACCACCCGGCCGGGGCCGGTGATGACGGTGTT
>DGHJ01000083.1:0-3792 GCA_002392625.1 Oscillospiraceae bacterium UBA3851
TCAAAAAGCGCCAGATTCGTTTCCTCTGCAAATCGATACATACTTCTCACCGCTTCTCACTGGTTTTCTGCCGCACGGAGCGCTGGGCCGCAACGGGCGATTTCGGCGGGTGGGGACGCTGGAGCCTGCGACTCCGCCGCTCCATGCGCCGGCGAATGGCCATCTCGGCGCACTTGATGTCGCCGGGATAGGGCACATCCTCGCCCCGGATCACATTGCTCTCCTCAGCGCCTTTGCCCAGGATCAGCACGATGTCGCCCTTTCGCGCCATGCCCACGGCCTTTTCGATGGCCGCCTGACGGTCCGTCACCGTCTCGTAGTTGTGGAGATCAGCGATATTCTCGCTCATCATGGCGGCAATATCCTCTACGTTCTCAAAGCGGGGATCCTCCAGCGTCCAGATGCAGTGGTAGCTGTTCCGGGCGATGGCCTCCCCCACGAACTTGCGCTTGTCCCGGTCCCGTCCGCCGGCCTGGCCGGAGACGGTAATGATCCGCTTGCCGCCCAGCTGACGCACGAAATCCATCAGCTTTTGGATGCCGTTGGGGGTGTGGGCGTAGTCCACGATGACGCCGTAGCTCTGGCCCAGAGAAACGGACTCCATCCGCCCCTCCACGTGGAGCCGGTCCATGCGGCTGATCAGCTGTTCCACGGTCATGCCCAGGGACAGACACATCAGCATGGCCTCCGCCAGGTTTTCCACGTTGAAGGCGCCCACCAGAGGGGAGCGGAAGGCGTACTCCCGTCCGCCATACACGATCGTCACGTCGGTGCCGTCGGCGCCCAAGGTGTAGGACTTGATCTGCAGGTCGTTGTCCTCTCCCCTGCCGTAGGTCATCACGTGGTCTGCCACGGCACGGAACTCCTCAAAGTGGGTGTCGTCCCGGTTCAGCACGGAGGGTCCGTCATTCTGCAAAAAGAGCTGCTGCTTGCAGGCGATGTAGTTTTCCAGCGTCTTGTGGGTGTTAAGATGCTCGCTTGTCACGTTGGATATGGCCGCCGCATCAAAGCGGAGGTCCTTCAGCCGGCCGTAGTAGAATGCCTCGGAGCTTGCCTCCATGACGGCATAGCGGCAGCCATGGTCCAGAAAGGCACGGAAAAAGGCCATCCAATGTCCCTTGTCCGGGGTGGTGTTGGGGCTGTCTGCCTCGTAGCCGCGGCAGGAGACCCCGTTGGTGCCGATATAGCCGCAGTTCTCGTCGCCCAGGAATTTCTGGATGATGGTGGCCGTGCTGGTTTTACCGTCGGTGCCGGTGACGCCGATGACGCACAGCTTGTCCTGCGGACGGTCGTAGAAGCGGTCGTACAGCCCATCCAGAGCCCCGTCCACGTCCTCCACGTGCACGCAGGGGATGGAGCACGTGACGTCGCGGGACACCACGGCGGCCACGGCGCCGCGGGCGGCGGCATCCTCAATATAATCGTGACGGTCCACGTTAACGCCCTTGATACAGAGGAACAAATCCCCCGGCTCCACCTCGCGGGAGTTGGTGCATAAGCCGGTGATCTCCAGGTCCGATCCAATTGTCAAATGTGGGAACAGCTCCTGCAATTTCATGGCTGATCTCGCCTTTCCGCCGCGAAAGCTGCCTCTGCGCGGCTGTCTCAATTTTGTCCTATTATACCCGCAATTCTCCGTTCTGACAAGGTGGTTTATGGCTGAATTCCGCGAAAGAACAGAAGACCGCCGGAGCATGCACCCCAGCGGTCTACGTATCTAAAGGGATCAGATCTCGATCAGATCATATTCACGGCTGCCGTATCCCAGCTCTGCGGCGGCCTCGATGGTGTGGACGCCGTGGCGGGACTCCACCCGCTCCAGGAAGTGAGCCTGGCCGGGGTCATCCTTGGCAGCGTACACCAGGTCGATGCAGGCCTGGTCGATGGCCACGGGATCCAGAGAGGCCAAAATGCCAATGTCCTTCATGCAGGGATCCTCGGCGACATCGCAGCAGTCGCAGTCCACGGAGAGATTCTTCATGACGTTGATAAAGGCGATCCTGCCCGCAAAGTGGCGCACCACCGTGGAGGCGGCATCGGCCATGGCCTCCAGGAACCGGTCCTGCGGGGCGTGGACGTCCCAGGCCTTCACGTTGTCGCTGGAGACGCCGCCGGAGTGGATCAGCGCCTTGCCCTCACGGGAGGCACAGCCGATGGACAGCTGCTTCAGCGCGCCGCCGTAGCCGCCCATGGGATGGCCCTTGAAGTGGGCCAGCACCAGCATGGAGTCGTAGTTTACGATGTGCTTGCCCACGTGGTTCTCGCGGAGGACCTTGCCGTTCTCCACGGGCCAGATCAGGTCCGGACCCTCGGCGTCCATCAGATCCACGGAGAAAGCCTTGCTCCAGCCGTGGTACTCCATCAGCTTCCAGTGCTCCTCCGTGTAGTCGCGCACGCCGCCAAAGGCCTTTCCATAGGCGGTGTTGCACTCTACCACGGTGCCCTTCACGGTCTCCACCATAGGGCGCCAGAAGTCGGGACGCAGGAAGTTCTGGTTGCCCTTCTCGCCGGAGTGGAGCTTCACGGCCACCTTGCCCGGCAGCTGGATCCCCAGCATACGGTACAGCGCCACGACCTTTTCAGGCGTGATCTCCCTGGTAAAGTAAACGGTTGGTTTCATACGGTCCACCTCATCATAATAATTTGTCTATAATTATTCCAGAAATGTCCCGCCGAGTCAAGGTTTTTTTCGCCCGCGGGCAAGAAGAAACGCCGATCCTATGGGACCGGCGTTCCTCTGTTTGTTGTCGCAAGCGTCCTGCTTACCGATTAGAAGCAGCCCTGCTCCATCATGGCCTCGGCGACCTTCTTGAAGCCGGCGATGTTGGCGCCAGCCACCAGGTCGTAACCCAGACCGTACTCCTCGGCAGCCTCAGCGGACATGCGATGGATGGTCTCCATCATCTTGTGCAGCTGAGCGTCGACCTCCTCAGCGGTCCAAACCAGACGCTCGGAGTTCTGAGCCATCTCCAGAGCGGACACGCCCACGCCACCGGCGTTGACGGCCTTGGAGGGAGCGACGATCATGTGCTTCTGCTGACGCAGATAGTTCAGAGCGTCGTTGGTGGTGGGCATATTGGCGACCTCGATGTAGTACTTGACACCGGAGGCAGCGATCTTCTCAGCGGACTCCATGCGGACGTCGTTCTGCATGGCGGCGGGCATATAGATGTCAACATCCTTCACGCCCCAGCACTTGGCACCGGGAACGAACTCCACGCCGAACTTGTCAGCATAGGGCTTGCAGTGCATGGGATCCTCAGCGCGCATCTTCAGGATGAAGTTCAGCTTCTCGTCGGTGATGACACCGTCGGGATCATGGATGTAGCCGTCGGGACCGGCGAAGTAGGTAACAGCAGCGCCCAGCTGAGCGGCCTTCTTCATGATGCCCCAGCCCACGTTGCCGTAGCCGGAGATGGCGATCTTCTTGCCCTCGATGGTGTCATGCTCGTGCTTCAGCACTTCCTGCAGATAGTACACAGCGCCGTAACCGGTGGCCTCGGGACGGATCAGGCTGCCGCCGTAGCTCAGGCCCTTGCCGGTGAGCACGCCGTTCTCCCACACGCCCTTCAGGCGACGATACTGGCCGTACAGGTAGCCGATCTCGCGGCCGCCCACGCCCATGTCACCGGCGGGAACGTCGATGTCGGGCCCAATGTAGCGATACAGAGCAGTCATGAAGCTCTGGCAGAAGCGCATGACCTCGGCGTCGGACTTGCCGGCGGGATCGAAGTCAGAGCCGCCCTTGGCGCCGCCGATGGGCAGGCCGGTCAGGCTGTTCTTGAAGGTCTG
>DGHJ01000083.1:3884-4429 GCA_002392625.1 Oscillospiraceae bacterium UBA3851
TAGACGTTCTTCTGGAAGCGCAGGCCGCCCTTGTAGGGACCGATAGCGCCGTTGAACTGGCAGCGCCAGCCGCGGTTGGTGTGCCACTGGCCGTTGTCGTCGCACCACACCACGCGGAAAGTGAACATACGCTCGGGCTCGACCATACGGCCCAGCAGGTCCACCTTCTCATACTCGGGGTGCTTCTCAATCACGGGCTCCAGGGAGCTGAGAACTTCCTCGACGGTCTGCACGAATTCGGGCTCGTTGCCGTGCTTGGTCTTGACGTTCTCCAGGACGCTTGCCAAATACGCATTCATATGACGATTCCTCCTCAATTTATTCCGCGAACGGAATTGTGTAATACGATGGAGACATTTTCCCATCAGCGGTATCATATCACGGTTTTGCCCTTTTCACAAGGGGGATTTTCCCTTTTTTGCGGGAGATTTCGTAAAAAAGGCGGCGATTTTTTGTGCAGTTTTGCGGCATAGTTTTTACGGCAGGAGCAGATGCTCTCTCCATTTCCCGTATTGACATTTTTCCCGTTCCTCTTATAATAAAAA
>DGHJ01000015.1 GCA_002392625.1 Oscillospiraceae bacterium UBA3851
AGAACGACGTGCGCACCATGGGCCGCGTGGCCGTGGGCGTCCGGGGCATCCGGCTGCGCCAGGGCGACTTTGTCATCGGCGCGGCGCGGGCCGACGCGGGCAAGACGGTGCTCTCCATCACCGAGCGGGGCTTCGGCAAGCGGACTCCCGTGGAGGAATACCGCCTCATCGGCCGCGGCGGCCTGGGCGTGAAGAACTACGAGGTCACGGAAAAAACCGGCCCCGTGGTAGGCATGAAGGTGGTGGACGGCAGCGAGGACCTGCTGCTGGTAACGGAGAAGGGCATCCTGATCCGCACCGGCGTGGACAAGATCCGCGTGGCCGGCCGGGCCACCCAGGGCGTCATCGTCATGCGCTTCCGGGAAGAGGGCGACCGGGTGATCTCCCTGGCCCTGACCGACCGGGAGGACGGGGAGATGAACAGCGATGAGTAAAAGAAAAAAGGAACAGCTCCTGCCGCTGACCCGCTGGCAGTATTTCTTCAAGGTGCTGTACTATAACGCCGCCGAAACCACCGAGTTCACCTATAACCAGGTCATCTACCGCAAGAGCGAGGAGCTGCAGGCCATCGAGCAGCGCAGCGCCAAGATCCACCTGCTGCTGCTGGTGCTGCTGATGGCCATGTTCGTGCTGGTCTACCGCGTCCACAGCGTCTGGATCGTCATCGCCTACATGGTGCTGGTGACGGCCGGCGAGATCGTCCGCTACTGCATGCTGCCCAAGGACATCAAGGCCCACCTCACCGACACGGGCCGCCGGGCCAGGGTCCGCTGACATGGCTGATTTGGACGTCATCGCCCGGATCCGCTCCCCCTTTGCCCAGAAGTTCGGCATCCCACGCCAGAGCGGGGTAGTGGAATCGCTGCGCGCCCAGGTGATCTTTGAGCCGGCGTACCGCAATCCCGACGCCGTTCGGGGGCTGGAGGGCTTCAGCCACATATGGCTCATCTGGCAGTTTTCGGAGGCGGTGCGGGACGGCTGGTCCCCCACGGTGCGGCCGCCCCGGCTGGGCGGCAACGAGCGCGTGGGCGTGTTCGCCACCCGTTCGCCCTTCCGGCCCAACGCCATCGGCCTGAGCAGCGTGCATCTGGAGCGGGTGGAGCTGGACTCCAGGCTGGGGCCGGTGCTCCACGTGTCCGGCGCCGATCTCATGGACGGCACGCCCATTTTCGACATCAAGCCTTATCTGCCCTATACGGACAGCCACCCGGACGCCGCCGGCGGCTTTACCGCCGCTGCGGACATGGAGCGTCTGGCGGTGGATTTCCCAGCCGCGCTGCTGGAACGGGTGGAGCCGGACCAGCGGGCGGGCCTTTTGGGGGTACTGGAAAACGATCCCCGGCCCCGGTATCAGGACGATCCCCAGCGCATTTACGGCCTGACCTTTGCCGGGCGGAACGTGAAATTCACAGTGGATGGCGACACCCTCACCGTTTTGGAGGTTGAATGAAGACAGTAACGATCTATACAGATGGAGCCTGCAGCGGCAACCCCGGTCCCGGCGGGTGGGGCGCGATACTGTCCTATAAGGGGCAGGAGAAGGAAATCTCCGGCGGCGAGGCGGAGACCACCAACAACCGCATGGAGCTGACGGCGGTGATAGAATCGCTGGCCTTGCTGAAGGAGCCCTGCGCCGTGGAGCTGTACTCCGACTCCAAATACGTGGTGGACGCTCTAGAAAAGGGCTGGGTCTACGGCTGGAAGAAGCGGGGCTGGCGCAAGGCCGACAAAAAGCCCGCCCTGAACGTGGACCTGTGGGAAAAGCTCCTGCCGCTGGTGGAGACCCATCAGGTGCGTTACCACTGGGTCAAGGGCCACGCCGACAACGAAAAAAACAACCGCTGCGACCAGATGGCCGTGGCGGAGAGCAAAAAATTCCAGGAAAGCCTGTGAATGTTCACAAAATGTTCACTCAGGTTTCATGATTCGGCCATTTTTATCGGTTATGATATCAGCGTACCAAGGATAAATGACCTGATGTGATTTTCTCTCTCTCCTAACAAACACACACAGAAAAAACCCTGCCGTGCCGGCAGGGTTTTTTCTGTGTGTTCCTTTGTAATAGGATGTTGACCGTCCCCGGCCGCCCGCAGGGACGGAACCGGTCTTCGGAGTATACGGATTGACGGGGCCGGGAGGCTTGATCGGCACACGCCCTCTCAAATTACGGTAGAATCGTATCAAAACGCTCCCAGCGTCTTGAACAGGAAGGACCAGCCGAACAGCGTCAGGATGCAGAAGACGCTGGTGACCACCACGATGTCGCCGGCCAGCTCGTCGTCGCCGCCCAGCTGCTGGGCCATGGTGAAGGAGGACACCGCCGTGGCGGAGCCGAACACCGCGATCAGACCGGCAAAATGCACGCCACGGAAGCCCAGAAAATAGGCAGCGGTCAGGATAATGCCCGGCATGACCACCAGACGGCCCAGCGTGACCTGTACCAGATCCCACCGGTAGCGCCGGAGACCGTCAAACCGAAAGAAGGCGCCCAGCAGGAACAGCATGAACGCGTTGGAGATGGGCGCGATCTGGCTGACGGTGGACTCGATGACAACCGGGAGGCGCAGAGGCGTCAGCAGGAACAGAAGACCCAGCGCCACGGCAATGATCAGCGGATTCCTGGCGATGCTCAGCAGCACATGGCCGATATTCGGCCGCTTGCCCCGGAAGATCTCCAGAATGACCACCGCCAAAACGTTGTATGTGGGTACCACCACCGCCAGCAGCAGCACGATGGGCCCCAGATCGGCACCTTCCACCAGCGCCGCGGTGAGCGGGATGCCGATGAGGATGGAGTTGCTGCGAAAGATGCCCTGGATTTTGACGCCCCGCTTG
>DGHJ01000133.1:0-15579 GCA_002392625.1 Oscillospiraceae bacterium UBA3851
GCCAGCATGTCCGCCCAGACGGTCACACCCGTGCTGCTGGGTCTGGTGCTGCGGGCTGCCAACGCCTGGCGCGCCCTGCCGGTCTACGCCTGCATCCTGACGCTGCTCAGCTGCGCCGTTTTCACCTCCCTTGTCAAGAACATCAAGGCCAAGAAGGTGGCCAACGTCACCGGTATCGAGGCCTTGGGCGGCGACGATTGAGGATAAGCTATGTGGTACGTCGCATTGGTTGTGCTCATCTTGCTGGTGCTGGGTGAGCTGTATACCCTGGCCCTGCGCTGCCGCCGGGGCCACCCCGACTGGAAGCTCCTGCGCCTGTGGCGCTACGCCCACCGGGGCTTTCACGATAAGCCCACCATCCCGGAGAACTCCATGGCTGCCTTCCGCCGGGCGGTGGAAAACCACTTCGGCGCGGAGCTGGACGTCCATCTGATGAAGGACGGCAACCTGGCCGTGATCCACGACAGCAGCCTCCTGCGCACCGCCGGGGTGGACGTGGCTGTGGAGGATCTGACGGCGGAGGAGCTGAAGCAGTACCGCCTGGAGGGCACCGACGAGCGAATCCCCCTGCTGGAGGAGGTGCTGGCCCTCTTTGAGGACCAGACGGCTCTGATCGTGGAGCTGAAGGCGGAGCGGGGCAACTATAACGAGCTGGCCGCCGCTACGGTGGCCATGCTGGATAAGTTCCGGGTGCACTACTGCATTGAGTCCTTTGACTACCGCTGCCTGCGCTGGCTGCGCAAAAACCGCCCGGAGATCGTCCGGGGCCAGCTGGCCGAACAGTTTTCCCGCCACGGCGACGCCGCCTATCTCAGTGGGATCGCCCGGTTCATCCTCAGCAACCTGCTGATGAATTTCCAGGCCGTGCCCGATTTCATTGCTTATCGGTTCTCCGACCGGAAGTGCCTGAGCGTCCGCTGGTGCCGACGCTTCTACAAGGTGCAGGAGGCCAACTGGACCATCGCCAGCCGGGAGGAGATGGTGGAGGCGGAGAAGGATGGGAACATCATTATCTTTGAACGCTTCGATCCGAGAGGAGAGCACAAATGAGAGTCATCACGGGGTCTGCCAGGGGCAGACGCTTAAAGGAGCTGGAGGGCATGGAGACCCGCCCCACCACCGATAAGGTGAAGGAGGGCATGTTCTCCATCATCCAGTTCGACATCGAGGGCCGGCGGGTGCTGGACCTGTTCGCCGGCACCGGGCAGCTGGGCATCGAGGCGCTGAGCCGGGGCGCCGCAGAGTGCGTATTCGTGGATCGGCGGGCCGACGCCGTGGAGTTGATCCGGGAGAACGTGAAGCTCTGCCAGCTGGAGGAGAACGCCCGCGTCCGGAAGGGCGACGCCCTGGCCTACCTGCGCAGCGGTGAGAAGTTCGACCTGATCTTCCTGGACCCGCCCTACGCCACGGACCTGCTGGATCAGGCGCTGGAGGCCATTACGGGGTTTGACATTTGCCGCGCGCATGGTATAATTGTGGCGGAAAGCGCAGCAGACCATGCTCTGCCGCCGGTGCAGCCGCCCTACCGGCTGTACCGGGAGTACCGCTACGGAAAGATCAAGCTGACGGTGTACCATCGCAGCGGAAACGAGGACGATGAATGAGTATCGCAATCTACCCCGGCAGCTTTGACCCCGTTCACCTGGGCCATCTGGACGTGATCCGCCGCGCGGCGGCGTGCTTTGACAAGGTGTGGGTCTGCGTCATGGTGAACGCCGAGAAAAAAGCGCCCATGTTCACGCCGGAGCGGCGCGTGGAGCTGCTTCGTGAGTCCGTGGCCGATATCGAAAACGTGGAGGTGGAGGCCTTCGACGGTCTGCTGGCATCCTACGCCGTGTCCAAGGGAGCCAACGTGCTGGTCAAGGGCGTGCGCAACGCCACGGATTTTGACCAGGAATACCAGATGGCCGCCATCAACCGCGGCATCTGCCCCGGATTGGAGACGGTCCTGCTGCCCTCCAGCCCCGCCTGCCAGCATTTCAGCAGCACCATGGTCCGCGAGATGATCAAGTACGGCCAGCCCATGGAGAAGTATGTGCCCGCCCCGGTGGCGGAGGAACTAAAGAGAAAGGAAAGGGCTTGAAGATGGAAGAGAAAGATGTACAGCGTTTGATCGATATGCTCTACAGCATGGTAGACGAGGCAAAAAGCGCCGCCTTCAGCTCCGACAGGTGCGTGATCAACCGCGACGAGGCGCTGGATCTGCTGGACGAGATCAAGAGCAAGCTGCCGATCGAGCTGAAAAAGGCCCAGGAGCTGATCCGCGCCCGCCAGGAGTACGTGGACGCCGCCAAGAAAGAGGTGGAGAAGATGATCCGCCAGGCGGAGACAGACGCCAAGAACATCGTCTCCGAGAGCGAGACCCTCCAGCAGGCCCGGCAGAAGAGCGCGGAGATCATCCGCCGCGCCGAGGAGCGCAGCAAGGAGCTCTATGCCGCCGCCAACACCTACACCGAGGACGCTCTGCGCCGCACGGAGGAGGCCATCCAGATGGCCCTGACCGAGGTCCAGGAGTCCCGCACCCGCTTCCGCACCGCCTCTGCCGAAAAGCTGCAGGAGCAGCGCCAGAAGCTCAAAGGCAAGGAAGACGAGGAGTTGTAAAAAACGCAGAATTTTGCGCCGGAATTTTGTGCAAGATGACGATTCTTCCCCGGCACAGTTTCCCTGCCTGAGAGACAGTTGAATATCTTGTGGTCAATTAAAAACGACAGACACTATATATAGTGTCTGTCGTTTTTTGTTATACACAATATAGAACGAATGTTTCAAATTCCGGCGAAAAAAGAGCCGATTTTCCACGAAATAAAGAGAAAAACCGGACCGTTTCGCAAAAAAATCTACTTGCATTTGGCGGGGAAATTATGTATACTCAATCTACCAGGTGGGGAATTGTGGGGGTAGTGCCCCTATTTGTGGGGAACAGTCCCACGATTTCCGCCAAAATCCGTTCTGCAGACGAGGGAGGTGACAGGCGTGACCGGGCAATACGCGCACAATATCGACGCCAAGGGCCGTCTGTTCATCCCGTCCAAGCTGCGGGAGGAGCTGGGCGCCACGTTCCACGTAATCGCAGGACAGGATCACTGCCTGTATATCTTCTCGGAGGATCGCTGGAACGCCTGGATGGAGCAGTTGAAGACCAAGACCTACAGCGAGATCAAAACGCTGCGCTCCGTGTTCGCCAACGCGGCGGACTGCGAGCCGGACGGTCAGGGCCGCATCCTGATCCCCGCCCGTCTGCGGGGCTGGGCCGACCTGGAAAAGGAAGTCGTGGTCATCGGCAGCTTTGATCGCGTGGAGATCTGGAACGCCAAGCGCTGGGCCGAGATGGAGGAGGAGGCCTTCTCCACCGGCGCGCTGGAGGCGGCCATGGAGTCCATGGGCCTGTAAGGCGTGGAACGGGATGCGTTTCGCCCCAACGGGGTTGAGGATATGGCCTTCGGCCACAAGCCGGTGCTGCTGGACGAGTGCCTGACGGCGCTGGAAATCAAGCCCGACGGGATATACGTGGACGGCACCCTGGGCCGGGCCGGACACTCTCTGGAGATCGTCCGGCGGTTGACCGCCGGCCGTCTCATCGGCATCGACCGGGACGAGACGGCGCTGGAGGCCGCCAGGGAGCGGCTGGCGCCCTACATGGACCGGGTGACGCTGGTCCACAGCAACTTCGACCGACTGGGGGAGATCCTGCGGGAGCTGGACCTGGACGGCGTGGACGGTATGCTGTTCGACCTGGGCGTATCGTCCCCCCAGCTGGATGACGCCCAGCGCGGGTTCTCCTACATGCACGACGCGCCGCTGGACATGCGCATGGACCGCACCGCCGGTCTGACCGCCCGTGAGATAGTCAACGGCTGGAGCTGCGACGAGCTGCGGCGCATCCTGTTCGACTACGGCGAGGAGCGGTATGCCCCCGCCATTGCCTCCGCCATCTGCCGCCGGCGTGAAGAGAGAGAGATAGAGACCACGCTGGAGCTGGCGGAAATCATCCGCAGCGCCATGCCCGCCAAGGCCCTGCGGGAAAAGCAGCACCCGGCCAAGCGGAGCTTTCAGGCCATCCGCATCGCCGTCAACGGCGAGCTGGACGCCCTGCCGCCCATGCTGCGGGCCGCAGCGGACGGACTGAAGACCGGCGGACGGCTGGCTGTGATCTCCTTCCACTCCCTGGAGGACCGCATCGTCAAGCGCACGCTGGCGGAATTGGCCACCGGCTGCACCTGCCCCCCAGAGTTTCCGGTGTGCGTGTGCGGCAAGACACCGAAGATGAAGCTGGTCACCCGCAAGCCGGTGGTATCCGGCCCGGCGGAGCTGACGTACAATCCCCGCGCCCGCAGCGCCAAGCTGCGCGTGGCGGAAAAACTATAAAAACGATAGAGATTTTACAGAGAAAGGAGGCTCCCGACGATGGCTGATCCGCGCAGGAGACCCGGCACAATGACAAACGGCAACTTGGCGTACGATCTGGACGCCCTGGTTCGGGAGCGCAACCTGGAGGAGGCCGGCAAGGTCCACGAGCACGAGCGCGAGGCCCGTCAGCCCCGGCCTCAGCAGCGCCGCCAGCCGGTGGCACAGCCCCGGCCCAGAACGTCGCCCGTATTGGTGGGCGGCATCGTGATCCTGGCGGCCATGGTCATGGCCCTGATCATGGGCTACGTGCAGTTGACCACCATCTCCGGCAACGTGGCCCAGATGAAGAGCGAGCTGGCCGAGCTCAACGACGAGCACGTGTCCCTGCTGACCAAATATGAGCAGACCTTCGACCTGGCCACCGTCAAGGAGACTGCCGAGGCAGCTGGCATGAGCAAGCCCACCAGCGCCCAGATCGAGTACGTGGATCTGTCCGGCTCCGACGTGGCCGTGGTCCATCAGGCGGGAGCGGGCGGACTGCTCAGCGGCCTGGGCCAAAGCCTGGAGGAGGGCTTTGAGGCCTTGGTGGAATATTTCCGGTAAGACGCCCCATATAGTGGGAGCGTATCATCCGGCAGCCGTGAAACGATGAAAGGAGTAAGAAGGGGACTTCTTGCTCCTTCGTTTGGTATATTGCAACTGTCGCAGGGGGCGGCGAGGGCCGCCGAAAGGAGAAAATATGGCCACTTCCGGCAATCGAAAAAGTGAAAACAGCCGCCGCGCCAACCGGGTCATCCAGCGGCGGACCTTCCTGCTCATGCTGATCCTGGGCGTGGGCACGTTTCTCCTGCTCTTCGGCAAGCTGTATCAGCTGCAGATCAAGCGCCACGAGGAGCTGCAGAAGCTGGCCGTCAGCCAACAGACCCGCAGCACCGTGGTCTCCGCCTCCCGCGGCAGCATCCTGGACCGCAATGGCAACATCCTGGCCATCTCCGCCACGGCGGAGACCGTGTTCCTCTCTCCGCTGGAGATTCAGGAGACGCTGAAAGCCAGCGACGAGGCCACCGATCCCAAGGACAAGGTCACGTGGAACAAGGATACCCTGGCCGCCGCCCTGGCTGAGATCCTGGACGTGAACGAGGAGAACGTCCGCCAGCGGATGGACCGCACCAACTCCCAGTACGAGGTCATCAAGCTGCGGGCCGATGAGGACGTGGCCAACCGGGTCCGGGAGTATATCAACGCCAACAAGGTCCGGGGCGTCTATCTGGTGACCGACTCCAAGCGCTACTATCCCTACAGCGATCTGGCCTGCCACATCATCGGCTTCGTGGGCAATGACAACGTGGGCCTGTACGGTCTGGAGGCCCGGTACGAAAAGGATCTGGAGGGCCAGACCGGTCTGGTGATCACCGCCAAGGACAACGCCGGCAACGACATGCTCTACGAGTATGAGCAGTACTTTGAGCCGGAGAACGGCCACTCCCTGGTGCTGACCGTGGACACCACCGTCCAGTACTATCTGGAAAAGGCCCTGGCGGATATGGTCTATAAGTACGACGTGAAGGAAGGCGGCATGGGCATCATCCTCAACGCCAAGACCGGCGCCGTACTGGGCATGGCCTCCTACCCCAATTACGACCTGAACCACTTCGCCGACATTCTCGACCCCAAGATGTCGGAGGCCGTGGAGTCCGAGGAGGCGTCCCTGGGCGACATGCAGATGAAGCAGTGGTGGAACAAGGCCGTCAACGAGGTGTATGAGCCCGGCTCCACCTCCAAGGTGCTGACGCTGGCCGCCGCCCTGGAGGAGGGCGTGGTGGACATGAACACCACCTTCAACTGCGTGGGCTACATCGACGTCTCCACCGCCCGCATCAAGTGCTCCGGCACCCACGGCTTCCAGAACCTGGCGGAAACGGCGGCCCACTCGTGCAATCCGGCCTTTATCACCTACGGCCTGCGGCTGGGCAACGAGAAATACTACGAATACATGCGTGCCTTCAACCTGATGAGCGGCTCCGGCATCGACCTGGACGGCGAGGGCACCAGCATCTTCCAGCCGGAGGATAAGTTCACCACCCTGGACCTGGCCTGCTACGCCTTCGGCCAGAACTTCAGCGTGACGCCCATCTCCCTGATCGCCGCTCAGGCCTCCTGCGTCAACGGCGGCTACCTGCACACGCCCTACGTAGTGGCTCAGGTGCTGGATGACGACGGCAACGTGATCTGGCAGCACGACGACACCCCCGTGCGCCAGGTGATCAGCGAGGAGACCAGCGCCCTGGTGTGCGAGTGCCTGGAGACTGTGGTGGCCACCGGCACCGGCCGGAACGCCCAGGTGGCCGGCTACCGCATCGGCGGCAAGTCGGGCACGGCGGATAAGCGCGACGCCACCGGCCAGACCCGCGAGGTCATCGTGTCCTTCATGAGCTTCGCCCCGGTGGACGACCCGGAGATCATCATGCTCATCGCCCTGGACAGCCCCGGCACGAACACCGGCACATATCCCTCCGGCGGCAACATGGTGGCCCCCAGCTGCAGCCAGATCATGGCGGAGATCCTGCCCTATCTGGGCATCGAGCCATCCTATTCCGCCGAGGAGCTGCTGGGCGCCGACACCACCGTGCCCAACGTGGTTGGCTCCACCCTGGAGGAGGCCCAAAAGAAGCTGCAGGAGCGCGGCTTCAGCAGCCGTGTGGTGGGCGAGGGCGACGTTATTACCGATCAGACGCCGGTGGGCGGCGTCATCATCCCCGGCAAGTCCACGGTGGTTCTGTACGCCGGAGCGGAAAAGCCTGACGAGCTATGCGTCGTACCAAATCTGCTGGGCTGCTCGCCGGCGGAGGCCAACAGCGCCGTCTCCAATGCGGGGCTGCTGATCCGGTTCGCCGGCACCACCGGCAGCGGCAGCAGCAGCGTCCGCGTCATGAGCCAGTCAGAGGAGGCGGGCGAGGAGCTGCCTGCCGGCACGGTCATCACGGTCCAGCTGGGTGACACCAACGTGCTGGATTGACGGCATATCAAGCGCCGCAGCGGCGTACTATCTGACTATACCGAGGAGCGGTCCCGCGGACCGGAAGGAACAATTCCGGCAAGGGAGATGCTCTGATGCGATTAAACGATCTGTTGGAGGGGCTGGAGATTCTCTCCTGTTCCGCCGACCCCACTGTAGGGGTCACCGGCGTCAGCTACGATTCCCGCGGCGTGGAGCCGGGTCACGTATTCGTGGCCATCTCCGGCCTGGAAAACGACGGCAGGGCCTTCGCCCGCCAGGCGCTGGACCGTGGCGCCGTCTGTGTGATCTGTGAAGAGGCGCTGGAGGGCGTCCCTTATATCGCGGTGCCCTCGGCCCGGCGGGCGCTGGCCGTGGTCAGCGCCAACCGATACGGCCACCCCGCCTGCGAGCTGACGGTGGCGGGCGTCACCGGCACCAACGGCAAAACCAGCACCAGCTGCTATATCAAGCATATTCTGGAACGTTCCCTGTCCGCCAAGGTGGGCCTGGTGGGCACGATCCGGAACATGGTGGGCGACGAGAGCCTGCCCGCAGTCCGCACCACCCCGGAATCCGCCGACCTGCAGGCCCTGCTGCGCCGCATGGCGGACAGCGGCTGTACCCACGCGGTGATGGAGGTGTCCAGCCACGCCCTGACCCTGGACCGGGTGTATGGCATCCCCTTCGCGGTGGGCGTGTTTACCAACCTGACCCAGGACCACCTGGATTTTCACCGCACCATGGAGGATTACTGCGACGCCAAGGCCCTGCTGTTCCGCCAGTGCGTATCCGGCGTCTGCAACGGTGACGACCCGTGGCGACAGCGATTGCTGCAAGGCAGCACCTGCCGCACCGTGTTCTACGGCGTCGACGGCCCGGCACAGCTCCGGGCGGAGAATATCTGCCTGTCCGGCTCCGGCGTGACCTACGACGCCGTGGCAGAGGGCGAGCGCGTCAGCGTCTGGGCGGCCACGCCCGGCCGATTCACCGTGTACAACACCCTGGCCGCCCTGGCGGCGGCGCGGGAGCTGGGGGTGCCCCTGGCGGCGGGCGCGGAAGCGCTCCGCAGCGCCTCTCCTGTGCGGGGCCGGATGGAGCCGGTGTCCACCCACGGCAGACCCTTCCACGTGCTCATCGACTACGCCCACACGCCGGACGCCCTGGAAAACGTGCTGACGGCGGTTCGGCGCTTTGCCCCCGGCCGGGTGGTGGCCCTGTTCGGCTGCGGCGGCGACCGGGACCGGACCAAGCGGCCTCAGATGGGGGCCATCGCCGCCCGACTGGCGGATTTCTCCGTGGTCACCAGCGACAATCCCCGCACCGAGGAGCCGGGCGCCATCATCTGCGACATTTTGGCGGGGATGGAGGGCTGCCACAGCTATGCGGTGGTGGAGGACCGTATCGAGGCCATCCGTTACGCCCTGTCCCACGCCCGGCGCGGCGACGTGATCGTGCTGTGCGGCAAGGGCCACGAGGACTACCAGGTGATCGGCCATGCTAAGCGGCACCTGGATGAGCGGGAGATCGTGGAGGCATTTTTCAAGAACGAATAACACACGAAACAGCGCCCCTGCGGGGGCGGGAGGAGAGAAACTATGAGTGATTTACTGAGGTTGATCCTGACGCTGGCCGTCAGCTTCGCCGTTACCGCTGCGGCGGGCAAGCTGCTGATCCCCATGCTGGTGAAGCTGAAGGTGGGCCAGAGCATCAAGGAGATCGGCCCCACCTGGCACATGAACAAGCAAGGCATCCCCACCATGGGCGGGCTGATGTTCATCATCGGCATCGGCGCGGCCATCCTGATCTTCGGCTGGAGGGGGATGCTGGCGGGGAATTTCGCCCACCTGTACGTGTTCCTCTTCTCTCTGGTCTTCGGCATCATCGGCTATATCGACGATTACCAGAAGGTGAAGCACCATCAGAACACGGGCCTCACCTCCCTGCAGAAGTTCCTGCTGCAGCTGGCGGCGGCGGTGGCCTTTCTGTGCCTGATGCGGTACGAGGGCATGCTGAGCCCCAACCTGTATATCCCGTTTTTCAACACCCATATCGTGCTGAACTGGGTGGTCTATATGGTGCTGGCCGCCTTCATCATCGTGGGCACGGTCAACGCCGTGAACATCACCGACGGGCTGGACGGCCTCAGCTCCTCCGTCACGGTGCCGGTGGCGATCTTCTTCGCCGTCATCGGCTACCGCTGGGGCACCGATTACCTGCAGCTGAGCGTCTTCTCCGCCGCCATGCTGGGCGGTCTGCTGGGCTTCCTGCTCTATAACCACTACCCCGCCAAGGTCTTCATGGGCGACACCGGCTCGTTGTTCCTGGGCGGCGCGGTGGCGGCCCTGGCCTTTGCCTACGATATGCCCCTGGTGCTGATCCTGGTGGGCATCGTCTATATCTGCGAGACCATGAGCGACATCATCCAGGTGGGCTACTTCAAGCTGACCCACGGCAAGCGGGTGTTCAAGATGGCGCCCATGCACCACCATTTTGAGATGTGCGGCTGGAAGGAGACCAAAATTGTGGCTGTGTTTACCGCTGTCAGCCTGATCTTCTGCGCCCTGGCCTATTTGGGCGTCATGGACCGGTTCCACGGCTGATCGAGAACAAGTGCGGAAAGGAGGGGGAGCAATGACCCGCGAGGAGTATCGCGCGCAAAAGGAGCAAAAGGAGCGGCAGAGAGCGCGTCAAAAGCGCGCCAGAGAGACGGAAAGAGAGACGCTGGAGGCGGCAAAGGGGCGGATGGACATCCCGTTTCTGCTGCTGACCCTGCTGCTGACGGCCATCGGACTGGTGATGGTGTTTTCCGCCAGCTTCCCCTCGGCCTATTATGAGAGCGGCAACCCGGCATATTACTTCAAGCGCCAGGCCATCTTTGCCGTCCTGGGCATCGTGGCCATGTTCGTTGTCAGCAAATTCGCCTATCAGCGCTGGCGCGGCGCGGCCAAGATCCTGCTGGGCTTCTCCGTGTTCCTGCTGATCCTTGTCATCATCCCCCACGTGGGCATCACCGTCAACAACGCCACCCGCTGGCTGGGAAAGCAGGGCGTCTTCACCTTCCAGCCCTCGGAGATCGCCAAGCTGGGCGTCATCGTCTTTTTTGCCGACAGCATCTCCCGGAAACGGGACAAGATGCAGACCTGGCGCTACGGCATCTGGCCCTATTTGGCGGTGCTGGGCATCGTCGCCATCCTGATGATGCTGGAGCCCCACCTGTCCGGCACCATCCTCATCGTGGGTACCGGCGTGGTCATGATGATCGTGGGCGGCATCAAGACCTGGCTGGTGGCTGCCGGCGTAGGCGGCGGCGCGGCCGCGGCGTTCCTCTACGTGAAGCTGGTGGAAAAGGGGATCATCTCCTACGGCAGCAGCCGCATCAATATGTGGCACGACCCCTGGCTGGACGCCAGCAACGAGGGCTACCAGATGGTCCAGAGCCTTATCGCCATCGGCTCCGGCGGCTTGCTGGGCGTGGGCCTGGGCAAGAGCCGCCAGAAGTTCCTGTATCTGCCGGAGGAGCACAACGACTGCATCTTCGCCATCGTGTGCGAGGAGCTGGGCCTCATTGGCGCCTGCGTCATCATGCTGATTTTTGCCCTGCTCATCATTCGCGGCTTCTGGATCGCCCTCCACGCCCGCGACCGCTTCGGCGCACTGCTGGTGGTGGGCATCACCACCCACATCGCCCTGCAAACCTTCCTGAACATCGCCGTGGTCAGCGGACTGGTGCCGGCCACCGGCATCTCCCTGCCGTTCTTCAGCTACGGCGGCACGGCGCTGGCGCTGCAGCTCTTTGAAATGGGCATCGTGCTCAGTGTGTCCAGGCAGATCCCGGCGCCAAAAAACGGATAGCGAAAATTCCCCCAAGTCGGGAGG
Organism: Oscillospiraceae bacterium UBA3851; assembly: GCA_002392625.1. GTDB lineage: Bacteria > Bacillota > Clostridia > Oscillospirales > Oscillospiraceae > Vescimonas. Next base: position 11,222 of record DGHJ01000133.1, read on the forward strand.
ACAGAATATGAACGTGATTTTTACCTGCGGCGGCACGGCGGGCCACGTGAACCCGGCTCTGGCGCTGGCGGGCTATATGAAGGAAAGGGATCAGCGCGTCAACGTGCTGTTCGTGGGTACGCCCAGAGGCATGGAGCGCGGCCTGGTGGAAAAGCAGGGCTACGCTTTCCGCGGCGTGGAGGTGTCCGGCTTCCGCCGGTCCCTGAAGCCCGCTGCGCTGAAGGACAACCTGCACACGGTCCGGAATCTCATCACCTCGCCCCGTCAGGCGAAGGCCATTTTAGCTGAGTTCCGCCCCGATCTTGTGGTAGGCACCGGCGGCTACGCCAGCTATCCCATGGTGCGCTGCGCCGCCAGGGCTGGCATCCCCACGGCGGTCCACGAGTCCAACATGGTGCCCGGCCTCACCACCAAGCAGCTGGAGGGTTATGCTAACCGGATCATGGTTGGCTTTGAGGAGTGCCGTCAGCACTACCGCCACCCGGAGAAGATCGTGGTCACCGGCACGCCGGTGCGGGGCGATTTCTTTGAGCTGACCCGCGCCCAGGCCCGGCAGAAGCTGGGCTTCACGGACGACCGGCCGCTGGTCGCCTCCTTTTGGGGGAGCTTGGGCGCGCGGGACATGAACGCCAAAATGGTGGACTTCTTCCAGCGCGAGCAGAAGGAGGGCGAGCCCTTCCACCATATCCACGCCGTGGGCAGCACGGGGTGGGAGACCATGAAGCAGGCTTTGTCCGCACGGGGATTGGACAAGTGTCCGTCCCTGGACGTGCGGGAGTATATCTACGATATGGCGGTGGTCATGCGTGCGGCGGATCTGGTGATCTGCCGGGCCGGCGCCTCCACCGTCAGCGAGATCACGGCGCTGGCCGTTCCGGCGGTCATCGTGCCCTCACCCTACGTGACCAACAACCACCAGGAGAAGAACGCCCGCATCCTGGAAAAGCACGGCGGCGCCCGCATATTGCTGGAGGCGGAATGCTCCGGCGACGACCTCTACGACGCCGCCCGTGACATATTGTCCGATCCCGCGCTTCGCGCCGCCATGAGCCGCGGCATGAGCGAGCTGGGCATCCTGGACGCCACCGAACGCATCTACAACGCGGTCATGGAGCTGGTGAAGTAAACACACCGGCCGCGTCCTGCATAGAATGGCTTGAGAAAGCGATGAAAGGCAGGGCGGAGGATGAAAGTGATCGCAGTTGAGGGCGGCCATGGGCTCCGGGGTGAGCTGACGGTGCAGGGCGCCAAGAACAGTGTGCTGCCCATTCTGGCAGCCGCCATACTGTGCCGGGACGTGTCGGTGATCGAAAACTGTCCCCGGCTGGAGGATGTGGACGCCAGTGCGGCCATCCTGCGTCACCTGGGCTGCCGGGTGCGCTGGGTGGGGGAGGACCTGGAGGTGGACAGCAGCGGCCTCAGCCGCTGGGATATTCCCGATGGTCTCATGCGCCGCATGCGCTCCTCCGTCATCTTCCTGGGCGCCATTCTGGCCCGGTGCGGCCGGGCGGCGCTGAGCTATCCCGGCGGCTGCGAGCTGGGCCCCCGGCCCATCGACCTTCACCTGACGGCCCTGCGGACCCTGGGCGCCCACATCGAGGAGCGGGGCGGACAGCTGCGGTGCCGGGGCGAGCGATTGCGCGGCACGGAGATCGTGCTGAGCCTGCCCAGCGTGGGGGCCACGGAAAACGCCATGCTGGCCGCCTGCGGCGCCGACGGCGTCACGGTGATCTCCAACGCGGCCCGCGAGCCGGAGATCATGGACCTGCAGGCATTTCTAAGAAAAATGGGCGCCTCGGTCCGGGGCGCCGGCACCTCCACAGTGATCGTGGAGGGCGGCAGACCCCTCCACGGCTGCCGCCATCGCTGCATCGGCGATCGGATCGCCGCAGCTACATATCTCTCGGCGGTTGCCGCTACCGGCGGCGAAATCACCCTGCGGGGGGTGGACTACCGCTATCTCTCCACGGTGACCACAGCCCTCTCCCAGGCTGGCTGCCGCATCAGCAGCGACGAGCAGCACATCCGCCTGCGGAGCACAGGACGTCTGCGGGGCGTCTGCCCCATCCGAACCTCGCCCCACCCCGGCTTCCCCACCGACGCCCAGGCCGTTTTCATGGCGGCGCTGCTGCGGTCCCAGGGAACCACCGTTTTTGTGGAAAACATTTTTCAAAACCGCTACCGCCACGTGGCGGAGCTGCAGCGAATGGGTGCCAATATCCGCCTGGAGGGGCGGGTGGCAGTGGTGTGCGGCGTGGAGCGGCTGTGCGGAGCCACCGTGCGCTGCACGGACCTGCGGGGCGGCGCGGCGCTGGTGCTGGCCGGCTTGCAGGCCGACGGCGTCACCCAGGTGGAGGAGATCCACCACATCAAGCGCGGATACAGCGACCTGACCGGCGACCTGGCCCGGCTGGGCGCCAAAATTCAGGAGATCGAAGCATAGGAGTTTGACATGGCCAGACGTACGAGAAGAAAACGCAGAAACAACAGGGGGCGGTTTGCCGTCCTCTACCGTCTGCTGACCTTCGTGGTGATCTGCGGCGCCATTGTGGCGGCGCTGGCCCTGTTTTTCAAGGTGGAGCACATCGAGGTGGAGGGCAGCACCCGTTACAGCCAGGAGGAGGTGGTGGCCGCCAGCGGCCTCAGCGTGGGTGACAACCTGTTCCTCATGGATAAGTACGAGGTGGCCGGCCGCATCCGCTCGGCGCTGAACTACGTGGAGACGGTGCGCATCACCCGCAGCCTGCCCAGCACGCTGCACATCGCCATCACCGAGTGCCGCTTCACCGTGGCTGTGGAGCAGGACGGGGCGCTGTGGCTGGTGTCCGGCAACGGCAAAATCGTGGACACGGTGAAGGCCGGCGCGGGGCCCTACGCCATGGTCACCGGCCTGAACCTGACCGATCCTCAGGTGGGGCAGAACATACACAGCGAAAATGAAAACGCCTGCGCCGTGCTGCTGGAGCTGCTGGGTCTGCTGCGCAGCAAGGATATGCTGGGCGACGTGCAGGCCATCCATCTGGAGGACGCCGCTCAGATCACCATGCGGTATCTGGACCGCTTCACCGTCCAGATCCCCTGGAACGCCGACCTGGACTACAAGCTCAACTATCTGCTGGCGGTGGTGGAGCGGCTGGAGGACAACGAGACCGGCACCATCAACATGATGCAGGACCACAAGGTGAATTTCATCCCCGGCTGATCTGTCGAACTTTTTTCGAGGAAATGGTCCGGTAATACTTGACCTGCGGCATAATCCGTAATACAATAAGAAAAACCACTCTATATTGTGGTCACAGGCAGATAATCCGTCTTTGAAATACAAGGGATGGCAGGAGGAACCGTCATGAGTTTTGGATTGGAAACAGGCGTTGAGAACGTTGTCAACATCAAGGTCGTGGGCGTAGGCGGCGCCGGCAACAACGTGGTGAACCGCATGGTGCGCACCGGCACCAAGAACGTGGAGTTCATTGCCGTCAATACGGACAAGCAGGCGCTGAACGCATCCAGCGCTACTTATAAGATCCAGATCGGCGAAAAGCTGACCGGCGGCAAGGGCGCCGGCTCCAATCCTGAGGTGGGCCGCAAGGCCGCCGAGGAGAACCGCAACCAGATCGCCAAGGCCCTGGAGAATACCGACATGGTGTTCATCACCGCCGGCATGGGGGGCGGCACCGGCACCGGCGCAGCCCCCGTCGTGGCGGAGATCGCCCGCGAGCAGGGCGTGCTGACGGTGGGCGTTGTCACCAAGCCCTTCGCCTTTGAGGGCCGCCGCCGCATGACCCAGGCCGAGCAGGGCATCGAGGATCTGCAGGGCAAGGTGGACTCCCTGGTCATTATCCCCAACGAGCGGCTGAAATACGCCACCGATGAGAAGATCACCTTCGCCAACGCCTTCGAGATCGCTGACGACGTGCTGCGCCAGGCGGTGCAGTCCATCTCCGACCTGATCCGCGACACCGGCTTCATCAACCTGGACTTTGCCGACGTCACCGCCGTCATGAAGGACGCGGGCCTGGCCCACATGGGCGTGGGCCGCGCCGCCGGCAAGAACAAGGCCGAGGAGGCTGCCCACATGGCCATCTCCAGCCCCCTGCTGGAGACCTCCATCAACGGCGCCAAGGGCGTGCTGATCAACATCACCGGCTCCGAGGACATGGGCCTGGAGGATGTCGAGGCTGCCGCCAACCTCGTCCAGGAGGCCGCGCATCCCGACGCCANNGTGCTGATCAACATCACCGGCTCCGTGGATATCGGGCTGGAGGAGGTGGCCCAGGCCGCCGATCTGGTCCGCGAGGCCGTCCATCCTGACGCGCTGAGCATTTTCGGCGCTACCTTCGACGAGACGCTGGACGACG